>JADGQF010000067.1 GCA_017882045.1 Anaerolineales bacterium
AATCTCACATGGCGCTCTCTAAGAGCCTGAACTCTCCGTTTCGGCCTCGTTATCTATGCCAGGCCGGCGAACGATAAAGTTTGTCAGGGTGATTCGCAATCACTCCCGCGTGGGATCTGACAGTTCGCCGGTAGAGAAGGGAGGAGGTGATCGCTGCCCGACAAACTCGTGCTGCCTGTTGGCCACGGCTGGAACTGCCGGTCTGAGCCTGCCTGATGGCCCCACATCTCGAATACGACCTTCATTCCACGGTCACCAGAAAATGCTTCGGAGGAGAATTCTCATGCGTGCATTCAAGGCAATTAGCGTCCTCATGTTGCTGGCCCTGATTCTGTCGGCCTGTGGTGGTGCTGCCCCGGCTGCGACCTCTGCCCCGGCTGCCCCGGCTGCAAGCTCTGCCCCGGCCGCCCCGGCTGCAACCTCTGCCCCGGCTGCTGCCGCGGGCGGTGATCTGAAGATCGCGATTTTGGCACCGCTCTCCGGCAGCCAACCGACCTTCGGCACCTCGACCCGCGACGGCGCGCTGCTGGCGATTGAAGATTGGTCCAAGGCCCACGACGGCGGCGTCATCGGTATGAACATCAAGGCAAGCGTCGAGGACAGCCAGTGCAGCCCTGACCCGGCCGTCAATGCTGCGAACAAGGTCATCGATCAGGACAAGATCCACTACATCATCGGCGAAGTCTGCTCTTCGGCCTCGATCCCGGTTTCCGAGATTGCCAACGCCAAGCACGTCGTGCAGATCAGCCCGACTTCGACCAACCCGTCCGTTACCGTCAACAAGGACGGCAGCACCAAGGATTACATCTTCCGCGCGTGCTTCATTGACCCGTTCCAGGGCACCGTGGGCGCCAACTTCGCTCTCAATACCCTGAAGGCCAAGAGCGCGTTCATCCTGTACGACCAGTCGAACGACTACGTCAAGGGCCTGGCCGAGTACTTTGAGAAGGCCTTCACCGCTGGTGGCGGCACGATCGTCGGCAAGGAAACCTACAACGGCAAGACTGACACCGACTTTTCGGCCATCCTGGCCAAGGTCGCGGCTGCCAAGCCCGACATGATCTACCTGCCCGACTACTACAACACCGTCAACCTGGTCACCAAGCAGGCCAAGGATAAGGGCATCAACGTCCCATTCATGGGCGGCGATGGCTGGGACTCGCCCGACCTGGACCTCAACGCCGCGGCGGGTGGCTACTACACCAACCACTACTCGCCTGATGATCCTCGGCCCGAAGTTCAGAACTTCGTGAAGAACTACAAGGCCAAGTACAACGGCACCACCCCGGACGCGCTGGCCGCCTTGGCATACGACGCCACCGGCCTGCTGCTGACGGCGATCACCAACGCCGGCGTCGATGACCCGACCAAGGTCAAGGACGCGCTGGCCGCCATCACCTTCAACGGCATCTCCGGCAAGATCACGTACGACAAGCAGCACAATCCGATCAAGTCGGCGACCATCCTGGCCGTAACGAAGGACGGCGTCAAGTTCAACTCCGTCGTCGCTCCGTAAGGCTTGGCGGCGTAAGTGATGGCTTAAGCGATGTTCGCGCAGTGCGTACCAGCGGGTACTGCATTGATATGAGAAACGGTGGAGGGCGGCTCCGTCCGCCCTCCACTTGCATAACAGGCACAGATTCGGAGGTAAGCGCGGATGGCACAGGCGACAGTTTCCAAGCAGTCTACTTACGCCGCTCGTAGACCGGGGGCTCGGATGGCATGGATCGGTCAGGCCTTTCTCGGGCTGCTCGCATTGGCAGCCCTGGTGATCCTGGTACCCCACCTGATCAAAGACCCGGCACTTTTCCTGCAAATCGTGCTCAGCGGCCTACAACTGGGATTTGTATATGCGATGATCGCCCTGGGCTATACGATGGTCTATGGCATCGTCAAGCTCATTAACTTCGCACACGGCGATGTGTTCATGGTCGGCGCGTTCGTAAGCTACTATCTGGTTGCCCAATTCCAGTTGCACGTCTGGCCGGCGCTCGTTTGGCCCGGATTCTCGCCCACGCTGGCGTTGTTGATCGGGACATTGAGCGTGATGGCGGTGTGCATGGCCGTCTGCGTGGTCATGGCCGTCGTCATCGAGCGGGTGGCCTATAAGCCCTTACGCGATGCCCCGCGCATCGCGGCGCTGATCACCTCCATCGGCGTCTCCTTCTTCCTGGAGTTCTTTGGCGCCCTGTACTTCGTCTTTTCCGGCCGCTTCATCCCCTACAAGCGGCCGTTCGACGTAGTCACCTGGTATATTACCACCAGCGGCGTTCACATGCTCCAGCCCGGCCAGACACCGCCCTCCGGCGCCCCGATCATTTCTAACATCTTCCTGATCATCGTCGCGGCGTCGGTAGCCGTGCAATTGCTGCTCCAGTACCTGGTGCGGCGGACGAAGCTGGGCAAGGCTATGCGCGCCACCTCGTTCGACAAACCGACCGCGCGCCTGATGGGCATCAACGTCGACCAGGTGATCTCGTTCACCTTCGCCGTCGGCGCCGCATTTGCCGGGTTGGGCGGCATGCTCTACGCCATCGCCTATCCGTCCATCTGGACGCAGCTGGGCATCTTGCCCGGCCTGAAGGCGTTCGTGGCCGCCGTGTTGGGCGGCATCGGCAGCATCCCGGGTGCGTTCGTCGGTGCGCTGATTATGGGGCAAGCCGAAGCGCTGACCATGGGTTTCATCTCTACGCCCATGCGTGATGCCGTAGCGTTCACCATCCTGATCCTCGTTCTCCTGGTTCGCCCGACCGGTATCTTCGGCGAGCCGGAGAAGGAAAAGGCCTAGGAGGCGACGATGGATCTCAACCAACTAGCAATTTCACTCGTCAAGATCATCGCCGTCCTGGCCTGGGTCTACGGCTTGCTCTGGGCAGTCGGCCGCAAGCCATGGTGGGCCAAGGCGCTCGGTATCGTGATTGCCTTCGGCATTATTCAGCTGGCCTTAACGCCGATTAACGGGACGCAGGTCTTCAACGACTTCGATCGCGGCCTGCTCTTCCAGGCCTGCGGCATGACGATGGTCGCGCTGGGCCTGAACCTGATCTACGGCTTCAACGGACAGTTCAGCCTCGGCCAATGGGGTTTTTACGGCATCGGCGCCTACACCGCGGCTGATGTCACCTACCGCTGGGTGAACCATGATGCCAGCGGCCTGCTGGTCGGCGGTCTGCTGGTGATCCTGGTCGGCCTCATGATCCTCGTCGTCGGTCGCCTGATCGCACGCTACAAGGGCATGCCCGTGCTGTCGCAGTTCACGCTGTACCTGATCGGCGCCGGCGTCGCAGCCGTGATCTCCGTGCTCATCGGCAACGCCATTGCCAATGCGATCGCGCCTGCCTTCGGCGCCGCAGATGCCTCCAACTCCGTTTTGCTCGGCAACGTCGCGCAGAACGTGATCCTGGTCCTGGCGGTGCTCGTCGGTGGCGCTTTCGCGGCGGAGGTGAGCTTCCTGTTCGGCCTACCCGTGCTGAGCCTCGGCAGCGACTACTTCGGCATCGCCACGCTGGGCTTTACCATCGTGGTGCAGACCCTGCTGGTCAACACAGATACTCTGCTGCCTTTCCCCGAGATGAAGGGCGGGCGCGGCATGATCGGTATCCCCAAGCTGACCACCTGGTTCTGGGCTTTCGTGTTCATGTTGGCGGTCATCATCGTCATGCGCAACCTGATCTATTCCAGTACGGGTCGGGCCATCATCTCCGTGCGTGAGGACGAGACAGCTGCCAAGTCCATGGGCATCGACATCGCCCGCTACAAGCTGTTGGCCTTCGTCATCGGCAGCCTCTTTGCCGGCATCGGCGGCGGCATTTATGCGCACTACATCGGCTTCCTCAGCCCGGCCACCTTTAGCTTCCTGCTCGGCTTCAACCCGCTGATCATCATCGTGTTCGGCGGCCTTGGCAGCATGACCGGTACCATCGCAGCCTCCTTCGGCTGGATCTTCTTCCTGGAAGGGTTGTTGCGTGTGATCCTGGGCCAGCTGGGCACTGAAGCGCCCACCTGGCGCTTCGTGCTCTACCCGATCACGCTGCTCATGCTGATGCTCCTGCGACCGCAGGGTCTGCTGGGCGGGGTTGAATGGGGCTTCTTGCGCCATCCGAAAGTAGCGGTCCGCACCAGCCAGACGACCCAGGGCGTTCCCGTCCCGGCGGGCAAGTAGGAGGCGAAGCATGATGCAACCAGCAACCACCAATTCGCCGATGACCGCGCAGGCCAGGGCCGCCGTGCCCGCACTCGACATCCAAAACCTGACCAAGCTCTTCGGCGGCCTTAAGGCAGTCAACAACTTCAGCCTGACCGTTCAGCGCGGCGCGCTCGACGGGCTGATCGGCCCCAACGGTGCAGGCAAGACCACGGTCTTTAACATGATCACGGGGCTGTACGTGCCAACCACCGGCGACATCTTCCTGGACGGCGACAACCTGGTGGGCATGGAGCCTTTCGAGATCACTCAATCGGGAATCGGCCGGACGTTTCAGAATATCCGCCTTTTCCCAACGCTGACTGTGCTCGACAACGTACGCATCGCCTACCACACGCATGCCGGCTACGGGCTGTTCGATGGCCTGCGACGCAATGCAAAGTTTGAGGCCAAGGAACGCGAGTTGACCGAGCGCGCCGAGGACTTTCTGAACATCTTCGGTCTCGAACGTTACGTCAACGAACAGGCCAGGAACTTGCCCTACGGCGAGCAACGCCGGGTCGAGATCGCGCGTGCGTTGGCCTCTGAGCCAAAGCTGTTGCTTCTCGACGAGCCGGCCGCGGGCATGAACCCCGGTGAGATCCAAAAGCTGATGGAACTCATCCACTTCGTGCGCGATCGCTTCAACCTGACCATCCTGCTCATCGAGCACCAGATGCGCCTGGTGATGAATATCTGCGAGCGCATCACCGTGATGGACTTCGGTGAGGTCATCGCTCGGGGCAACCCGGTGGACATTCAGGGTGACAAGCGGGTGGTCGAGGCGTACCTGGGACGCGGCGCAGCCGGGCGAGGGGGGAAGGTATAACGATGTTACTAGAAGTCCAAAACCTCAACGTCTACTACGGCGCGATCCATGCCTTGCAGGGCATCAGCTTCAACGTGGATGATGGCGAGATCGTGAGCCTGATCGGCGCAAACGGCGCCGGCAAAAGCACGACCCTCAAGACCGTCTCTGCGCTGCTGCATCCGCGCACCGGCAGCATCCGCCTGCGTGGCCAGGAACTGACGTTAGTCGCGGCCCAGGATATTGTACGGCGAGGGATCGTGCACGTACCGGAAGGGCGCAAGATCTTCGCGCCGCTGACCGTGCAGGAAAACCTGGAGATGGGCGCTTTCACCCGCAATGACCCGGCCGAGATGCGTCAGAGCATGGAGCGCGTCTTCAAGAGTTTCCCCCGTCTGAAAGAGCGCCTGACCCAGTTGGGCGGCACTCTCTCAGGTGGCGAGCAGCAGATGCTGGCTATTGGGCGGGGCATGATGGCCCACCCGAAGATCCTGTTGCTCGACGAGCCATCCATGGGCCTGGCGCCTGTGCTGATCGACGAGATCTTCTCCATCATTCGCGAGATCAACTCGCAAGGCACCGCCATCCTGCTGGTCGAGCAAAATGCCTTGATGGCGCTGTCGATCGCTCATCGCGGCTACGTGCTCGAGACCGGCCGTATCGTCTTGTCTGGCACCGGACAAGAACTGCTGCATAACCGGCAGGTGGAGCAGGCGTATCTGGGCGGGCACTGAGCCGTAAACCGGCGGCTAATGTGGACCTGATTCAACTCACGCCGTCCGCTTACCATCTGCGGGACGGTTCAAACACCGGGCTGATCGTCGCAGGCGGCAAGGCGATCCTGGTCGACACGGGTTTGGACAAGGACAGCGCGCGCAAGATCCTGCGGGCAGTGGACAGCCTGGGACTGGCGCTGGTCGCGGTCGTTATTACCCACGCTCATGCCGACCACTTTGGGGGAGCGGCCACGGTTCGTGCGCGCGCTCACGTGCCGGTCTGCGCCGCGCCCCTGGAGGCCGCAGTGGTCGCCAATCCCCTCCTGGAGCCGCTGTACCTCTTCTCCGGCGCCGCTCCCGTCGCCGAACTGCGCCACAAGTTCACCCTGGCCGAGGCCTGCCCGGTTGACCACTTCCTCATGCCCGGTGAGGCGTCGATCGAAGGGATACCCTTGCAGGTCATACCGGCTCCCGGACATGCGCCTGAGCAAGTGATGATCGCGGGGGGCGGCGTGTGCTTCACCGGCGACGCCTGTTTCGCGCCGCCGGTCATGCTCAAGCACGGCATCCCTTTCTATGTGGACGTCGACCGGACGGCGGCCAGCCTGCGTGCCCTGGCGGGACTGGACGGCAGCTATCTGTATTTCGTGCCCGGCCATGGCGAAGCAGTGACGACCATCGGCCCTTGGGTAGAGCAGAACCTCGCGCACCTGGCGGCGATTCGTGCGGCCGTGGTCGATGCGCTGGCCGAGAGCGGGGAAGTAAGCCGTATCGTGGAACTGGCCGCCGCGCGCATGGGCGTCAGCATCCCCAATCCGGTCATTTACTGGCTGACGCAGACGACCATCCTGGCCTGTCTCAGCGCGCTGCAAGCCGCCGGGCAGGCAACGCTGGCGGTCTCCGAGAACCGGCTGACCTGGCGGCCGTCTGGAGCTTAGGGATCCGCACATTTGCACATTTGACACTTGCTCTTCTGCACACTATAATTCCGCGCGTTTTCATCCATTCCGCTTTTGAAAACTGGTCCCTGCCGAGCCAAGCACGATCTTGTGCCAGCCCCGATAGAATGCTCAGTAAGAGGAGAAGATCTCGTGAAGCACTTCCGGTTTTTTAGCGCGTTGCTCGCATGTGTCACGCTTTTTGGTCTGCTGGCCGCTTGTGCGCCTGCCGCGCCCGCGGGAGCTGGCAAGAAAGTGGTCATTGCCATGGACGCGACTTTCCCGCCCATGGAGCTGGTGGACCAGAGCAAGAACATGGTCGGTCTCGATCCGGACCTGATTATGGCCATCGCCAAGGACCAGGGCTTCCAGGTCGAGCTGAAAAACACGGCCTGGGACGGCATCTTCGCCGGCCTGGAAGGCGGCGCCTACGACGGCATTCTCTCATCGGTAAGCATCACCGACGATCGCAAGAAGACGTATGACTTCTCTGACCCGTATCTGTACTCCGGCCAGGCGATCATCGTGCGCACCAACGAAACCGCCATCAAGAGCAAAGCTGACCTGAACGGCAAGAAGGTCGGGGCGCAACTTGGCACCACCGGCGCCGACGAAGTGGCGAAGATACCGGGTGTCACCGCCAAGAACTACGATACAATCGACCTCGCGATGCTCGATCTGTCGAACAGCCAGGTTGACGCCGTCATCGTGGATTACCCGGTAGCCAGCAACTACGCCCTGGTCTCGCCCCAGTTCAAAGGCAAGTTGCAGATTATAGGCGATCGCTTCACCAACGAGCCCTACGGCCTGACGGTGCAGAAGGGCGATCCGAAGAAATTACTGGCGCTGTTCAACAAGGGCCTGAAGGACCTCCACGCCAACGGCACCTACGACCAGATCTACGCCAAGTGGATCGGTGGCAAACCCCCGGCCGCGCCGGCGCAATAAGTCAGTCCTCTCAGCCAACCGGGCTGTGGCCTAAAGAGTTCCGAAGCCTGGAGCCAGAATCGTCTCCGCAAGACTTCGGAAGTCCGTGCCGCAGCCCGGTTGCGCCTTAAAGAGCCTCCCCAAGTTTTGGTCATTTGACACCGCCGCGCGTGCGCTCTATAATAAACTTTGTCTCTCGTTTATCCCTCGTTTGGCCGCACAGCGTCGTGCCATGATAATCCTTGAACAAGGAGGTGCGACGTTCGGCCCGAAAACCCCGCTCTGCCCTGCAGGGGATGGCCACCCCACCACCAGCGTGCTTGTTGAAGGAGAAAGGCCGAGAGTCGCAGCTCGAGCTGTCCGCCTGCGACCCGGGATCGGCGCACCTTCGACTTGTTGACGTACTAGCCTTCCATTTACTCAAGGACAGGAGGAGACACCAGATGAAACGGTTCAAGATGAAACGGTTCAAATTGCTCAGTGCCCTGGCTGTGACCGTCATGCTGCTCGGCGTGCTGGCCGGTTGTGCCCAACCGGCCGCGGCGCCCGCGCCCGCTCCCGCCCCGGCGGCCACTGCGATGCCCGCGCCCACCACGGCGCCCGCGCCCACACAGGCCCCGGCCACCACCGCGGCGCCTACCGCCGCCCCTGCAGCGACCGCAGCGACTGCGCTCACGGCTGCCCCCGCGGCCAGCAAGACAATGACGCAGACCGCTTCGGCGACCGATACCAAGTACGCCGCGGTCGACTGCAAGTACGGTGGCGAGATCAAGTCGATTGAAGCAGTGGACGACAACACCGTCAAGTTCACCCTTTGCTCAGCCGACGTCGCCTTCCCGTCCAAGGTCGCCTTCGGCTCCTTCGCGGTGCATTCTGAGAAGCAATTACAGGCCACCGGCGGCGGCGGCACGGCGTTGGTCGAGAACCCCATCGGCACCGGCCCATACATGTTCAGCCAGTGGGTCAAGGGTGACAGCATCATTTTGAAGGCCAACCCGAACTACTGGGGCCCGAAGCCCCTTGCGCAGACCTTGATCTTCAAGTGGAGCAAGGAAGGCGCGGCCCGCCTGCTGGATCTCCAGTCCGGCAGCGTAGACGGCATCGACAACCCGACACCGGACGATTTCGCAAAGATCACGGCAGACAAGACCCTCCAATTGATCCCACGCGAGGCGCTAAACGTCTTTTACATCGGCTTCAACAACACCAAGAAGCCGTTTGATAACGACAAGGTGCGCCAGGCCATTGCGATGGGCATCGACCGGCAGCGCATCGTGGACACCTTCTACCCCAAGGGCTCGGCCGTGGCTGAATACTTCACGCCTTGCACGATCCCTGGTGGCTGCGAAGGCGATCCCTGGTACAAGTTCGACGCGGCCGCGGCCAAGAAGCTATTGGCCGACGCCGGCTTCCCGAACGGCTTCGATACTGACCTGAGCTATCGCAGCGTGGTGCGCCCGTACTTGCCCGAGCCGGACCTGGTTGCGCAAGATATCCAGGCACAGCTCAAGCAGAACCTGAACATCAACGTCAAGCTAAACGTCATGGAATCGACCGCCTTCCTGGACGCGGCGCAGGCCGGTCAGGTGGGCCTGCATCTGCTGGGCTGGGGAGCAGACTTCCCCGACCAGACCGACTTCCTGGATTACCACTTCGGGAAGGGCGCCTCGAAACAGTTCGGCGCCGGCTACCCGGACCTGTGGGACGTGCTGTCTAAGGCAGCTTCGAGCGTCGATCAGGCGGCCCGCAACAAGCTCTATGCCCAGGCCAACAACCTGGTCAAACAGCACATGCCGATGGTGCCGGTGGCCCATGGTGGTTCGGCCGTCGCGTTCAAGGCCGACGTCAAAGGCGCCCACACCAGCCCCTTGGGCAACGAACAATTCCAGGTCATGGATCCAGGCGGACGGAACACCATGGTCTTCGAACAGAACGCCGAGCCGGGCAGCCTGTACTGCTCCGACGAGACCGACGGCGAGTCGCTGCGGGTCTGCCTGCAGGTCAACGAATCGCTGTTGAGCTACAAGCTTGGCGGCACGGCGGTGGTGCCCGGGCTGGCTGAGAAGTACGAAGCTAACACCGACCTGACCGAGTGGACGTTCCATCTGCGCCAGGGCGTTAAGTTCAGCGACGGCACTCCCATGACCGCCAAGGATGTGGTGATGAGCTACGCCGTACAGTGGGACGCCGGCAACCCCCTGCACAAGGGACGCACCGGTGATTTTGCCTACTTCTCCAGCCTGTTCGGGGCGTTCCTGAACACTCCGCCGGCCAAGTAGCCAGCGTATGCGCTAGCGTATGCGCTGAAGAAGCCGGGTGACACGGTGACCAGGTGGCGGGCTCGCTCTACGCGAGGCATAACCAAGTTGATAGTGGCCGGTGACCGTGTCGCCCCTGACAGGTAGCATGAGTGGGGCGCAGTCGGATGGCATGAGTTGCAGCCAGGCTGCGCCCTTCTTTATTGCCGGAGGATGAATGTACCGTTTTATTGGCCAGCGGGTGCTGGCCGCGGTTCCTGTGCTGATCGGCATCCTCTTCGTGACTTTCGCGATGACGCGCTTGCTCCCCGGCGACCCCTGCCGTGCCGCGCTGGGCGAGAAAGCTACCGATGCCATCTGCAACCGCTTCAGGGAGCGTGTTGGGCTGAACAAGCCTATACCGACTCAATTTGCGATTTACGTGAGCGACGTGGCGCACGGGGACCTGGGCACCTCTTTTCGTTTCGGGCGGCCCGTAACAACGCTGATCGTAGAACGGCTTCCGGTGACCCTGGAGCTTGCTCTCAGCGCGCTCACCATTGCCACAATTGTCGGCATCTTGCTCGGCACCATATCGGCGGTGCGGCGCAATTCCGCGATCGACGTAGGCACCATGCTGCTGGCCAACGCAGGTGTTTCCATGCCGGTTTTCTGGCTGGGCTTGATGCTGGCCTACTTCTTTGCCCTGGTGCTCAAAGGCACTCCTCTCGCTCTACCCTCCTCAGGACGCAATACGCCGGGTCTCGTCCTCACACCGCTGGTGCAGGCCTGGCATTTGACCTGGACGCAGGGCCCTGCATACACCTTGCTGACGTTCGTTTCAAACATGAACCTGGTCAATTCTCTACTGACCGGCAATTGGCCGGCCTTGGGGGACACCGTCAGGCATTTGATCCTGCCGGCCGTCGCCCTCAGCACCATCCCTATGGCTCTCATCGCCCGCATGACACGTTCGAGCTTGCTCGAAGTGCTGAGCCTGGACTTCATCCGCACTGCGCGCGCCAAGGGTTTGCGTGAACAGGTGGTAGTTTCGCGCCATGCGATGCGCAATGCCATGATCCCGGTTATCACCATCGTAGGTCTATCATTGGGCGGCCTCCTGGGAGGCGCCGTGCTGACAGAGACGATTTTTAACTTCTCCGGCGTCGGTCGCCTGATGTATGATGCGATCACCGCCCGGGACTACTCGATCGTGCAAGGGGTCACGTTAGTCGTCGCCATCGGCTTTGTTGTAATCAACCTGATCGTCGACATTCTGTACGCGTTCCTTGACCCGCGCATTCGCCTAAGCTAGCGTCAGGTTTTAGCATAATGACCACTGCAGAAATCACACATCCGGTCGACCTACAGATCATCAGTCGCCCGCTGCGCAGTCCGCTGCAAGATGCCATCCGCTCGCTCTTCCACAACCGCTCGGCCATCCTGGGCATGATCATTCTCGGAATCCTAGTCCTGGTGGCCCTCACCGCACCGATCGTGGCGCCCTTCCCACCCAACGCGGTGCTCATTGGTGTCGAAAAGGTCACTAAGCGTGCAGCGCCCTGCATTCACCTGTTGGGCTGCCCGGCTTCTGAGCCACAACACATCATGGGCACCGACGGCAACGTGCGCGATCAGTTCAGCCGGATCCTCTATGGGGCCAGGGTCTCGCTGGTCATCGGCTTCGCCACGGTTGGCTTCGCGATCGTCCTGGGAACACTACTGGGCTCCATCGCCGGCTACCTGGGCGGCTGGGGCGACAATGTCATCATGCGTTTCATGGACGTGCTGCTCGCCTTTCCATCGCTCGTGCTGGCCATCGCCATCGTGACGGTGTTAGGACCGGGGCTGATCAATGCGCTGCTCGCCATCGGCATCGTCGAGATCCCGGCCTTTGCGCGCGTTGCGCGCGCCAGCGTGTTGACCACCAAGGAACAGGATTTCGTTATGGCGGCGCATGCCATCGGTTCGCCGGGCACGCGCATCCTGTTCCGCAGCATTCTCCCCCATACCCTGACCCCCCTGATCGTGCAGGGCACCCTGGGCATCGCCACCGCCATCCTCGACGCGGCCGCGCTGTCCTTTCTGGGCCTGGGCGCGCAGCCGCCGCAGGCCGAATGGGGTTCGATGCTGGGCGCCGAGCGCAACCAGGTTTTCACCGCCCCGCACCTGGTCTTCTACCCGGGATTGGCCATCATGATCACCGTGCTGGCTTTTAATCTGTTGGGCGATGGCCTGCGCGATGCCTTGGATCCCCGAACGCGCAAAATGTAATATCACACTTAGGAGGAGTACCTATCATGCTTGGTCGCAGTGAACGAAGGGCCGCCGTCGACCTGAAACCTCCCAGTACTCAGCCCAGCGAGCGCGGTCGCTGGGCTCACATTGACCGCTGGTGGCTGCTGCTCTTAGCAGCCATCTTGCTGGTGGCATTCCTGTACCTGGCGGTCCCCGATCCTTTCGCCGACATACTGCCGTTCCTTCTCGACGGCGTCGTCGTAACCCTGCAACTCACCATTGTCTCGTTCTTCTTCATCCTCGTTATCGGGATGTTGGGAGGACTGGGCCGGGTATCGGGCAACAAGCTTATCAGCGGTATCGCGTCGCTCTACGTGGAGATCGTGCGCGGCATTCCGGTGCTGGTCTGGCTGCTCTGGATCTGGTTCGCCCTGCCGCAGCTTCTGCAATACCTGGGCACGGCCGTGACCGGCTTCGCGCCCGGCATCGGGGGATGGCTGTCAGGGATCCGGCTGGATGCGTACACGGCAGCCGTCACCGGCTTCAGCTTTGCTTATGGCGCCTACATGACCGAGGTCTTTCGGGCCGGCATCCAATCAATCCCCAAGGGCCAGATGGAAGCCGCTCGTTCGCTGGGGATGAACTACTTGCAGGCCATGCGCTATATCGTCTTGCCGCAAGCCGTGCGGGTGATCGTCCCGCCTGTCAGCAACGAATTCGTGACCTTGCTCAAGGACTCCTCGCTCGTATCCGTCCTGGCCGTCTCGGACCTCACCCGGCGCGGCCGTGAGTACGTGGCCCGCACGTTCCTGAGTTTCGACACCTTCACAATGGTAGCGCTGGTGTACCTTATCCTGACCGTGTTCTTCACGCGCATCTCCTCGGCGCTCGAGCGGCGGTTGGCGGTGGAACGGCGGGGAGCGAAGTAGGAGGCAGCATGGCAGACAAGATCATCCAGATCAGGCACGTCAACAAATGGTTCGGCCGGGTTCATGCTCTGGACGACGTCAGTGTAGACGTCGACGCCGGGGAGGTCATGGTGGTGATCGGTCCCAGCGGGTCGGGCAAATCCACTATGCTGCGCAGCATCAACCACCTCGAGACCGTGAACTCAGGCGAGATCATCGTCAACGGCATCGAGCTGACCAACAAGTCTACAAACATTAACGCAGTGCGCGCCGATGTGGGGATGGTGTTCCAGCAGTTCAACCTCTTCCCGCACCTGACCGCCCTTCAGAACCTGACATTGGCCCAACGCGTCGTGCGCAAGCGGGATGGCGCAGAGGCCGAACGGGTCGCGCTGGCCCTGCTGGAACGCGTCGGTATCCCGGACAAGGCCGGCAGCTACCCCTCGCAACTCTCGGGCGGGCAGCAGCAGCGGGTAGCCATTGCCCGCGCGCTGGCCATGAACCCCAAGATCATGCTCTTCGATGAGCCGACCAGCGCCCTGGATCCGGAGATGATCCAGGAGGTATTGGAGGTGATGCTGGACCTGGCCAAGAGCGGCATAACGATGGTGGTGGTGACACATGAGATGGGTTTCGCCCGCGCAGCCGCCCGGCGGATCATCTTCATGGACGAAGGCAAGGTGATCGAAGAGACTACGCCGGAGGAACTGTTTACTGCGCCCAAGCATGAGCGCACCAAGCTGTTCCTCAGCAAGATCCTGACTCATTGATGGCGGGTGCGGCGGCGTAGCGGCGCTGCCGCGCCGCCGCTCACGGGCTGCCTGCCGGTGTTGCGCACCGTGTGCTATAGGGTATATACTCGGGGCGCGAGGATGGAGGCGCGTCGGTTCGACCTCGCAGGTGTTGATACAGTATGACCAGAGGTGGTCTGCTGCAGCGCGCGATCACAGCCTGTTCCTGCGAACACCAATCCAAGATTGCGAGGTATAACAAGGTGTTGTGGTTACGAATACTCCTATCCATCGCGGCCATCTTGACCGGCTATACACTAGGATCAATTCCAACCGGTTACCTGATCGGCAAGGCCTGGGGGGTGGATGTTCGGGAGCATGGCAGCGGCCGGACCGGAGGCACTAATGTCTGGCGGGCCACCAAACAGGTCTGGCCGTTGGTACTGACCGTTAGCGGCGACGTTATCAAGGGCATGGCAGCCGTGTTGATTGGCCGCTACGTCTTAGGTCCCTATGCCGCCTGGTCCGAATTGACTGCCGCACTGGCCGGCGCAGCCGCCATCGCCGGGCACAACTGGTCTTTCATGCTCGGCTTGCGCGGCGGAGCCGGGGGTATGACTGCCGGCGCGGCGCTGATCATGCTTTCGCCGACTGCCGGGGTTGTGGTCGCGGTCATCGCGGTGGCGTTGCTCCTGATAACTCACTACGCCTCTGTCGCTACCCTGACCGTGGGCCTGGGCAGCCTGATCGTGCTCGGCCTGCTCACCTTGGTGGCAGGCAATGCCAATCCGTGGCCGCACCTCATATTCGGCGTCATGGCTGCCGTAGGCATCCTCTGGGCTCTGCGTCCCAACTTGAAGCGACTGATCCAAGGCACAGAACGCCGCATCACCTTCTAAACGCATCACACTAGCGAGGAGGATCTCTCAATGAAGCAAATGACCGATGGCAACCTGCACAGTGCGTTGGCCGGCGAGAGCCAGGCCCACCTGAAGTATATGGTCTTCGCCGATGCCGCCGAGAAGGAAGGCTTAGCCAACGTGGCGCGCCTGTTCCGCGCCGCTTCCTACTCGGAACAAATTCACGCTACCAATCATCTGCGCGCCCTCGAGGGCGTGGGCAACACCGCTGCCAACCTGGCTGCCGCCTTCGAGGGTGAGACCTTCGAGATCGAAGAGATGTACCCGGCGTACATGGCCGTCGCTGAGTGCCAGGAAGAGAAGCGGGCACGCACCAGCATGGATCGTGCCTTCGAGACTGAAAAGGTGCACGCAACCCTGTACGGCACGGCCAAGGAAGCGGTGGCTGAGAGCAAGGACGTAGATTTGCCCGCGATTTACGTTTGCGAGCATTGTGGCTACACTATGGAAGGCGAAGCCCCCGACCGTTGTCCGATCTGCGGCGCGCCGCGCAGCCGTTTCCACCAGTTCTAAGCCGTTCAGGACACACCGGCCAACTTTAGACCGGCTGTGGCTGAGCGATGAATCCCGTGCTAAAACCCCGTTTTCTTTAGGAAGACGGGGTTTTGTTGTAGAATACAAGCAAGTACTAATGCCGGCCGCGAGCCGCTAGTTGCGGTTCACGACTGCAACGCTGGAAAGGGCACATGGCACAAGAATTCGACACAATCGTCATCGGCGGAGGGGCCACCGGGGCAGGGGTAGCGCTTGACCTGGCGTTGCGCGGCCTGCGCGTGGCCCTAGTCGAGCGGGCCGACCTCTGTGACGGCACCTCAGGCCGCTACCACGGGCTGCTTCATTCGGGCGGACGCTATGCCGTCACCGATCCAGAGTCGGCGCGCGAGTGCATCACCGAAAACCAGATCCTGCGCCACATCGCGCCGGCATCCATCGAGGATACGGGCGGCTTGTTCCTGACCACACCGGACGACGACCCCGCCTACGCTGATAAATGGCTCTCCGCTTGCCAGGCTTGCGGTATTAAGGCCGAAGAGATCTCCGTCGCGCGGGCCCTGCAGAGCGAACCGGCGCTCAACCCGCGCACGCAGCGCGCCTTTCGCGTGCCGGATGGGGCGTGCGATTCTTTTGACCTGGTCGATGCCCTGGCGGTTGCCATTCGGAGCCTGGGAGGCAGCGTTCTCACGTATCATGAGGTAACAGGCCTGGAAGTGGCGGGCGGCCGGGTGCGAGCCGCGACGCTGCGCAATGTACGCAGTGGAGAGTCCCATCGGCTGGGCGCGGCGACGATCGTGAACGCGGCCGGCGCCTGGGCGGGCCAGATCGCGCGCATGGCCGGCTGTCCCGTCATTGTGCGGCCGAGCAAGGGCACGCTGGTAGCGATGGCCTATCGCTTCGTCAACACCGTCCTCAATCGCTGCCATCGCCCGGGTGACGGGGATATCCTCGTTCCCATAGGCACCGTAGCCGTTATCGGCACCACTTCCGTCCCGGCTGAAGACCCCAACGAGACCGGGGTGCAGGCCTGGGAAGTGCAGAAATTGGTGGAGGAGGGTGAGAAACTGGTGCCCGGTTTCAGCCAGGCGCGCGCCCTGCGCGCCTGGGCAGGGGTGCGCCCGTTGTATGAAGAGGGCGGGGCGGCCCTGGGGCGCGAAGCTAAGCGCACCTTTGCCGTGTTGGACCATGCAAGTCGTGATGGCGTGGCAGGCCTGGTGACCGTCGTTGGCGGCAAACTCACCACCTATCGGCTGATGGCCGAGAGGGCCGCAG
Organism: Anaerolineales bacterium; assembly: GCA_017882045.1. Classification (GTDB taxonomy): domain Bacteria; phylum Chloroflexota; class Anaerolineae; order CG2-30-64-16; family CG2-30-64-16; genus JADGQF01. Next base: position 16,374 of record JADGQF010000067.1, read on the forward strand.
ACATTGTCTGCCAGGACCTGGGCGTTGATAAACCGTGCCGGACGAAGGAATTTGTTCTGCCCGATCCCGTACCGCCGATCGCCCACCGGAAAACGGCAAACGTGAGCACGGCAGACGGCGGCTCAGATAGCACGCAGCCTACGGCAACCCGCACGTATCACGTCCTCCCCCATCGCCTGGCCGCGGTAGAAGAAAGCCAGGCGGCGGATTCGCTCATCTGCGAGTGCGAGCTGGTCACGCGTGCACAGATAGAGCAGTCAGCGCGCGCGCATGGCGGCGGCCAGGCGCACTGGATCCTGGACGATCTGCGCCGTGACCTGCGGCTGGGCATGGGCCCGTGCCAGGCCGGTTTCTGCAACTACCGGGCAGCCGGTGTCTTGAATGCGATGGGCGCCGCCGACGCAACCCAGGCGACCCAGGCGCTGGCCGACTTTGCGCAACGCCGCTGGAAGGGCCAACGTCCGCTCTTGTGGGGTCAGAACCTGCGCCAGGCCCTGCTGGATGAACAGATCTACCGTGGGGTGCTCGGTCTCGCGGAGCTCGACGTGCCCCTGCGCAGCACACCCCTCCGTCCGGTGACGAACGACGGCGCCTTGGGTGACAACCCACCTGGTGACGAACCGCAAACAACGTTGTCTGAGGTATAAATGGACGATGTTCTGGTCATCGGCGCCGGTCCGGCGGGGCTTTTGGCGGCCTGGGTGGCACGACGAACGCAGGCCCGGGTGCGCCTGTTAACCACGGGGATCGGTACCACGCACGTTTCGCCCGGCTGGCTGAGTATCCTGGATACGGATGGCGATCTGCAGGCGGCGTTGGACGGGTGGGTCCTGCGCCATCCTGCACACCCGTATGCCCTGGCCGGAGTGGAGGCATTGCGCGGCGGTATTGCCGCCTTGCGTGAAGTATGCGCCCCGGCGGGCATAAACTACCTGGGCGATCTGCAGTCCAATTTCAGGCTACCAACCGCGCTGGGAGCCGTCAAACAGGCAGCGCTGGTTCCCGAGACCTTCGCAAGCGGCGACCTGCGCCAACCCGGCGAGGTCTTGATTGCCGGGCCTGCCGGCTGGCGCGACTTCTACCCTGCCCTGTGCGCCGAGAACCTGGCCCGCCAAGGGATCCCGGCGCGCGCGACCGC
>JADGQF010000269.1 GCA_017882045.1 Anaerolineales bacterium
AATTTCAGCAGAATGATAAGTCAGGCGGGAACGAAGAGTAGGAGTTCATGTCGCGAGCAAATAACGGGATAGCGAGTATTCTGAATGCCTGAACCCAGTCCGCACTATATCAAGGTGAAAGACCTGCAAGACGTTCTTGTAGCTATGGCGACCAGCGGTGGGTCCACTAATGTTGACTATGTGGCCTTGCGCGCTGAACTCCTGGGCATCGCGGCAGTGCGCGCCAGCCTTCCAACATTCGTGCACACGTGCCGTGACCTCGGCCAGTTCTGGCAGTTCATCAAACGTAAGTTCCCAACATATCAGGAGAGGCGAGAATATCTATGGAAGCAGTTCGAACCTTTACTGACTGACCTTGAGTCTCACCCGCAGGCCGTTTTCCAGACGACAGATGCTCAGCTACTGACGAGGTTAAGTCATGATGCTGTTCAAGCCGTGTGGCAGCGCGCTCTCGAACGGCGAAGCGCCGACCCAGAAGGTGCAATAACCTCAGCGAGGACTCTGCTTGAGACCGTATGCAAGCACATACTTGACGATCTATCCATAGCCTACGATGATACAGCGGACTTGCCCAAGCTCTACCGCTTGGCGTCCGATGCACTCAACATCGCTCCCAGCCAGCACTCCGAGCCGGTCTTCAAGCAGATTCTCGGCGGATGCACCGCAGTGGTCGAAGGGCTTGGTGCTTTGCGGAACCGGCTTGGCGACGCGCACGGTGGTGGCATAAGACGCGTGCGACCACTGCCGCGCCACGCGCAACTTGCAGTCAACCTTGCAGGGTCAATGACTTCTTTTCTCGTCGCCACCTGGGAGGCGAGGAAAGGCAGCGCTGCTAACCAGCAGGAGCCTTGAGGTAGGCGGGGACACTCGGCATATGATGCACCTACGATGGCGGGATGCCCGGAGAAGCCGAATGACAAATCACGTTCTCGATACTATCGACAGAACCGCCAGAGTGATTTTCTACCCATCATCGTGTGAATACTCAGATGAGTTCCAAGATGTACCCTATGATGTAGTCATTCTGAATTCGAATGAAAACACACAGAGAGAACGCAGAGGGAGAGTCTACTGCCTCAACTACGATAACAACGAACTCCTGGGCCTGTTCCTTGCCAAGAGTATCCGGCTTTCCGCGATAGTCATCATTCGTGATGGATGTGTGGAAGGTGGCAACTACGAATGCGCTACGGGAGATGGCTTTTTCGGTCGATTGATGCCAGTTGTAGCAGATCAGCTTGACTACTTTCGTGACCATGAGCCACGCCCCATCGATGTCCCTGCCCGCTTTGTCGAATTTGAAGCCCCCGATTACCTCGAACCATTCACAAAGAACTCCCACCGTAAGGCATGACGCCCGTCATCTGCGTTCCGGTACAACCGGCCTTTCTCGACAGCACGCGTAAGACCTTGTACCGTACCTGCAAATCACGCGACGTTTGACAGGAGCGGTTCGACCTGCTAGAATTGGCCCGGTCAATAAGCCTGCCTGGTCTACTACCCATTTCGCTTCATAGACTTCACGGGTCTTGTATTGTTATCTGAAGAGCCGGCCGGCGAGGAACCCAGCCTACGAGTGGCACCCAGCCGTGTGACCTGGCGACCCTGACAGAGGTGAGAAAGCCCGGGGGTCGTTTTCTATTGGGCAGCAGGCGTTTCGGGAATGCCTGCCCAGGACGGACATATGCTTGATGCCGGTGAAGCGGCCTTCCTCCAACAGGCCCATCGCAACAATTGGCAGAAATATGCGGCCTCGCTGCGGCCGGAAGGTCCGGCGGGCTGGGATCTCTGCATCCTGACTGCCAGCGACGAGCGCCAGGCTGCCATGTACAGACAGCAACTGGCGTGGCGGCGCGAGTCCGGGCTGTTGCCGGCGCGCACCGAGTTCGTGGCGTTGCCGGACCCGGCCGGGCGGCAGGCCGGCTCGGGCGGAGCGACCCTGTTTGCCCTGGCCGCCGCCGATAGGCTGCGGCAGGCGCAGGCCGGCAGCGTACCGCCTTGCCTGCCGGCGCCCGCAAGCGAGGCCGGCACGGGTCCGACGTGGAGCAGCGCCACCGGCCCGGCGGGCAGACCGGCGGGCGGACCGGCGGCGCGGGTCGATTCCGGCCGGGTATTGATCATCCACTCCGGCGGCGACTCGCGGCGTTTGCCGCATTGTTCGGCGACCGGCAAGCTCTTTGCGCGCATCCCGCGCGCCCTGCCGGACAGGCGCTGGTCGACCGTGTTCGACGAGTTCCTGATCACCCTCAGCGGGTTGGCCGGGGAAGGACTGCCACCCGGTGTGCTGGTGGCCTCGGGCGACGTGTTGCTGGTGTTCGACCACCTGCAACTGTCTTTCCTGCGCGGCGGCATCATCGGGGTGACGGCGGCCGCGCCCGCGCGCATGGGCGAGCATCACGGCGCGTACGTCAGCGGCGACGGTGGGCACCGCGTGCGCGCCTACCTGCACAAGCCGTCCGAGCAGGAGCTGGCGGACTGGGGCGCGATCGGGCCGGATGGCCTGGTGCAGATCGACACGGGCCTGTTGTGGTTCGACGCGGCCACCGCGGCGAAGCTGGTCACGCTGGCCGGGCGCCTGGCCCTGACGGCGCCCCAGGATGGAGTCGCCCCGGATGAGGCGGCGGCAGCGACGCTCAATCTGTACGGCGATCTGTTGCTGCCCACCGCGCAGTCCACCACCTTCAAAGGTTACCTGGCCCAGAGCAGCGATGGGCCGGCCACGCCCGCACTGCAGGCCGCCCGGCGCATTATCTGGGAGCACCTGCGCAAAATCCCGCTCAGCGTGGAGCGTCTGCAGCCGGCGGTGTTCGTTCACCTGGGCACGTCCCGCGAATACTGGCAGATGACGGCGGGGGACAGGGCGCTGGCGCAGTTGTGCGGCTGGAGCGGGATAGAGCCGGGCGCGCCGGCGCCCATCAATACCTGGCTGGCGCCGGCGCCGGCGGCTGCCCGTCCCCCGGCCGAGGAGCGCGCGGCGCTGGTCAGCGACAGTTGCCTGGAAGGGTCGTTGAGCTGGCAGGGCGCGGCGCTGGTGGCGGGCGTGCAGACGGCCCAGGCGCTGGCGCTGGGGGCCGACATGGTGGTGCACCAGTTGCCGTTGGTGGGCGGCGGCTACGTCACGCGGGCGTTTGGCTTACACGATGACCCCAAACAGCTCTGGGACAGCCCGGGAGCCACCGTTTTCAACCGCCCCTGGGCGGAGTGGCTGGCCGGAACGGGGATCAGCCCCGAGGCGTTGTGGGACGGCGTCCCGGCGAGCCGGCGGACCCTGTGGACGGCGCGCCTGTATCCGCTGAGCCAGGACCGGGAAGAGAGCCTGGCGCTGACCCTGCCGCTGGGCGCGGCGGCGGGCGCGGCGCTCGCAGAGAGGGCGGGGCCGCAGGATGGCTGGCGCGCCCGCTGGACGGCTGCGCCCCGGCTGTCGCTGGCCGAAAGCCTGCTGCTCGCCGACGGCGAGCGCATCCTGGCCGATATCGTGGCGGTTGAGGACCTGGTGGCAACCCGCTCATTCTGCGCGGCGGTCGAAAGCGAGCAGCCGGCGCAGGAAGCCGCGCCGGCCCTGGGCAACGGCAACACTCGCAGCGTGCTGGCCCGGCGGGCCGGACTGGCGGCCACCCGCTTTGCGGCCGGCGGGCCGCTGCTTTGCCTGCGCGGTTACAAGGCCCTGAGCGAGGCGACCGGGGACAATGCCTGGGAGGACCGGGCGTTGGCCATCCTGGCGCAGATGATCGAACAGGCCACGCCGCGTCCGGTCGCGTCCACGGAGCCGCGCCCGTTCGGAGCCGTGGATGCCCCAGGCGCGGGCGCCGGCGGCCGTGCACCGGGCGTGACCGTGTGGGCGCTGGCCTCGGCGCGCATCGACTTTGGCGGCGGCTGGACCGACACGCCGCCCTATAGCATCGAGCGCGGGGGGACGGTGCTGAACGCCGCGGTCACCCTGCGCGGCGCGTACCCGATCAGCGCCGAAGCCGAATGGCTGGCGGAGCCACGTCTGATACTGGAGAGCCGCGATATCGACACGGCGACCGAGGTGGGTTGCCTGGGCGAGCTCTTGACTTACACCAACCCGGCTGATCCGTTTGCTTTACATAAGGCAGCCCTGGTATTGCGGGGGCTGGCCGGCGTGGAGCACGTCTCGACCGGCCCTGCCCGGCCGGCTGTCGATCTGAACCGGCCGATGGGCGATGTCATGCGCGCCCTGGGGGGCGGGCTGCGCCTCACCACGCAGACGGGCATCCCACGCGGCTCGGGGTTGGGGACGAGCTCGATCATGGCCGGGGCGGTCCTGGCCTGCCTGGCGGCGCTGCTGGAAGGCGGAGCGGACGCGCCGCCGCTCGCCGAAGCCCGCCTGTTCGACGAGGTCCTGTGCCTGGAGCAGATGTTGACCACGGGCGGCGGCTGGCAGGACCAGGTGGGTGGGCTGACAGGCGGTGTCAAGCTGGTGACGACAGGACCGGGGCTGCCACAGCTGATCCGCATCACCCCCAGCCGGCTTTCGCCCGGCGCGCAGACGGACCTGGCTGAGCGCCTGTTGCTGGTTTACACCGGGCAGCAGCGGCTGGCGAAGAACCTGTTGCGGGCCATAATGGCGCGCTGGATGGCGCGCGACCCGGAGATGGTCTGGCTGCTGCGCCAGATCGGGCAGCTGGCACAGGCGATGCGCTACGCGCTGGAGGCGGGCGACCTGAGCTGCTTCGGGGCGCTGCTCTCCGAGCACTGGGCGCTGAACAAGCGCATGGACCCCGGCTGCACCAATCCCTTTATCGACGAGCTTTTCGCCGTCATGACGCCCTACATCGCCGGCGCCAAACTGGCCGGGGCGGGAGGCGGTGGGTTCGTGATGGCGATCGCGCGCGACGCGGGCGCGGTAGATGAGCTGGCGAAGATACTGGTTTCCCGTTACCCTGGGACGCCGGTGCGTGTTTGGCCGTGTGCAGTCCCGCGCGAGGGACTGCAAATTCAGTGGGGAAAACCCACGTTCGGAGAACCTGCGCAATGAAAACAGCCTTAGTGTGCGGCGCCGGCGGGTTTATCGCCGGTCACCTGGTGAAGAAGCTCAAGAGCGAGGGCTATTGGGTGCGCGGTGTGGACATCAAGCGCCACGAGTACGCGCAGTCGGCGGCCGACGAGTTCAAGGTGCTGGACCTGCGAGAGCCGGCCGGCTGCCGGGAGGCGCTGACGCTCGGGAGCGCGACCTTCGACGAAGTCTACCAGCTCGCGGCGGACATGGGTGGGATGGGCTTCATCCATTCGGCCGAATGCGAGATCATGCACAACAGCGTGCTGATCAACGTGCACATGATCGACAACGCGGCGCGCATGGGTGTGCCTCGCTATTTCTACTCCTCGTCGGTGTGCGTCTACCGGGACATGCGGCCGGGCGAGCCGGAGATGACCGAGGCGCAGGCGGTGCCGGCCAACCCGGATAACGAGTACGGCTGGGAGAAGCTGTATTCGGAGCGCATGCTGCAGGCCTACGGGCGCAAATACGGCATGAAGGCGCGCATCGCGCGCTTCCAGAACTGCTACGGCCCCGAGGGCACCTGGACGGGCGGGCGCGAGAAGGCCCCCGCCGCCACCTGCCGCAAGGTCGCGGAGGTGGCCGACGGCGGCACGATCCAGGCCTGGGGCGACGGCACGGCGGTGCGCTCCTACACCTACGTCAGCGACATGGTGCGCGGCATCTACCTGTTGATGCACTCCGACCTGGAGGGCGCGGTGAACATCGGCGCGCCGGAGTACGTGAGCGTGAAGGAGCTGGTGGAGGCAGTGGCCGAGGTGGCCGGCAAGCGCATCAACGTCGAGTGGGTCAAGGGTCCCGTGGGCGTGCAGAGCCGCAACTTCAGCAACGAGCGCATCTACTCGCTGGGCTGGCGGGCGCAGGTCTCGCTCAAGGAAGGCATCGCCCAGACCTATCCCTGGATCGAGAGTCAGGTCCGGGCACAGGGCGCCGAGGCGGCGGGCGCCGAAGCGGCGGGCGCCGAAGCGGCGCAGGCCGTTCCCCAGGCTTAGGCGGGCAACCCGGATTTGCTCGACCTGGCGTT
>JADGQF010000068.1 GCA_017882045.1 Anaerolineales bacterium
GGTCATAGCGAGCAGCCCACGGTCCGGCCACGATAGCGACCACAAGCGGCGCAGGTTACGCATTGTCGACCAGCAACAGTTGTCGGGAGGCCAGACTGTCGACCAGACTCAGCAGGTCGCGGCGCAGAAGGCCTTCGCTGACGTCGTACTCGGCCAGAAGCGCGGCGTAGGCGGGAGCCACCCGTCCATGCTCGACCAGCAACGACTACATACGCGTGCCCACCTCATCGAGACCGAAGTACGTGCCGGTGCGGAGATTGAGGATAACTGCCTCGCCGTCCAGATCGCGGAACAGCACGTCATCCGGCACGCATAGGATTGAGTTCAGCGTCGCTACGTGCCTCTCCAACAGGTTTACAGGGTAGCGGGTGTGTTAGCCGCCGGCGAGCGCATGGGCGCCGGCGACTGCGTGCCGGGCATGGCGCCCGAACATGTGCCCAGGTCCGCCTCGATCACCTCGCGCACGCGGGGCAGAAGCGCATACTCGCGCGGGTAGGAAAGCCGGCGCACAGGGATGAGCGCTGCCGCCTGGGCACAGAATTCGAGGTGCCGTGCCAGGAGATCCCGGTCAAAGAGCCGGGAAGCCACGCTGTGGCGGGCGAGAGCCAGGGTTGCCTCTCGCCGGCTGACCCGCTCGGCGCTGACTGCCCCGCCCCGCCCCGAATCCGCCAGCAGATACAGCGCCCTCACCGGCATCTGCGCGGGCAAGCGCCGCCCACGCTGTGCCTAAAGGCTGTTGGCTAGCCCGCTGGCTGATCAGGTCGGCCAGATCGGGCATGGCGTATGCGCCGGAAACTCGATCATGGATGTAGCGATAGATGCTGACGCCCAGCTTCTTGGCTGTGGCGGTCAAGGTCATAAAGGTATCCCAAGCTTTGGCTCCATCGGGAGTGCGCGGTCCAAAGCTGACAGCGCGCTTGCGCACCCGCTGACGAGCGCCGAGTTCGGCGGGGTTATTGTGCAGCGGGATTTCGGGATGGTCGAGCACCATCAGCAGACCAGCCTTCTTCAGCCTGGTCTTCTTACAGTTGGCTGACATTCTGCCGCCCTTTGCACAAAATGCTTGACAGGCATTACTCAGCGGTGTAAACTGGCGACAAGTATCACCAGCGTGGCCGGCAATGGCCAGAGTGGAATGCGGCTAAGGCGCGAGGGCAACCGCAGCAGAATCATCCGGGAGGTAAAGGCTTTCTCCAACAATGACCGACAGCAGTAGACTCCAAACGGCGGCCAGCCTGTGGGCGCAGGACCTGCTCGCCGATCTCTCATCCAGTGGGCCGGTGCATCTAGAACCTGATGAGCGTTTGTGGAAGGTATACATCTTTCGCCCCTCTACCGGCCGGGCTACGCACCTGGAACACCGCATTTACAGCAAGCTGAAACCCGGCGGTCATCTGGCGCTCGTCACCTTCGCCGCGCATCGCCCGAACGGCGGCCCGCCGGTGCGCTCGGGGGTCGCGCGTGTCCTCGATCTGTCGCGCGAGGACCTGGGGCATATCATAGATTCCATCCGCCGGCAGACAAACGCGGCTGAGGATGAATATCATGAGGTGGATCTGAGCCATCTGGCGACATGGCCGGACCAACTGGAGTATTTGAGCCAGTTCTAATGTGGAGGCTGCGATGTTTCTGAGCCGCGAGGAGTTGGAGGCGCGCGAGCGCGCTTCTCTGGCGCCGTACGCTGTGTGCAGCGGAAACAGCCGAGGCCGCTTCTATCCCGAAGACGAACCTGCTTACCGGACGGCCTTCCAACGTGACCGCGATCGGATCATTCACACGACCGCCTTCCGCCGGCTCGAGTACAAAACCCAAGTTTTCGTCTACCACGAAGGCGATCACTACCGCAACCGGCTCACGCATTCCATCGAAGTCGCGCAGATCGGGCGGACGCTTGCGCGCACCCTAGGCGTCAACGAAGACTTGACCGAAGCCATCTGCCTGGCCCACGACCTGGGGCATCCTCCCTTCGGACACACCGGCGAAGCCACCCTGAACGAGCTCATGGCGGCGGACGGCGGCTTCGATCACCAACGCCAGACCATGCGCGTCGTCAGCTACCTGGAAGAGCGTTACCCGGACTTTCCCGGCCTGAACCTGACCTATGAGGTACGCGAAGGCCTGGTCAAGCACGACACCGAATACGACGTGACCGATGCACGGGGCTACGAACCCGAGAAGGCCGGCTCGCTGGAGTGCCAGTGCGCCAACCTGGCCGACGAGATCGCCTATAACACCGCCGATCTGGAAGACGGCCTGCGCAGCGGCGTCCTGGACCCGCTGGAGGTGCGAGAGCTGAGGATCTGGCGGCGGGTCATGACCGTCCTGGGGGAGCGTGTGGACTGCCGGTTGGACGATCTGCTGCGGGCGAGAGCGATCCGCAAGCTGATCGGCATCGAGATCACGGATGTGCTCACCGCCACAGCCGCCGACATCGCCGCCGCAGGCATGCAGAGCGTGGAGGACCTGCGGGCGCTAAAACGCAACGTCGCTCATTTCTCCCCCGATCTGGCGCCGGACAACGCCGAGCTTAAACGCTTCTTGATGGGGCATTTCTATCGCCATCCGCGGGTCATGCGCATGTCGACCAAGGCACACCGCCTGCTCAAGGCCTTGTTCGACGCTTACGTGGCCGAACCACTACAACTCCCCTACGAGGTCCAGGCGCGCATCGAGCGCGCGCACGACACGCCCAAGCGTGTCATCGCCGACTACCTGGCGGGCATGACGGACCGCTACGCGATCGAAGAGTACAAGAAACTGTTCGACCCTGAGGCGAGAGTGTAGCAGGCAGACGGACTACATATCTCCTTTTTTTCTCTCCGCCCATGCGCCTTACGTCTTCTTGTACGCGCGGAGCCGCACTACCAACTCCGCAAAGATCCCGTTGGCAGGTTCCTGGTCGGCGTACTCGACATTCTCGATAACGCCGCTCAGCAGCAGGTTGTAGGTCTCAAGTTGGAACTCGGAGCGCGCACGGACGGGTGTCGCCGCGTGCTCGCCGGCAAGCTGGTCGCGCAAGCCGGTGTCGCGGTAGGCGCCCTCGCTCATCAGCACCTGCACCTTCGTGTCGGGGTCGTTGGTATCCCACAACCACACCTGCAGCGCGGCCGCCTGATCGTTGGCGCGGCCGACCGGGGTGGTCAGGCCGAGGCCACACTGGCCCACGTACTGGCCCGCACTATCGTGAATGTCAAACGCCTCGTCATAGTCCGGCTCGCCCATGTGGTACGCCGCCAGGAACTCACCGATTTTGACCGGCGTCCCATCGACCGCCGGTTTCGGGGCAGCCGGGGCGCCCGGGCGCCAGCCAGGCTCTACGTTGGCGCCTTTCGGCGCGGCAGTGCCCTGCCCGACGGGCGCCGGCAGCGGTTGCACTGCGGGGGCGGAAGAGGCCGGCGAGGGCAGATCGTCGCGTTGGCGCGTGGCATCCGTTCCAGGCGCAGCCGGCGCCCAGCCGGGACGGACAGCAGGTTGCGACCCGGCCGGCTCGTCCGGGTCGGCATCAGGCCAGGTGCTTTTGGCATCGTCGGCCACGCCGGAGACCGACCAGCGCTCCACGGGCTCGGGCAGAACCGTCAGCGGCGAGTCACCGATTCCGATGCCCTGCCGCCGGTCCTGGGCTGCCCGCCAACGCCGCCAGAGGACGGCGATCAGCAGAATCCCCAACAGTACCAGCAACACATACAAGGCGCCGAGGCACGCTCGCTGCAACGTTTGCCCAAAAGACGAACTTGCCGGGGCGGCTGTGGCCGGCGGCACGGCAAGTACGGCGCCGCCTGCTGCGGGCGTAGCCCCTGGTTGCGCGACCACCTTGAGGGAAACGGCCAGTTGCTGCACCTGCGAGGCCTGGGCCGGGTTGTTCGTTTGCAAGCGCTCTTGCAGGTTGCCCAGGTCCTGGGCCAACTGGGACTGGGTCCAGTACTCGAGGCGCTGCTGCGCGAGGTCCAGGTTGAGGTTGGCCGCATAGGACTCTGCCGTCATCAAAAGGTACTGGTCACGCTTGTCGGCGCGCAGGTCTATGGGCAGGGCATTCGTATATTGGACCGGCCACAGGTTCCAGCCGATCAACAGCCAACCGATCAGCAGTCCCGCCAGGAAGATGGCCAAGAGCGGCAAATACTTGGAGCGAAGATCCTCTGTCCGCGGGTCCATGTCCTCCCCCCTTCAAATGATGGGCTGTTTGGGTGCTTTCGTCAGCACCTCAGCGCCATTGTCGGTTACCAACACGATATCTTCAATCCGTACACCGCCCCAATCGGGGAGATAAATGCCGGGCTCGACCGTGACCACGTTGCCGGGCTCGACTTGAGCCTGGCCGCCCGGCCGGAAAAACGGGTCTTCGTGGATGGCCAATCCCACCCCATGGCCGAGGCCATGGCCGAAATACTCGCCGAAGCCGGCGCCATTAATCACGTCCCTGGCGAGCGCGTCCGCCTGCTGGCACGTCATGCCCGGCTGCAAGCCTGCCTCGGCCGCGACCTGCGCGCGCAGGACCGTGTTATAGACGTTCCAGAAGCGTTCGTGGTCCTTGGGCTGTCCCAGGCAGACGGTACGCGTCAGGTCCGAATGATAACCATTCAGACAGGCGCCCATGTCTATCACTACCGGCTCGCCCTCCACCAGGCGGGCCTCGCCGGTGTTGTGATGAGGCTGCGCGCCGTTCGGCCCGGCCCCGACAATTGTGTCGAAAGCGACGTCCTCGGCCCCATGCGTGCGCAAGTAGCTCTCGATCAGCCAGGCCAGGTCCCGCTCCGTCATGCCGGGCCGGACCTGCGCCAGCGCAGCAGCCAGCGCCTCGTCGGCCATAACCACCGCCGCGCGCAGGGTCGCGATCTCAGCCGCTTCTTTGATGGCACGCATTTGCGCCACCAGCCCCTGCATCGCGACCCACTCCACCCCCGGATTCTTTTCCATCCAGGCCTGGGCTTCGGCGTAGGTCACGTGATCCGCCTCGAAGGCAACCACTCGCGCTCCGGCCCGCTCGAGCAAGCGCGGCAGGCCATCGGTGGAGAAGCTGCGCCCGCCCACGCCGAACTTGACCAACTCGAAGCCGGGACACTCAAGACCGACCCGTCCCCAGTAACGCGAGTCGGCAGCAAAAAGCGCCGCATCCTGGGTGATCAGCAACCAGCCGGTGGAACCCGTGAAACCACTGAGATAAGTGCGGTTAGCCGGCTGGCCGATCAACGCCGCCTCAAGACCCGCACCCCGCAACGCTGCGCGCAGCCTGACTAGGCGGGCCCCGGTGCCGTTCATCCCCGTCAGAGGGGCAGAACCAATCATGCTTCAGCCTTCTTCCTTCAGCTTTCCGTCCTCTTCGCGCGCGGATGTGCTTTCAGCAGCGTTTCGCGCAGCCGCTCCTGGCTGACCTCGGTGTAGATCTCGGTGGTCGACGCGTTCTCGTGACCGAGCAGCTCCTGCACCGAGCGCAGGTCTGCGCCGCCATCCAACAAATGGGTGGCAAAGCTATGGCGGATCATGTGCGGCGTCACGGTGCGCTCGATCCCAGCCGAGCGGGCATAGGCGCTGAAGGAACGGGTGAACCAGCTGACCGACAGGCGCGTCCCCCAGCGGTTGAGAAACAACGGCTCGCCGGGCTTGCGGCCGAGCGCCGCGCGCCAGTTCTCCGTTTTCGGCGCCTGGGCGCCGGCTTCAGCTCCGTTACGCGCCGCGCCCCGGCGTTTGCGATGCTTCAGCAACTGGACCCGCCCATCTTGCAGGTAAGCTTGCAGCGCCCTCACCGCCGGCACGCCGATCAGCACCACCCGCTCCTTCGCGCCCTTACCGAGCACCCGCACCTGCGCGTTAACCAGGTCGACCGCGTCTACGTCCAGCGCCACTAGCTCGCTGACCCGCAGCCCGGCAGCATACAACATCTCAAGCATGGCGCGGTCCCGTTGGCCCGCCGGCGTGGCCGCATCCGGCTGCCTCAGTAGTGCATAAACCTCTTCCACGTTCAATGGCCGTGGCAGCCGGCGCGGCAGCTTGGGCGCGCTTATGAGTGAGACCGGGTTGCGTTCGACGATGCCTCGGCGCCGCAGATAGTTATAAAACGACCGTAGCTCTGATACCCGCCGCACTATACTCCCCTTGGCATAGGTTCGGTCGTGCAGCCAGGCCAGGTAGCGGCGGAGTACCGCAGGCGATACGGCCGTCCACTGGGTAATGCGATGATACTTCTGCAGATACACCATGAAGTCGGTGATCTCGCGCCGGTAGTTCGCGACCGTATGCGGCGAGACATTGCGCTCGGCGATCAAGTAGTTAATGTACTCCGCGAGCACCTTCTCCATGTTCAACCATTTAACTCTATTACGTGCGAACCGTCAAGCCGGTTGCGGCACAGACAAGGCCTCAATCCGGGTCCGTTGGTGACAGACGGTGCATTCGGCCCAGTCCTTGTTCGCTACCACCAGCAAACCGCTACACTGTGGGCAGGGTTGCGACAGCGGGCGCTTCCAGGACGTGAAATCGCAGGCCGGGTAGTTCGCACAGCCGTAGAACGTGCGGCCGGTGCGCGTTCGCCGCTCGATGAGCTCGCCGCCGTCTTTCGGGCAGGCTACTCCGACCTTGTTGACCAACTGCCGGGTATAACGGCAGGTCGGATAGTTCGAGCAGCCGATGAATTTGCCGAAACGGCCCGATTTGATCACCAGGTCGCTGCCGCACTCGGGACAGGTCTCGCCGATCTTCTCCGGTTCGACGCGCACGGTTTCCATGAAGCGCTCTGCCGCCTGGAGTTGAGGCGCGAAGGAAGCATAGAACTCGCGCAGCACGGGCACCATCGCTTCCTCGCCCTTGGCGATGTCGTCCAGGTGCTCTTCCATGCCGGCCGTGAAACCAACGTTGAAGATCGCGTCGAAGTACTTGACCAACAGATCGTTCACGGTGAAGCCCAGCTCGGTGGGCACGAGCTTCTTCTCGGCGCGTTCCACATAGCCGCGATCCAGGACCGTGGAGATGATGCTGGCGTACGTGCTCGGCCGGCCGATGCCGTACTCTTCCAGCGCTTTCACCAACGTGGCTTCGGTGTAGCGCGGCGGTGGCTGGGTGAAGTGCTGCTCGGGCAACAGGCGCAGCAGATCGAGCGGCTGGCCTGTGACCAGGGTGAGCGGGATGGGATGACCGGGGGCCTGCACGAGAACACCCGCGTCCGCCTCATCTCCGGCCCTGGCGCCATTGCGCCCATCCTCCTTTTCGCCGCCCTTGCCATTCTCCGATTCGGCCGTTCTGCCATTCTCGCCCTCGCCGCCTGGTCCGGCCGGCCCGCCGGAATATACGACCAGCCAACCGGGGAACCTGACCTGCGATCCGGTGGCGCGGAACAGGTACGGGCGCTGCGGCGTGGCAACAGGCCCGGCTTCAACCTCGACCGCCAACGTATCGTAAATGGCCGGCGTCATCTGGCTGGCCATGAAGCGGCGCCAGATCAATTCGTACAGGCGATATTGCTCGCGACTCAGGTAAGCCTTGACGTCCTCGGGCGCGCGCCGGCTGGACGTCGGCCGAATGGCCTCGTGCGCTTCCTGGGCATTCTTGGCGCGCGACTTGTAGACGTTGGGCTCGGGCGGCACATATTCGGGGCCATACTGCTCGGCGATCAAGGCGCGCGTTTCAGCCTGGGCCTCCTCGGCGACGTTCACGCTGTCCGTGCGCATGTAGGTGATCAGACCCACGCTGCCGGCCTCGCCCAGCTCGATGCCCTCGTAAAGCTGCTGCGCCGCGCGCATCGTGCGTTGGGCAGTCATCCCCAGGCGCTGCGAGGCATCCTGCTGCATGGTGCTGGTGGTGAAGGGCGGGCTGGGCCGGCGGCGTCGCTCGCCTCGCTTGACGCTCGACACTGCGTAAGCCGAATAGTGCAGCT
This sequence comes from Anaerolineales bacterium, assembly GCA_017882045.1. Classification (GTDB taxonomy): domain Bacteria; phylum Chloroflexota; class Anaerolineae; order CG2-30-64-16; family CG2-30-64-16; genus JADGQF01. The sequence goes on from JADGQF010000068.1 coordinate 7,865, forward strand.
CACGCACGATCTCGTGGGTATCGTTGCGGTTTTTCAGATCCGGCTCGTGGCCCTGGATACGGACAAGACGCGCCAGGAAACTGGGGCGCGGCTCCTGCCCACGGTTGGTTTGCTCGGCTAGCTCGGCATCTATCGTCCAGTACTCGACCGGAATGAAAGCCGCAATCTCGCGCTCTCGCTCGACGATGAGACGCAGAGCTACCGACTGCACGCGCCCGGCCGAAAGCCGGCTGCGCACCCGGCTCCACAGCAGCGGGCTGACCTGGTAGCCAACCAGCCGGTCAAGGATGCGACGCGCCTGTTGCGCGTCGACCAGGCGCATGTCCACGTCACGCGCGTGGCCGAACGCCTCGGAAATAGCGTTCTTGGTGATCTCGTGGAACACGACGCGGCGCGTGCGTTCGGGCGGGATCTCGGCCGCCTCGAGCAGATGCCAGGCGATGGCCTCACCTTCGCGGTCGGGGTCGGTTGCCAGGAAGATCTCGCTCGCGCGGGCCGCGGCCTCTTTCAGATCCTTGACCAACTCGCGCTTCTCATTGAGCACGCGGTAGGTGGGCAAGAAGTCATTTTCCAAGTCCACCGACAGTCGGGACTTGAGCAAATCGCGCACGTGCCCGACAGAGGCGCGCACGTCATAGCCCCGCCCCAGAAAACGCCCGACGGTACGCGCCTTCGCCGGCGACTCGACGATCACGAGCTTGCCGCTGGAAACGCGCTGACCGGCCGGGCCTGCCGCCGGCGCGCTGCGTTTCCCGCTCGGCTTATCGCTCCCCCGGCTGCCCGGTTTGGCCGCTGTGTGCCCGGCTGCGCCGGCCGACTTGCCCGCCTTGCCGGTGTTGGCAGGCTTGCCGGAAGCGCGGGCGGACGTCGGACCCGCACGCGGCCTGGCCTCTGGCGGCTTGGCCGCCCTCTTGGCTGCCGCGCTCGACACGCGCTCCGGTTTCGGCAGACCGGCGTGGTCGGCCGTCGCGCCGAGCTTAAACAGGCGCGTGCCGCACTGTGGGCAGGCGCCGTCCGCGGCGGGGCTGCCGTTCGCCATGAAAACAGCTCGGCCGCCCTGCATCTCGCGCATCGCCTTGCACTTTACACAATATGCCTGTACCGGCTGCGTCAGCGGCGCCGAAGCGGACGGGGTAATCGTCGCGGCAGGCTGCGTCGCGTCGCCGCCGGCCCCGCTTGCCGCCTTCCTGGCCGCTTTGCCGGCGGGCGCCTCGGGCTTGGCAATGCCCGCATGCGCGGGCGTCTCGCCGATCTTGTTCAAACCTGTCCCGCAGACCGGGCAGACCCCGCGCGTTGCGGGCCGCCCGTTGCTCATGTAGACCGGTTGTCCGTCTTTGATCGGCCGGGTGGCCTTACATTTCATGCAATAAGCGGTCAACGTTGCTTCGCTCATAGATTAATCACAGGTACACCGGCTTGCCCTGCGCCGTCAGCCGGTTGACGACCTCTTTTACGTCCTGGGCGCGATCTCTCCGGCAGACCAACAGGGCGTCGGGCGTGTCGACAATCACCAGGTCGTCCACACCAATCGCGGCGACCAACTTGCCCTCGCTGCGCACCAGGCAGTTATGGCTATCGACGGCCACGAATTCTCCGGTCACAGCGTTGCCGCTCTCGTCGGCCGGCAACACCTCGATCAGCGAGGCCCAACTACCGATATCGCTCCAACCGACCTCGACGGGAATGACAGCGACGTTATCTGCGTGCTCCATGATCCCGTAGTCCAGCGAGATGCGCCGGACGTTGCTCCACTCCCGGCGAAGCACGTCGCCGGCCTGGGGCGTATCCAGGGCCTGGCCGATTTGCTCCAACGCGGCATGAATATCGGGCAGTTGACGGGCAAACTCGTCCATCAGCCGGCTGGCTCGCCAGACAAACATTCCGCTGTTCCAGACGTGGCGACCGCCCTCCAGGAAGCGCACGGCAGTCGCCAAATCCGGTTTCTCGGTGAAGCCGGCCGAGCGGTAGACCCGGAAACCGTTCTCGATCACCCAGGCCTCGCCGAAACTGACGTAGCCAAAACCGGTGGCCGGGTAAGTGGGCCGGATGCCCAGGGTGACGATCGTGCCCGCGGCGGCGACCTGCGCCGCCGCGGAGAGCGCGGAACGGAACTGCTCCGTATCCAGGATATAATGGTCGGCCGTCAGCATGACCATGATCGCGTCGGGGTCGTGCTGCAACAGGTTTATGGCGGCTAGCCCGGCGGCAGGCGCCGAATCGCGCCCCTCCGGCTCGCTGATGAAATTCGCGGCCGGTAGCCCAGGTGTCTGCGGCCGCAACAGGTCAGCCATGGCAGCGCTAGTGACCACCAGGATGCGCTCGGGCGGGAACAGAGGCGCCAGGCGATCGACAGAGTGCTGGAACATTGTGCGCTCGCCGATCAGCTTCAGGGCCTGCTTGGGCTGTCCCCTGCGACTCAAGGGCCACAGGCGTGTGCCGGAACCCCCGGCCATGATCACAGCATACAACATAGTGCCAAATGCCTCCCTCAGTCCACCCGGTACACCGGTCCCGTCTCCCGTGCCCGCACGTAATTCATACCGCCGACCTGGCGCACCAGGCCCTTCAACTCCATCAACGCCAGGGTGCTCGAAACGGTGGCGATCGGCAATCCGCTGGCCTGGCGCACGTCGTCCACGTGCACGGGCTCGGCCCCTACATACTTCAAGACAAGCGCCTCGGTCTCGTCAGCCGGCAAGAGCGTGCGCGCCTCGGACTGCTCGACTACCGCGCCCATGTCGAGTTCTTCGAGCACGTCGTTGGCGGAAAGCGCCGGCCGGGCACCCTCGCGGATCAACAGGTTCGCGCCCTGGCTGCTACGATTGAAGATGCTGCCCGGCACCGCCAGGACGTCCCGCCCTTGCTCGGCTGCAAACCTGGCCGTAATGAGCGCACCGCTGCGCTCGCCGGCCTCAACCACCACCACGGCCCGGCTGAGCCCACTGATAATGCGGTTGCGGGGCGGAAAGTTGCTTGCCTCCGGCCTGGTCCCCAACGCATAGTCGCTGACAATCGCGCCGCGGGCGGCGATTTCCTCGGCCAGTTTGCGGTTGTCCCAAGGGTAGACGATGTCTATCCCGCAGCCCAGCACGGCGATTGTGCGCCCTTTGGCGTCCAAGGCGGCCCGGTGGGCCTCGGCATCGATGCCAACTGCCAGCCCGCTGACGATGGTTACTCCCGCGCTGGCGAGGTCGCCGGCCAGGTGGCGGGCCGCCTCTCGGCCGTAAACGGTCGCCTGCCGGGTTCCCACCATCGCCACCGCCCAATCGTCCTCCGGGCGTAGCTCGCCGCGCACGTAGAGAACAGGCGGAGCATCGCTGATAGTCAGCAGACGCGCCGGATAACCTGGGTCTTCCCAGGTCAGCACCGAAACTCCCGCGCTACGCAGCCGGCCTAGGTCGGCGGCCAGGTCCAGCGACCCGCGCGCCTCGATCATGTTCGCCAGTGATCGGCGGTCGAGACCAACCTCACGCAACTTATCAGCCGGAGCGTGCCATGCTTCCTCAATGCTACCAAATGCATCCAGCAATGCCCTCAGCCGGGCGGGTCCTATGCCCCGCACACGATTGAACGCGATCCAATATGCGAGCGGGTCCAAGGAATCTCCTTCCCGGAATCTCGACGGCGACAAACCAGCTTCAGGCCCGCTGGTTTCCTTCTGGTTTCCTTCTGGTTTCCTTAAGGAAGACGAGGAAGCCTATCGGGCGCCAGCATACTCGATGGGGTATATTTTGTCAAGCACTTGCGAAAAAATGGCACATCCAATCAGTCCTGGTCGGGCGCCCCCGCCGGCGCTTCCAGGCCCTCAGGCAGTTGCACCAGCATGCGGCCCGCTTCCAGATCCACCGTGATCACGACCTCGTTAAGGGCAGGGATCAGCACCTCAGCGCCGGGCCGGTTGACCACGTACACGTCGTTCGCCCCGGTATACAGGATCTCGGCCAACTTTCCAAGCACCCGGCCGTCCGTGGTCTCGACCTGCAGGCCGATCAGGTCGTGGGCATAGTTCTCACCCTCACCCAGGAGCATAGCCTGCTCCTCGGGGATCAGCAGCACAGTGTCGCGCAGCAATTCCGCCGCGTTGCGATCCAGCACGCCGGCGAACTTAACGAGCATCATGCCCTTGTGCGGGCGAGCAGCCTCGATGCGCACCGGCCGGGCCAGGCTCTCGGGTCCAAAGTACACCGTTGCGCCTGGGCTGAAGCGCTCCGGGTAATCCGTGAGCAACTCGACTTTGACCTCGCCCCGGATGCCGTGCACCCCCACAATATTGCCGACCGCCAGATAGCCCTGGCTCGCGCTGCCCTTGGTTGGCCTGTTTGTCGCCATCGTTCCTGCTCTTTCTGTGTCTACAAAACAAAGCGGAGGCCCTTGACGGCGCCCCCGCGATGCGTTTCGCTTCAGGTCAAGACCTTCAAACGATCTCCAGCACCACCCGCTTGTCGTCGTGCGTAGCCACACGCAGAAGGGTGCGGATGGCATTCGCGACCCGCCCATCCTTGCCGATGACCCGCCCCATGTCCTCACGGGCAACATGGAGCTCGAGGACCGTGACGTTAGAGCCACGGATTTCCTTGACGGCCACCGCATCAGGCTCTTCGACCAGCGACCGGGCGATGTACTCGACCAGTTCTTTCTCTTTCACCTGCCGCCTCCTTATCGGTTGGCAGGTTGCAGGTTGACAGGTTGCGGGTTACCGGTGGCAGGTTACGAGCGCCGACACGCTGCACCCCGGGGTGCTAACCTCCAACCTTCCAGCCTTCCAACCTTACAACCTTCAGCCCGCCGCGGCCGCGGGGGCAGCTTCGTAGGCGCCGGTCGACTTCAGCAGACGCTCGACGGCCAGGCTCGGCACTGCGCCGACGCCCAACCAGTAGCGCGCCCGCTCGACGTCGATCTGAATAGTCTCCGGCTCGGTGCGCGGATTGAAGAACCCGAGGTTCTCCACGATCCGGCCATCGCGCGGGGCGCGCTGGTCGGCCACGACGACCCGGTAAGTCGGTTGCTTCTTGGCGCCCTGGCGGCGCAGACGAATGCGTACCATCTATTGTGCTCCTCTTTACTGTGGGACAATGAGGGTCCCGAATGCTTGTTAACCACCTGCTAGAGGTGAGTTATCAACGAAACATGTCCATCAAGCCGCGCTGCCCACCCCGGCCCCCCGCGCTCATCTGCTTCATCATGCGCTGCATCTGGCGGAACTGGTTGAGCAGATCGTTAACTTCCGGAACGGTCGTGCCGGAACCACGCGCAATGCGTCGTTTGCGGCTGCCGTTGATGACCTTGGGGTCCCGGCGCTCCTCACGCGTCATCGAGTTAATGATCGCCTCGATGCTGCGCATTTGCTTATCCGTCACATCGGGAGCCATATCCCTGGTCATGCGGTTCATGCCGGGGATCATCTCCAGGATCTGCTGCAGCGGCCCCATTTTCTTGATCTGCTGCAACTGCTTCAAGAAGTCTTCCAGGTTGAACTCGCCCTTGACCAGCTTGCGGCCCATGCGCTCGGCTTCAACCTGGTCCACATTTTCGCCGGCCTTCTCGATCAGGCTGAGCATGTCGCCCATACCCAGGATGCGAGTGGCGAGGCGGTCGGGATGGAAGATCTCCAGGGCGTCGAGCTTCTCGCCCATGCCCAGGTATTTGATGGGCACGCCGGTGACCGCGCGCATCGAGATGGCCGCGCCGCCGCGCGCGTCGCCGTCCACCTTGGTCAGGATCAGGCCGGTCAGCCCGACCCGCTCGTGGAAACCCTTGGCGACATTGACGGCTTCCTGGCCGGTCATGGAATCGGCCACCAGCAGGACCTCCTGCGGCTTGACCAGCGCCTTGATGTGTTCGAGCTCGGTCATCATGACGTCGTCGATCTGCAGACGCCCGGCGGTATCCAGAATCACCACGTCATAAGCGCCCTGGCGCGCGCGTTCGACGCCGTGCCGCACGATCTCGACTGGTGAAATTTTCGTGCCTTCGCTGTGGACGGGAATATCGATCTGCTTGCCCACTACTTCCAGTTGGGTCACCGCGGCCGGCCGGTAAGTGTCAGCCGCGACCAGCATGGAACGCTTGCCGCTCTTGCGCAGCGAGAGTGCCAGCTTACCGGCAGTGGTGGTCTTGCCGGCGCCGTTCAGGCCAACCAGCATAACAACGTGCGGCGCTGGGCCCGACAGGTCCAGGCGTGACGGCTCGCCCAGCGTCTGCAACAATTCCTCGTGGACGATCTTGATGACCTGTTGCGCGGGGGTAAGGCTCTTGGTTACCTCGGCGCCGATCGCCCGCTCGCGCACGCGCGCGATCAGCTCCTTGGCGACCTTGAAGTTGACGTCGGCCTCCAGGAGCGCCAGGCGCACCTCGCGCAGCGCAGCATCCACATCCTGCTCGGTAAGCTTGCCATGCGAGGCGAGCTTATCGAAAACCGCATTCAGTTTTGTTTGTAGATTCTCGAACATCGGACATATATCCTAAAAGGGATTACCCATTTCGTCAAGTCTATGCTATAATTTTCCGACGTGCCTGGGCGCACCGGACGCCGGTCCTCACGCAGGGAGAGAGGCGCATGATCTACAAAGAGCCTATGCCAGACGGGAAGTTCGTCCGGGTCAACTTCGAACTCCCTTCTTCCATCTGGGCGGAACGCGTCACACTGGTCGGCGATTTCAACGATTGGGACACAAACAAGGACGAGATGCGCCAGGGACGCGGCGATGGTAGCTGGCGCATTACCCTGGTCTTGCCGGTCGGACGCCAATACCAGTTTCGCTACCTGGTGAACGGGCGGGATTGGCAGAACGACTGGCACGCGGACAAGTATGCCCCGAATCAGTACGGTACGGACAATTCGGTGGTTGTCACCTGATGCCCGTTCAGCGCCGAGTTCAGCTAGCGCAGCCGTTTCCTCCCCGGTAAACCCCAAGAGCATACTTGCGTACCCTGGCCGGGCCACCCGCCGCGTCCCACGCGTCGCCGCCCTAAGGAGCGGCAGGATCACGCAGATTTGTATAGATTGAGCGAAACAATTCTATCACAGTGACGTCCTTAGTAGAGAAGGTAGTTTTCACGGAAAGCCTGGCCTTTGAATATCAGCCTACTGCATAGCGCGAGCAACAGTAGCAGAATCAGTTTGACGGTGTTACAATACACCATATAGGTGTTACAATACACCATATAGGTGTTACAATACACCATATAGGTGTTACAATACACCATATAGTTGAAGCGAGCCGTATCAGGCACCACCAACCGGAGGAGACGACATGCGCTGGTCAAGGCAAGCGCCCTGGCTCTGGATCTTCATCGTGCTGGTCATCATCGCCCCTATATTAAGCGCTTGCGCAGCTCCCCCCGTGCCGCCGCCCCTCACCGCTACTATCGGCAAGCCGTTGCCCCAAGTTGTCGAGGCCTACATGGCCGACCTGCCCGGGCCTTCGCCGAAACTCTTCCTCAGCACGGAGATTTATGACCGGCACGGCACCCGCATCGGCGAGTTCTGGAACGAAGGCCACCGCTATTGGGTGCCATTGGACCGCATCAGCCCGTTGATGCGGAAGGCTATCGTAGCAACCGAAGACAAGACCTTTTACAGCAACCCAGGGGTCGATTGGGGCGCCATCGCGCGTGCGGTCCTGGAAAACAGCAATGGCGGCGAGCTATTCTCTGGAGCCTCGACCATCACCCAGCAGCTCGCGCGCAACATCGCCTACCCCTACGAGCAACGTGTCAACCGTTCGCTGGACCGCAAGTTGGGCGAGACGTACATCGCCCAGGACCTCACCGCCCGGTTCAGCAAAGACCAGATCCTGGAAATGTACCTGAACGTGGTCTACTTCGGCCACCTGGCCTATGGCGTGGAGGCTGCCGCGCGCACCTACTTCGCCAAGTCCGCCGCTGACCTGACCCTCGCCGAAGCGGCCCTGCTCGCCGCGATGCCGCAATCCCCCGCGGAGCTCGACCCCTTCGTCGACGCCGACCGGCCAAACGTCAAGGAGCGGCAAGGGCTGGTGCTGGCGCTCATGGCCCGCGCAGGTTTCATCTCGCAAGAGGCGGCCGAGGCGGCCTATCGGCAGCCGCTCAAGTACCAGACCGCCCAACTCCCGAAGATGGCCCCATACTTCATGGATTATGTAAATCAAGCGATTGAGAGCCGCTTCGGACAGGGCGCCGTCGGCCGCCTGGGGTTGACCGTCACCACCACGCTGGACGTGCGTCTCCAGCAGGTCGCCGAGGACCTGGTGCGCAAGCAGGTCAGCGTGCTGCGGGCCCCCTACAACCTCGGTAACGCGGCCCTGGTGGCCCTGCTGCCCAGCAGCGGCGAAATCGTCGCTATGGTCGGAGGCGCCGATTACTATGCCAAGGTCAACGGCGCGCAGGTGAACGTGGCCATCAGCCCACGCCAACCCGGCTCGGCGATCAAACCCATCCTGTACACGCTGGCTTTCACACGCGGCTTCAGCCCGGCCAGCGTGATCTGGGATATCCCGGTCACCTTCAAGCTGGACGCCATCCACACCTACGCGCCCACCAATTACGACCTTAAGTTCCACGGCCCCGTGCGCCTGCGCACGGCGCTCGCCAATTCGCTGAATGTGGTGGCCGTCAAGCTGCTGAGCCAGGTCGGCGTGCCCGATATGGTGGCGATGGGCCGTTCGATGGGTCTGCAAGGGCTCGACCGGCCGGTCGAGCAGTACGGCCTGTCGCTGACCCTGGGAGGCAGCGAAGTCACTTTGCTCAGCCTGACCAACGCGTATGCCACGATAGACAACGGCGGCCGCCTGGCGCCGAGCACGCCAATCATAGCCATCCGCGACAGCGGCGGGCAGGTTATCGACGGCCACAAGCCGGCCGCCAACGTGGTGGACCCGCGCGTAGAGTACCTCGTCACCTCGATCCTGTCGGACAATGAGGCACGGGCGATGGAGTTTGGCACCAACAGCCCATTGCACCTCAGCCGCCCGGCCGCAGCCAAGACCGGCACCACGACCGACTTCCGTGACAACTGGACCGTCGGTTACACGCCCTACCTGGCCGTGGGCGTCTGGGCGGGCAACACCGACGGTACGCCGATGCGCAACACCACCGGCCTGACGGGCGCGGCCCCCATCTGGCACGACTTCATGGAAACGGTATTCAGCCGGCCGGAACTGGATGCCGCGGTGCGCGATCGCAACGCGCCGCTGGACTTCACGCGCCCCGATGGGATCGTGGAAGCGCCCATCTGCCTGCTCTCCTCGCTCAAGGGCGCGGCCGACTGCCCTGAGATGCGCAACGAGCTGTTCCTCGATCCGGCCAAACCGCTGGCCCCCACCCTGCTGGTCAGCGGCCTGACACTTATCTTCGGTCAAACCTTCAAAGTCACCAATCCCTTTTTCATCGGTCTGCTGGTGTTCATCCTCGCGCTGGGGCTAAACCCGCTCCGCAACCGGCTGCAACACTTCGTGGATAATGTTTTCTTCCGCGGCGTGCAGGCTTACGAGCAACGTATACGCGATTTTAGCCATGCAATGACCAACACAGTAGACCTGGCGGTCATCGTCCGCACGCTGCGCCAACACATCGCCAGCAGCCTGCTTCCCGAACGCCTGCATGTCTACATTTATGAT
>JADGQF010000270.1 GCA_017882045.1 Anaerolineales bacterium
GTCTCCGCCGACTCTGCGCCGTCGGCCCCCTCTAATTCGATCACGCGCTAACTCGCATCGCTGTTCCGGCGCCGGCCTGCGGGCCGGCGCCGGAACAGCCTGCAGCAAAGCACGAGGAATGGCCAGAGTCCACTTGGTTAACAGTCAGGAGGTCAAGATGACACGAAGGTATAGCAGGGTCTTGCTGGCGGTTGCGCCGCGGGTGCTGGTTATGCTGATGCTGGTGACGATGCTGTTGCCTGGCCCGGCAGCGCGCGCCGCCGCGCCGGCCCCGACGGGGCCCCGGGTTGCCAGCTCTAACTTGATCAAGGACGGCGGGTTCGAGCTCGGCGCCCCCAACTCGCCCTGGAGCGCGTACCTGCACGCCGCCAACGACACGAGAACCACTCCCCTGTGTGACACCACGCTGTGCCCCGGTGGGAACCTCGCCCGTTCGGGTAGCGGGTGGGCTTTGTTCGGCGGCGCTGACGGGCCGGTGCAGGCGGCCATCACGCAAACCGTCACGATCCTGCCCCTCCACACCAGCCTCAGCTTCTGGCTGTGGCTGGCGACCAGCAGCGGGCTGGTCACCGATACTCTGAGCGTGTTGGTGGATGGGCACGAAGTCTGGCGGACGGATGCCATGACGACGACCTACGCCATGACCTACACGCAGGTGACGGTGAACCTGGACCCGGCTTTGTACGCCAATGGGCAGCCGCACCGTATCACCTTCAACTCGACGACGAACAGTCCCGCGGACGGCTTCCCCGCCACCTTTGTGCTGGACGACGTGTCGTTGGACACTGCCTACCATGTCTATCTGCCGTTTGTTGAGAAATAGCCAACCATAAACCTGAATTGCCGATAGCGGCGCGGCGAAGGACGCTGCCAGGGCTTGCCTCTCGGGACAAGAACTGGCGGCGTCTTCTTAAATTAGGAGTTTCAGTAGCCCTGGCTGCGCGCGAAAGCCGCGGCAGACTGGCGGTTAGGCAGTTGCAGTTTGCTGAGGATGTTGGTCATGTGGTTTTTGACCGTGTTGATCGAGATGACTAGTTGGGACGCGATCTCCTGGTTGCTGGCGCCCTGCGCCAGTTGGTGCAATACCTGTAACTCACGGGGGGTGAGCTCGTCGCAGTCATGCTGGCTCTCTTGCCCGGCGCTGGCTGATAGGCGAACGAACTCCGAGATCAGCTCGGGCAGCATCTGCGGGTGAATGACTACCTCACCTTGTTCGATCCCGCGCAGGCCGGCGACAAGCCTGGATGCGGCTATGCTCTTCAGGAGGAAACCGCGCGCGCCGGCGGATAGCGCCGCGACAAGATCGGCCTGGCACGCGCGTGTGGTAAGAAAGACGATTGCCATGTCGGGCTGCTCGGCCAACATGAGGCGCGCCGTATCCGGTCCGCTAGCGTCAGGCAGGTAGAACTCCATCAGCACGACATCGGGCTTTAGACTGCGGGCAGCGGGCAACGCGTCACGCGCGCAGGCGGCTTCGCCCACGACGACAAAGCCAGGTTGGCTGCTCAACAGGCTCGCCAACCCTTCTCGCGACAGATTCTGGCCCTCAACCAACAGAATACGCATAAGCTGGCAGCTCCCTAAGGCAGGCGATAAGGCGCTACTAACCGACCGGATTCACTCACATGGTCAGGACGATGTTACGGCATGAGGCCCGGGAAGCATTCACCTCTCTGAGAGATTATAGCACACCGGCCGCCGCTGACAACCGTGGAAGCATGGGATTCGTAGGGTGGATTTCCCCGATAATCTACGGTCAGCTACGGGCGCGACCTGCGTAGTTTCCCGCAAGCCGCGCCGGTGTGTGGCGGATGGCGGCCCGCGCCTGGCTAGGAGCGGCCGGTCTGCAGGCGGCGCGAGCGCGCGTAGGCATCGATCGTGACGGCCAGCAGGAGGACCGCGCCCGTGACCATGAACTTGACCGACGAAGAGAAGGCCAGCAGGTCCATGCCGTTGGCGATGGCGCCGATGACCAGGGCGCCCAGCAGGGCGGCCCAGGTGCTGCCGCGGCCGCCGAAGAGGCTGGTGCCGCCAATGACCGCCGCCGCGATGGCGTTGAGCAGCACGTCGCCGCTGCCCGAGGACTGATTGACGGCCAGCAGGCGCGAGCCGGCGAGGACGCCGCCACAGGCGGCCAGGCCCGAACAGAGGGTGAAGGCCGCGATACGCATGCGGTCAACGTTGATGCCCGCCCGGCGGGCAGCTTCGGCATTGCCGCCCACCGCGAAGAGGTGGCGGCCAAAGGGCGTGCGCCGGGTGACCAGGTCAAGGATGACGATGAACGCGATCAGGACCAGAACGCCCAGGGGCACGCCCTGAATGGGTATCCCGCCCTTCACCGGGTTACGGTTGACGCTCATGATGCCGACGGCGATCAAAAGGGCAGCCGCGACCAGCGCCAGGCGGCCGATGAGCGCGCCTATTGACTGGACCGGCAGCCCGGCGGCGGCCCGCTGTGCGCGCTGGCGCAACTCCAGCAGCGCGTCAAGCAAGACGAAAATGATGCCCACGGCCCAGCCCAGGGCCAACGGAAGGCGGGTGTTGGCCAGGCCGATGATGAAGGGGTCGGTCAGATTGACTGTGCCCGTGCTGCCCAGGACGTACAGCAGGGCGCCTTGCCAGCCCAGGTAGCCGGCCAGCGTGACCACGAAGGACGGCACGTGCAGGCGGGCGAACCAAAAACCCTGAAAGAGGCCGATGAGCACGCCCGCCAGGATCGCCAACAAGACGGCCAGGGGGCCGGGCAGACCGCTCTTGACGGAGAGGACGGCCATGATGGCGGCGGCGAAGCCGCTCACCGCGCCCACCGACAGGTCGATCTCGCCGAGCAGCAAGACCATGGTAACGCCCACCGAGAGCGTGCCGACGGCCGCGATCTGGCTCATCAGGTTGGTGAGATTGACGGGCGTGAGAAAGTTCGGGTTGGCCAACTGAAAAACAACGCCGATGAGCAGCAGGCCGACCAGCACCGGCAGCGAGCCGATGTCGCCCTGCGACACGCGGCCCCACAGGCTCCGCCAGACGTCGCCGGCGGTGCGCAGCTGCCCTTCGGCAGCCTTGGCGTCCGGGCTCGCCCTGTTCACGGCTGACCTCCCTGGCCGGGCGCCCCGGCGAACTCGGCGCCGGTGATCGCCGACACCACCTGCTCGGGATTCGTGCCGCGAATGTCGAAAGTGGCGACACGCCGCCCGAGGCGCAGCACGATGATGCGATCGCAGACGTCGAAGACATCGGCGAGATTGTGGCTGATGACCACCAGGGCCAGGCCGCGCTCGCGCAGGCGCCCGATCAGATCCTTGACCTGCCGGGTCTGCTCGACGCCCAGCGCCGCGGTGGGCTCATCCAGCAGCACCACTTTGGAGTCCCACATCACCGCGCGCGTGACCGCCACCGACTGGCGTTGCCCGCCGGAGAGCGTGGCAATCGCCCGGCGCACCGAGGGCAGGCGCACGTGCAGGTCCGCCAGCAGGCGCACCGCGGTCTTCTCCATGCTGACCTCGTCGATGGCGCGCACGCCCGGGATGACCGCCTCGGTCTGTTCGCGGCCGAGGTACAGATTGCTCACGACGTCCAGGTTGTCGCACAGCGCCAGGTCTTGATAAACCGTCTCGATGCCCAGGTCCGTCGCCGCGCGCGGGCCGCTGATGGTCACCTCACGGCCCTCGAAGATGTACTGGCCGGAATCCGGCTGATAAACGCCGGCGATGGTCTTGACCAGGGTGGACTTGCCGGCGCCGTTATCGCCCACCAGGCCCACCACCTCGCCCGGGTAGACCTCGAAATCGACGTTTGAGAGCGCCAGCACCGCCCCGAAACGCTTGCTGATGCCGCGTAACTCGAGGATCGGTTTGCGCTGGCTAGCGTCCATATTTCCCCCCCTGCACACAGAGGATGAAGGGCGCAGGCGGAAGGATGAAGAGCAGATGGCCCGCCCCCATCCTTCCGCCTCGATCCCGACGCCGCTACTTGATGCCCAGCGTCGAGCAGACGGCTGCGTAGGCGCTCGTGCAGAGCTGTTGCGCAGTCCAGAAGGCGTCGGCGATGATGGTGCTCGCGACAATGTCCTTGGTGACTGCGACCGGGGTCAGCAGCACCGAAGGAACGTCCATCTTGGTGTTATTGACGGTCTTGCCCTGAAGCATGGCCGCAGGCGGCGTCTGCTTGCTCAGCAGGTAATCGGCCAGCACGGCCGCGGTCTCCGCCTCGGGCCGGATGGCCTTGTAAACCGTCATGTACTGGTCGCCGGTGAGGATGCGCTGGATCGCTGCCAGCTCGGCGTCCTGCCCGGTGACGGGCGGCAAGGGGCTGAGGCCCGCCGCCTTCATGGCGGCGATGGCGCCGCCGCCGGTGCCGTCATTGGCGGCGTAGACGCCGTCGACCTTGTTGCCGAGGGCGGTCAACGCCTGCTGCATCTCGGTCTGGGCCTGGTCGGGGCTCCAGTCCGGCGTGTCGTACTCCTTGGCGATGGTCAGCTTGCCCGCGCTGACCAGCGGGTCGAAGACGCTATGGGCGCCGGCCTTGAAAAGCTTGGCGTTGTTGTCGGTGGGCGAGCCGTTGATCATGACGATCTGCGGCTTGGCGATGTTGAGCTGGGTGAGCCGGTCGACCAGGCTCTGCGCCTGCAACTCGCCGACGCGCTGGTTGTCAAAGGAAATGTAGAAGTTGACGCCGGTCGAATTGAGGATCAGGCGATCGTAGGCGATGACGGGCACGCCCTGGGCCTTGGCCGCGTCGGCGATGCCGCCCGCGGCGGCCGAGTCGACGGGATCCAACACCAGCACCTGCGCGCCGTTGGTCAGCGCGGCCTGGGCCTGCGAGAGCTGCTGGTTGGCGTCCTGATTGGCGTTGCTATACAGGATCGTGCAATTCGGGCACAGTTGCTTGAACTTGGCCTCGAAGAGCGGCCGGTCGGCCGTTTCGTAACGGGCGGTCTTGGTTTCGGGCAGCAACAGGGCAATCTTGCCGCTGGTGGCGCCGTTCGGGATAGACGACGGCAAGCTGATGCCGGTCGTGGTCGTCGCGGCGGCCGTCGTCGTCATGGCGGGAGTCGCCGTCATCACGGCGGTCGCGGTCATGGCTGGGGCGGTGGCGGTCATAATCGCGGTGGCGGTCATCATGGCCGTGGCGGTCATCTTGGCGGTCGGCGCCAACATGGCGGTGGCCGTCATGGCGGCGGTCGGCGCCGTGACTGACGTCGCGGCCGGAGCGGCCGGCGGGGCGGTCGTGGCGGCCGGCGGTACACAGGCGCCCAGCACAAGGGCGGCAACCAACACGATAGCCAGAGCAAACGGTCCACGAATATTGCGTGGCATGGTATCTGTTCTCCTTCTCACCGAACTTCCTCGCCGAACTTCTCACGCTGACGGATTACAGCCATATGGCAACATCACGGGTTCGAGCCGGAAAGGGCATCGCACCGACGCAGACAGGTTTTTCGCAGATCAGGCCATAGACCATCCTCCCTTCGTTTTACGCTTCGCCGGGTTCCTTCAGCCTGCCGGGCTCCTTCACTCCGTCCGGTAGCCGCGCATCTTGGGGTCGAAGGTGACGATGTACCAGTGGGTCGCCAGATCTGGGATCCAGTTGCGGGCGAAGCTGAGCAATTGGCCCCAATCGGCGTAGCCGGGCTCGGCGCCCAGGCCGAGAAAGCTGAGGGCCGCGAAGGTCAGTACGTAGGCGCCGATATCCAACGAGGCGACCACCAGCAGCGAGTACATCGCGTTGGGGATGACCGGGTATCCCCACGTTTATGATAATCAGGCCTCGTGCCGTCGTCCTTATGTGCGCCTGGTAACAAGCTTAAGGCAACCTTTATACAGGAGTCAGTAAGCTGGAGTTACAATTGCGACAAGGTGGGGATGTCAGTGCGCGCGTTGCTCATTGCGCGCGTTGCGCATGGAACGCCAGAACCACGTGGGCGTCGCACCTTACCAACGTTCGCCTGAGCGGCGCGGTCACGGCAACGGCTTCAAGGACCACACCGAGCGCACGCGTCTGGGCGAGATCACCTTTGCCATTCCG
>JADGQF010000069.1 GCA_017882045.1 Anaerolineales bacterium
CGTTGCGGCTGCGTGCGGCGAGGAGCGAGTTGGAACAGGCCAGCCGCGCACGGGCGGCCGCGATCAGCGGGCAGGCGGCGGCGGAAGCGGCGCGGCAGGTGGCGAGCGGTCACCTTGACGGCCTGGGCCAGGCGTCGTCGGATGCTCTGCTGGTGGTCGACGGCGAGCGGCGGGTGGTCTGGGGTAACCAGGTGGCGTGGGATATGTTCAGCGCCGGGCAACCGGCCGCGCACCAACCGTTCATCGGCCTGGTGCACGATTACGAGCTCAACCAGGCGGTGGTAGATACGCTCAGCGGGCGCCGGCCGATCGTGCGCCAATCGGCGGTTAACGAGCGGACGCTGCGTATCCGTGCTCTGCCGTTGGACGGAACCGGCGGCGCGGCAGTGGTGATCCAGGACGTGACCGAGCTCCAGCGCCTGGGCCGCGCGCGGCGTGATTTTGTGGCCAACATCTCCCATGACCTGCGCACGCCGCTGGCAAACATCGACCTGGCTGCGCAGACCCTGCGCAATGGCGCCCTCTCGGATCGTGGGCTGGCGCAGAAGATGCTGGACCAGATCCACAGCCAGGTACAGGCGTTGAGCCAGCTGAGCCAGGAGATGATGGACCTGGCGCAGATCGAGTCTGGACAGGTGTTGCTCAAGCTGGTTCCGACGCGCGCCGAGGGGCTGGTGCGCGGGGCGATCGATATCCTCCTGCCGCAGGCGGCCCTGAAAAGCCAGCATATCAGCGTGGTGGTGCCCGAGGACATGCGGGTGTTGGTCGATGAGCAGCAAATGAGCCGGGTGATCCGCAACCTCGTGCACAACGCGCTCAAGTTCACGCCCGACAATGGCATCATATGTATCCACGCCGAGGCCAAGGGCGACGAGGATGTGCTGGTTTGCGTGGAGGATAGTGGTCCCGGCATCCCGGAGGCCGAGCAGCCGCGCATCTTCGAGCGCTTTTACAAGCAGGACCGGGCGCGCAGCAAGGGCGGGACCGGCCTGGGCCTGGCGATCGCCCGGCACATCGTCGAAGGTCACGGCGGGCGGATCTGGGTGGAAAGCAGCCCCGGGCAGGGAGCGCGTTTCTGTTTCACGGTGCCGCGGGGGTAAGGTGGGGAGGGGGGCGGATTGTTAAGACCTGTTAACCTGGGCTTAATGGGGGCTTTACACAAGGATAACAATGGCTTAACGCTAGCGGGTTACATTTCTCATGTGCCGTGGCGCACACGGGTTGTGTGCGCGGCGCCGAGAAAGTGCAGGTAACATGTTCGGTCCGTTGAAATTCCCCGACCGCGCCTTGCTGCGCGGTTGGTGCGCGCCCCAGGTCATTTTGCGCCTGGGCTTTTCTTTGCTGCTGTTTGGCCTGGTCATCCTGCTATCGAGTTGTAGCGCTTCCGGACAGGCCAGGACGTCGGGCGGGCAACCGGGCACCGGGCAGACGGCGGCGCCCGCTCAGGTGGGCGAGAAAGATACGATCCAGGACATCGGCTCGGACACGTTGGTCAACCTGGCGCTGGCCTGGGCCGAAAAGTACATGGGCGAGCATCCGGAGGTGCGCATTTCGGTGACCGGCGGCGGCTCGGGGACCGGCATCGCGGCGCTGATCAACAAGACGACCGATATCGCCAACGCCTCGCGGGAGATGTCGGCCGACGAGATCGCGTCGGCGAAGAAGAACGGCATCGAGCCCGTGCGCTACACCGTGGCGCGCGACGCGATCGCGGTGGTCGTCAACCCCGAGAACCCGGTCGGCAAGCTGACCCTGCAGCAGCTTTCCGATATCTACACCCGCAAGATCACCAACTGGCAGCAGGTCGGCGGCGATAACCGGCCGATCGTGCTGCTGTCGCGCGAATCCAACTCCGGCACCTACCAATACTTCCTCGAGAACGTCATCCGGATGGGGAAGAAGAGCGACCTGCTGTTCTCGCCCGACACCCTGCTGATGCCCTCGTCACAGGGGATCAGCACCGAGGTGAGCCATAACCCGAACACGATCGGCTATGACGGTCTGGGCTACGTCACAGCCGAACAGAAGGTGATCGCCGTCGCGCACGATGCGAGCAGCCCGTACGTGCTGCCGTCGGTCGCGACGGTGAACGACGGTTCGTATCCGATTTCCCGCCCGTTGTTCATGTATACTCCTGGCCAGCCGAGCGCCCGGGTGAAGGCGTACCTGGACTGGATCGCCAATGCGGGACAGGCCACGGTGACGGAGCTCGGCTTTGTGCCCCTGAAGGGCGGACAATGAGCAAGACAGCATCGACCTCGTGGCGCGAGTTCCTGGTGGAAGCCTTCATCCGGGTGATGGGCTTTTCGACGATCGGCTTCGTGTTGCTTATTTTTCTGTTCCTGCTGCGCGAGGGGCTGCCGGCGTTTTTCCTAAGCCCGCTGTCGAACGTGTTTGGCACGCACTGGTACCCGACTTTCAACCTCTTCGGCACTCTGCCGCTGATCCTGGGCTCGCTTCTGGTGACGCTGGGCGCAATTGCGATTGCGCTGCCGCTGGGCGTCACGACGGCGGTGTTCGTGCGCGAGGTCGCGCCGCCCTGGGCGCGCGAGGTGCTGAAGCCGATGATCGAGGTGCTGGCCGGCATCCCCTCGGTGGTGCTCGGCTTCTTCGGCATGACGCTGGTGGCGCCGGCGGTGCAGCAGGTGCTGGGCGTTCCGACCGGGTTAACGGCCTTCACCGGCGCGCTGATCCTGGCCTACATGGCCCTGCCGACGCTGATCAGCGTGGCGGAGGACGCGCTGGATTCGGTGCCGATGGCCTACCGCAACGCCGGGCTGGCGATGGGCGCGACGCAGTGGCAGACCATCTGGCGGGTGGTAGTGCCGGCGGCGCGCTCGGGCATCCTGACCGCGGTGATGCTCGGCATGGGGCGGGCGATTGGCGAGACGATGGCGGTGTTGATGGTCACCGGCAACGCGGCCCGCATGCCGCTCACCCCGGACTCGCTGTTCCAGCCTGTGCGCACGATGACCGCGACGGTGGCGGCCGAGATGGGCGAGGTGGCGCGCGGCAGCACGCATTACCATATGTTGTTTGCGGTCGGGATCATCCTGTTCGTGCTCACTTTCTTCATTAATCTGACGGCGGCGCGCGCGATGTTCGAGAAGCGGCGGCGAGGAGGGTTACGCTGATGACGTCCACGTCGACGTCTACGTCTTCTATGCCGGCGAAGCCCTCTACTCCCTCGCCGGGGCTGAGCAGTTACACCGTCCGCAATCGCTTCCGCGTGCAGCGCGCCGGCTTTGTCCTGCTCGGCCTCGGGGCGCTGATCGTGGTGTTGCCGATCCTGTTCGTGATCGTCACAATCGTCATACGGGGTATTGGCGCCATCAGCTGGGAGTTCCTGACGGCGGTGCCGCGCAATGGGATGAAGGCAGGCGGCATCTTTCCGGCTATCGTTGGCACCCTTCTGCTGACCGCGGGCACCGCGCTGGTGGCGATCCCGATCGGTGTGGCCGGGGCGATCTACCTGGCCGAGTATGCGCGCGACAACTGGCTCACCCGCGCCATCCGGCTGGCGATCGTGAACCTGGCCGGCATCCCATCTGTTGTCTACGGTCTCTTCGGGCTGGGGCTGTTCGTGCTGTTCCTGCAGTTTGGGACCTCGATCCTGGCCGGCTGCCTGACGCTGGCCATCATGACGCTGCCGGTGATCATCAGCACGTCCGAAGAGGCGCTGCGGGCCGTGCCGACCGAGTTCCGCACGGTCAGCTTGAGCCTGGGCGGCACGCGCTGGCAGGCCGTCCGCACGGTGGTGCTGCCGCAGGCGCTGCCTGGCATCATCACCGGCGTCTTGCTGGGTCTGCTGCGCGCGGCCGGCGAGACTGCGCCCATCCTGTTCACCGTCGCGGCGTTTTTCTTGCCGCGCCTCCCGCGCTCGCCGTTCGACCAGACGATGGCGTTGCCCTACCACCTGTACGTCATCAGCACGCAGGTGCCGGGCATGCCCCTGCAGATCCAGTACGGGACCGCGCTGGTGCTGCTGGCGCTGGTGCTGTCGATGAACATCGTGGCGACGCTGATCCGCAGCTATTTCAGGCGCCGGAGGCAGTGGTGAGCAAATGGTGAGGCGAATCTCGAGCAGCACGGACTACCTATCAGTATGACCGAACCAGCCATAACTAAGCCAAAGGTTAAAGTCGAGCATGTCACCTACAGCTACACGGACAAGCCGGTGCTGCGCGATGTGAACCTGGACGTGCCGGCGCACGCGATCAGCGTGCTGTTCGGGCCGGCGGGCAGCGGCAAATCGACCTTGCTGCGCCTGATCAACCGGCTGAACGACCTGGTGGACGGCACCAGCCTGACGGGGCGCATCCTGATCGACGGGCAGGACATCTACGCGCCGGGCACGCCGGTGCCGGCTCTGCGTCGGCGCGCGGGCATGGTGTTTGCGCTGCCTCTGCCGCTGCCGGGCACGATCCGCGAGAACATCCTTTACGGTCCCAAACTGGCCGGCGAGCGCAGCCTGGCGCGCCTGGAGGAGGTTGTGATGAACAGCCTCAAAGCGGCCGCGCTCTGGGACGAGGTCAAAGACCGGCTGGACGCGCCGGCCCTGTCGCTTTCGGGCGGGCAGCAGCAGCGGCTGTGCATTGCGCGCAGCCTGGCGCTGGAACCGGAGATCCTGTTGCTCGACGAGCCCACGTCGGGCCTGGACCCCATCTCCACGGGGAAGGTGGAGGAGTCGCTCTTCGAGCTGCGCCAGCAGTATACGATAGTCATCGTCCCGCACAGCGTCCAGCAGGCGGCGCGCGTGGCTGACTACGGGGCATTCTTTCTGAGCGGCGAGCTGGTGGAATACCGGCCCGCCAAAGAGATCTTTACGTCGCCGCGGGACAAGCGGACCGAGGATTACGTGACGGGCAGGTTCGGGTAAGCTATGAGCAAGATCAGCGTCCAACACCTCAACTTCTACTACGGCGCCAAGCGCGCGCTGAGCGACGCGAACCTGGAGATCGAGGACCGGCAGATCACGGCCCTGATCGGCCCGTCGGGTTGCGGCAAGTCGACCTTCCTGCGTTGTCTCAACCGCATGAACGACACGATCGCCGGCACGCGCGCGGAAGGCAAGATTTTGCTAGACGGCGAGGACATCCACGGGCCGGACACGAACGTGGTGGAGCTGAGGCGGCGGGTGGGGATGGTGTTTCAACGCCCGAACCCCTTTCCGCAGTCGATCTTTGACAACGTCGCTTTCGGCCCGCGCGTTCTGGGTTTGCACCTCAACGGCGACCTGCCGGTGCTGGTGGAGGAGAGCCTGCGCGGGGCCGATCTGTGGGACGAGGTCAAGGGCAGCCTGCGCCAGGATGCGTTGACGCTTTCGCTGGGCCAGCAGCAGCGGCTGTGTATCGCGCGCGTGATCGCGGTCAAGCCCGAGGTGATCCTGATGGACGAGCCCTGCTCGGCGCTGGACCCGATCAGCACGCTGAAGGTCGAGGATCTGATGCGCGCCCTGGCGCAGAGTTACACCATCGTGATCGTGACCCATAACATGCAGCAAGCGGCGCGAGCCTCCGACCGCACGGCCATGATGATGCTGACGGACGATCGCGGCTCGGGCACCGTCATCGAGGCGGGCGAAACCAGGCGCCTGTTCACCGAGCCGCAAGACCGGCGGACAGAAGGGTACGTGACGGGACGGTATGGATAGCATGAACACAGGAGTGAGGGCTCATTTCGATCGCGACCTGCTGCGTTTGCACGAGAGCGTGCTGCAACTGGGCTTGATGGTGCGGCAGGCGGCGGCGAACGGCATCAAGGCGTTGGAGCAGGGCGACAGCGAGCTGGCTCACGAGGTGATCGCCGGCGACGTGGCGGTGAACCGGCTGCGTTATGAGGTGGAGCGCCAGTGCTATGCCCTGCTGGCGACCGAGCAGCCGGTGGCAGGCGACCTGCGCTCGATCATCTCGGCGTTAACAGTCTCCAGCGACCTGGAACGGATCGGGGACCACGGCAAGAAGCTGGCCCGCTCGTGGCTGCGCATGCTCGAAACCCCGTGCCGGGTGCCAATTGCCAACATTTCGCGCCTGGCGGATCTGTCGCTGGACATGCTCGACCGCGCCTTGCGGGCCTACGCCGGCCGGGACAAGGCCGAAGCGATCGCGGTGTGCGAGGCCGACGAGCAGGTAGACGCGTACTACAAGCAAACCTTTAACGTGTTGCTTTCGTACATGTTAGAGGACCCGCGTTGCATCGGCAGCGCGACCCAACTGCTGGCGGCGGCGCACGAGCTGGAGCGCATCGGCGACCGGGCGACGAACATCGGGGAGCGCGTGATCTACTCGGTGACCGGGGAGCTGGCCGACCGCAACCAGTAAGCGGGGGACATCCTGTCCCCAAGGATATCTTATCCCCAAGGACTTCCTGTTCCCAAGGATTTCCTGTCCCCAAGGAGGTGGAAAGATGTCTCGCAGATTGGTGCTGTGCCTGGTGATAGTGGGCCTGCTGGCCCTAGACGCCGGCTCCGCGGGGGCCGCGAAGACCTATAGCGCCGATCGTTTCGACGTGAACGCCACCCTTCAACCGGGTGGGGATGTATTCGTCGAAGAGACGGTCGTCTTCCGCTTCAGCGGCGGACCGTTCACCTTCGTTTTCCGCGATCTGCCCACCGATCACACGGACGGTATCCGCGACATCGCGGCGACTATGGACGGCGTCGCCATGACGCCCGGCAAAGGACCCGGGCAGGTCGAGTTGGCCAACGGGAACCCGATCAAGGTGCGCTGGCATTTCGCCAATACCTCGGACAGCACGCATACCTTCGGCCTGCGCTACCGGCTGCTGGGCGTGGTGCGGCAGGATGCGGGCGCCGACCGGCTGCTCTGGAATGCCCTGCCCGAGGATTATGAATACAGCATCACGTCCGCCAGGGTAATGGTGAGTTACCCGGAGGGCGTGGCCCTCGCCGGAAACCCGCAGGTCACCCGGGGCGAGGCGCAGGTCGAAAGCGGCCCCGGCAAGGTGACCTTCCTGGCCTCCGATCTGGCGCCGAAAAGCGAGCTGCAGATCAGCCTGGCCTTCCCGCCCGGCAGCCTTGTCACCACGTCGCCGGCCTGGCAGGCGCGCGACGCGCGGGCGCTGCGCGCGGCGCCGGGCATCGGGTTGGCCGCGCTGCTGGTGCTGCTGACCGGCGCCGGCGGCCTGGCTGCCCTCTACACGCTTAGGCGGCGCGAGCAGCCGGCCTCGGCGCAGGCCATGACCTACACCCGGCCGCCCGACGGTCTAGCGCCGGCCGTAGCCGGAGCGCTGAACGGCAGCGGCGGAGGACCGGCGCTGCCCAACGCGCTCGGCGCGCTGTTCGATCTGGCGCGGCGCGGCGTGCTCTCGATCGAGGAGTCGCCGGAACACTCCTGGTACCGGGCGCACGAATTTATCCTCCGGCTGCCGGGGGGCGGGAGCGCTGAGCCGCTGCGTCCGCACGAGCGCGGCCTACTCAGCCTAATGTTCGAGGACAAGCATGGGACCGGCGCGGACAGCCTGAAGCTGAGCGAGATGCAGACCCGCCTGTCGACGCGCTGGAAGACCTTCGCCGAACCGCTGAAACAGGAGATGGAGCAGGCCGGTTTCTTCAGCCCCGAACGACGGCAGGTGCGCCGGCGTCTGGTGGCGGCGGGGATCATGCTCATCCTGGCTTGCGGAGTGGCACTGGTTTGCACGGCTCTGTTCTTTTCACTGTTCGAGGCGTGGACCCTGCTGGTTGCCGGGGCGCTGTTCCTGTTGAGCCTAATCGCTTTCATCCTCAGCGCGGCCTATTCGCTCCTTTCGGACCTCGGCGCGGACGAGGCGGCGCGCTGGCAGGCGTTCTACCGCTACCTGAAGGACGTGGCCAAGGGGCGTGAGGGCGCACTGAGCGAGGGCGCGCTGAGCGGGGCCGCGCTGAGCGGGGCCGCGCTGAGCGAGTCCGTGTTCGAGAGCTACCTGCCCTTTGCCGCCAGCTACGGCCTCGCCGAGTCATGGGCCAAGGCCTTTGTCAAGCAGAGCGGCGTCGAGCTGCCGGACTGGTTCCATCCGCTGGCCGCAACGCGCGCGGCCGACGGCGGAGTGGGGGCGTTCGTCGCCATGAGCACAGCGGCCCAAGCGGCCGGCAGCAACGGCGGCGGGGCAGCGGGCGCGGGCGGCGCGGCGGGCGGCGGGGCGAGCGGGGCCGGCTGAGAGCGTGTGAGACTGCCTGGCCGGGCTGAAATCCGCCGGCGGGCGTTGAGACGGGAGACGAGATGCAAGACATTATCGGCGTGCTGTTGATGTTCGCGCCGCTGATCGCGGTGCTGTGGCTGGCCGGCTTTGCCGACCGGGCAAGGCAGCGCGGGCAGAAGGACGCGGCGCAGGTGCTATCCATCCTGTCGATCCTGTTTCTGGCGCTGTTTTACCTGGCGCTGATGGGCCTGGGGGGATTGCTGCAAGTGTTGGGCGTGGCCGCGCGCGCGGGCGGCTTTCCGCCCGGAGCGCTGCAGGGCTATCAGAACATGGGGGTCGATCCGGCGAAGCTGGCGGCCAACCTGCCGAATATGGGGCTCAGCCTGTGGCTGCCGTCGTTGTTCGGCCTGATCTTGCTCCTGCCCCCGCTGCGGCGCCTCGCGGCCCGCGCCATCCCGATCGATCCGGCGCGCACCGTGCACGCCGTGGCGCTCTCGTTCCCGGCGCTGATCGTCGTCAATCTCTGGTTCACGGTGGCGTTCGGACTGGGCAACCTGGCCTCGATCGCTCAGTTCGGCGCCTCGCAGGGCCAGCCGGCGATCACCTTGCCCGGGCTGTGGTTTCAGGAGATCCTGCTGGCGGTGATGGGCCTGATCGGGGTGGGTTGGCTGTCGCGGCGCAGCCTGGCCGAGACGCTGCAGCGCCTGGGGATCGTGGCGCCGTCACCCCGGCAGGTGGGCGGCGCCTTCGGGCTGGGCCTGCTCCTGGTGCCTATCGCCCTGGCGGTCGAGTACGCCGGCAGCCGGCTGGGTATCGGGGTGAGCAACGACGTGCAGAGGCTGAGCGAGCAGCTGATCGGCCCGCTGGGGCAGTCGATAGCGGGCATCCTCACCCTCGGCCTGGCAGCGGCGTTGGGCGAGGAGACGCTCTTCCGCGGCGCCCTCCAGCCGCGCTTTGGCGTGCCCCTGACGGCCCTTTTGTTCGCCCTGCTGCACAGCACCTACGGGCTGAGCCTGTCGACGGTCGTCGTGTTCCTGGTCGGGTTGGTGCTGGGCCTGGTGCGCCGGCGCGCTAACACTACGACGTCGATGGTCGTCCACGCGACCTACAACATGACGCTGGGGCTGATCACCTACCTGGGGCTATTCCAGAATTTCTAGGCCGGCGGCGCAGACCCTGCCCCCGTCACCACACGGAAATAGTGGTCAAAGAAGCGCTCGGGCTGGACCTCGATGGCGACGGCGTGACGCGCCCCGGCCTGGCCCAGCGTAAAGACAGTGCGCCCGGGCTCGGTCGCGAGATCGACCGTGACGAGGCCGGGCTCGAAACGGCAGATGGCGTCCTCGCTGCCCGCCGGCGCCGGGTCAAAGATGGCGGCCCCTGCAAGCGGGTCGTGGAAGGTGATAGCCGGCTGCTCCTCGAACCAGACCTCGGCGAAGTCAAGCACGGGGCGCAGGATCGGGGCCGTGAAGCGCCGGCGCACCTCGTCGGCGGGCATGTTCACCTGCAAGGTGACGTCGAGGCCGATGGCACGGACCGGCACGGGCGAGCCGAAGACGATGGAGGCAGCTACCGTGTCGAGGCTGACGTTCCATTCGAGGCCCGGCTCCCATCGCAGGTAGACGCCGCCCATCATCACCACTTCCTTGAGCAGGTGCGGGATCTCACGATCCAGGGCGAAGAGCAGGCCGACGTTGGTCAGCGGGCCGATGGTGAGCAATGTGATCTCGCCCGGGTGGGCGCGGATCGTGCGGCGCAGGAACTCGACGGCCTCGCCGCGCGGAAAGAGGCTGCGGTGCGGCCAGCGCGGCAGCGCCACGGCTTGCTCGGCGACCCGTTGGCGCTGCTCGCCGAGGATCGGCTGGTCCAACCCGGGGTAAATCGGGATATCTTTGCCGGCCGCCTCACACAACACGCTGGCCAGCGCGGCGCGCTTCTCCGGCTCCCCGGTAACCGTCGTGATCCCCAACAGATCGCACTCCGGCTGCATCAACAGGTAGGCCAGGCAGATCGCGTCGTCGATGTCGCCGCCGATGTCAGTATCCAGGATCAGCTTGGTTGTCATCTGAGATCTCCCTTCAGACCACACGATAGCGCAGCGGCTCGCCGCGCAGGAACTGCAGGATCGGGACGTAATCCTCGGCGCGCGACGGGATGACGCCGTGCGGCGGGGCGCCGGCCGCGATGTGGGGCGTGAGCAGGATGTCGCGCGTCGGATCATCCAGGGCGAGCCGCCGAAGCGGGTTGTCGGGCCGCAACGGCTCCCATTCGTAGGTGTCCAACGCCGCGCCCGCCAGGTGGCCCACCCGCAGGGCCTCGGCCAGTGCGGCTTCGTCGATCACGCTGCCGCTGCCGCAACTGACCAGGAAGGCGCCCTCTTTCATGCGCGCAAACTGGGCGGCGCCGAGCGCATGCTCGGTCTTGGGCGTGTAGGGCAGCAGGTTGACCACGAAGTCGCTTTCCTCCAGGACGCCGTCCGCGGCTGCGTAAGAGATGCCCAGCGCGGCTTCGCCGTCCGGCGGCAGACGCCGCCGGCGGTGGTAGATGACGCGGCAGTCCCAACCGCGCAGGCGCTGGGCCAACTCGGCGCCGACCTCGCCAAAACCCAGGATCCCCACCGTCCGGCGCCACAAGCCGCCAAGGTCCTGCTGGCCGGACCAGTTGTAGGCGAATATATTCTCATCGGTGCGCCGGGCCTCCCCCCAGTCCTCGGCGGCCATCGCCACCGCATTGGCCTCCAGCAGGCGCCGGGCCAGGGCCAGCATTTGCAGCACACAGTGCTCCGCCACCGCGATCGTCCCGCGCACCGGCCAGGTGGTCACGGCGACGCCACGCGCGCCGGCTGCGGCCAAATCGATATCATAAGCCAGCGAGCCGAGGCGCACGATCAGCCGCAGGGGGGGCGCCGCCTGGAGCATGGCGGCGTCGATCACGCCGGCGCGCTCGCTGATCAGAAACTCGGCCGCCGCCAGTTGGGGCCACAGCTCGTCGCGCGCCGGCAGACGCATGATCACCACGTCCAGCTCGGGCGGGGCGGCCGCCAGGGAGTTGCGCTGGTGGCGCGGGCTGCGTTCGGTCAGAAAGAGCGTGCGGTGACGGGTCATGTGGGTCAGCCTTGTGTACCTCCCGGGCTAGACGGCGCTCCGATAGGGCTCCATCTCCACGACGCCACCCTCGGTGCGCGCCGATTCGGCGGCAAAGGCCATCAGGTGGCTTTCGAGCGAGTTGCGCGCCGAGGTCAGCACCTCGGGAGTGCCGCGCGACAGGGCGTGCACGAAGGCGGCGGCCAGACCCTCATCCCCCCCACCGTGGCCCCGGCCCATGGCCGGCACGATGCGTTCGACCGTGCCGGTGAGGTGGTCGTGGATCTCGATCACGCCGGTGCCGTAGGTGAATTTGCCGCGCAGCGAGGCCCGGGTGCCGTCGTAACGCATCGTGCGCCCTTCCTCGTAGGAATGGCCGTGCATGAAGAGCGCGCCGGACGCGCCGCTCTCGAACTCAAACGACACGACCTGGTGGTCAACCACGTCGTTGTCACAATGGTAAACGCAGCGACCGTAGGGACCGGTCTCCAGCGCGTGGCGCCGGGCGGCCAGGCTTGTATCCAGCGAGATCGCCGCGGCCGGCCAATCGGTGCTCTCGGTCAGGTAGATGCGCGGGGCGTAAAAGGGGCACTGCTCGGCCACAGGGCAGCCGTCGGTGCAGCGCGCCGGCGCGCCGGCCGGAGCGTTCTCAGGCCGGAAATGCTGCAATGAACCGAAGGATGACAGGCGGCGCACGGGTCCCATGTTCCAGTAGAGCAGGTCCAGGTCGTGGCAGCATTTGGCGAGGATCATCGGGTTGGATTCGGCGCTGCGGCGCCAGAGCCCGCGCACGAACGAGTGTGCCATGTGCCAGTAAACGACGTTCTCGCGGTGCTCGACGGTGAGGATCTGTCCCAGGCGGCCGGAGGCCAGCACCTCGTGCAGGGTCGAAAACATGCTGGTGAAGCGCAGGACATGGCAGATCTGCAGCACGCGCTGGGCGCGTTCGGCGGCCTGCACCAGGGCGCGGCAATCGTTGGGCGAGGTGGCCATCGGCTTTTCGAGCAGCACGTGGTAGCCCAGGCTCAGCAGGGCCAGGGTGCTGGGCAGGTGCATCGAGTCCATGGTGCAGTTGAAGGCCGCCGGCGCTAACTGGCCGCGCGCCGCCAGCTCTTGCCAGGAGGCGAAGCAGGCAGACGTGGGCACGCCATAACGCTCGGCGAAACGGCGCCGCCGGGCCTCGTCGGGCTCGGCCACGGCCACGAAACGCAACTCGTCGGGATGCTCCTGGGCGTAGGGTGCGTAGGCGCCGTAGCCCCGTCCGCCTGCGCCGATTGCGACCGCCTCAAGTGGTACCGACATGCTATGCTGCTCCCTTGCACGATTGGTCTGCTCGGTTCAGAACGCCAGGCGTTTGAAAGCCTCGGCGAAGGTATAGCCGGGTTTCTCGCCGGCCTCGCGCGCCCGCTGGCGGATGCGCTCGGCCAGTTGGGTGTTGTCAACGCCGACCTGGCTGGCATGGTGGGCCAGGGCCGACAGGCGTGTGTCCATGCAACAGGCAATGTCTTCCCAGTAGTCGGGATTGTCGGTCCAGAAGAGATAGGCCTCGCTCACCCGCCAGGGATCTTCGTTATCGACCAATTGCTCGGGGAAGATGTTCCATTCGCGCGCGGCATAGATCGCATCCAGGGCGCCCTGCCCGGCCGCCCGGTGATCGGGATGCAACTGGTAGTGGCGCCAGGGATCGATGGTGATGACGATCTGCGGGTGCGCGTGGCGGATCAGGCTGGCCAGCTCGCGCCGCAGCTCCAGCGTGTTCTCGAGCAGGCCGTCCGGGTGGCGCAGAAAGATGACGTCGGCGACGCCCAACTCGCGCGCCGCGGCCCGCCCTTCGTTGATTGCCCAGACGACCAGGCTCTGGCCGCGCCGGGCGTCGCCGGCGGCAAACACGCCCGGCATGCTGGTGACGTAACGGCCGCGCTCGGTGCGCACGTTGCTGCGCGCGTCCGGCTCGACGCCTAACTGTCCCAACAACGCCTGCTCGGGCCCGATGAAGCCCATCGCCAGCAGCACCAGTTGGGCCGGCCAGACCTGCTCGCTGCCGGGCAGGTCCTTGAAGACCACGCGCCCGTTCTCGCGCAGGAGGGCCACGCGCACGGTGTGCACTTCCTTGACGTGGCCGTTCTCGTCGCCGATGATGCGCTTGGTCGAGATGGCGTACTCGCGCGGGTCGCGGCCGAAGATGGCCACGGCCTCTTCTTGCCCGTAGTCGGTACGCTCGACCTTGGCCCATTCCGGCCAGGGGTTGTCTGACGCGCGCGCGGCGGGCGGGCGGGGCAGGATCTCGAACTGGGTTACGCTGTTGCAGCCGTGGCGCAGGCTGGTGCCGACGCAATCGTTGCCGGTGTCGCCGCCGCCGATGATCACCACGCCCTTGGCCTCGGCCGAAATGTAGGTGCCGTCGGCATGGCCCCAGCTCAGTTGGCTGGCGGTGTCACGCCCGAGGAAATCGACGGCGAAATGCACGCCTTGCAGCTCGCGCCCCTCGACCGTCAGGTCGCGCGGCCGGGTGGCGCCCGTGGCCAGCACGACCGCGTCGAACTCGCCCCGCAGTTGTTCGCCGCTGATATCGCGGCCGATGGCAGTGTTGGTGATGAAGCTGATGCCCTCGTCGGCCAGCAGGTTCACGCGCCGCTGCACCACGTACTTGTCCAGCTTCATCGAGGGGATGCCGTACATGAGCAGCCCGCCGATGCGGTCGGCGCGCTCGTAGACGGTGACCCAATGCCCGGCCTGGTTCAGCTGGGCCGCGCACGACAGGCCGGCCGGCCCGGAGCCGATGACGGCCACGCGCTTGCCGGTGCGCACAGAAGGCGGCTCGGGCACTACCCAGCCTTCCTGCCAGGCACGCTCGATGATCGCGTATTCCAGCTTCTTGATGGTCACCGCGTCGCTGTTGATGGCCAGCGTACACGACCCCTCACAGGGCGCCGGGCAGACGCGCCCGGTGAACTCGGGGAAGTTGTTGGTCTTGCGCAGCCGGTTGTACGCCTCGCGCCACAGCCCCTGGTAGACCAGGTGGTTCCATTCGGGGATCAGGTTGTTGATCGGGCAGCCGGAGACCATGCCGTTGATTACTTCCCCGGTGTGACAGAAGGGGATGCCGCAGTTCATGCAGCGCGCGGCCTGCTTGCGCAGCCGATCATCCGGCAGCTCCAGGTGGATCTCGGCATAGTCCTGCACGCGCTCTACGGGCAACCGCAGGTGCGGCGGCTCGCGATCGTATTCCAGAAATCCGGTTGGCTTGCCCATGTTCAGTCCCCTCTCACACGTGCGGCGTCGGCCTTGTTGGCCTCAAACGCCCACATCACCGCTTCTTCCCCGTCCAGGCCGGCCACCTGGGCCCGTTCCAAGGCCTGCAACACCCGCGCGTAGTCGCGCGGGATGACGCGCACGAACTGGCGGGCCAGCGTCGGCCAGTTTTCCAACACAAACTGCCCGCGCGTGCTGCGGGTGAGCTGCACGTGCCGCTGCGTCATGACCTGCACCAGGCGCAGCTCCTCGGGGTCCAACTGCTCCAGTTGCACCATCTCCTGGTTGCAGCGCCCGGCGAAGTCGCCGCGTTCGTCGAGCACGTAGGCGATGCCGCCCGACATGCCGGCCGCGAAATTGCGCCCGGTCGGGCCGAGGATGACGACGCGGCCGCCGGTCATGTACTCGCAGCCGTGGTCGCCGATCGCCTCGACTACCGCGTTGAGCCCACTGTTGCGCACGCCGAAACGCTCGCCGGCCATGCCGCGGATGTAGGCCTCGCCGCCGGTCGCCCCGTAGAAGGCCACGTTGCCGATGATGATGTTCTCTTCGGCCACAAAGCGGCTGCCGGCGGGCGGGTAGACGATGATCTTGCCGCCGGACAGGCCCTTGCCCAGGTAGTCATTGGCGTCGCCTTCCAGCTCGAGCGTGATCCCCTTGGGCACGAAGGCGCCGAAGCTCTGGCCCGCCGTGCCTTGGAACTGCAGGCAGATGGTGTCATCCGGCAGCCCGGCCGCGCCGAAACGTCGTGTGACCTCGCTGCCCAGCATGGTGCCCACCGCGCGATTGGAGTTGCGGATGGGCAACGTAGCGCTGACCGGCTGCCCGTCCTCCAGCGCAGGTTGGCACAGCGGGATCAGCACCTGGTGGTCCAATGATTGCTCCAACCCATGTTCCTGCGCGATCTGGCAATAGTTGCCAACTTCGGGCGGGACGGGCGGATGCGCCAAAATGGCCGAGAAGTCCAGCCCGCGCGCCTTCCAGTGCTCGATGGCCCGCTGCGGCTGCAGCCGCTCGACGTGGCCGATCATCTCGTTCACGGTGCGGAAGCCCAGCTCGGCCATCAGCTCGCGCACTTCCTGGGCGATGAAACGCATCAGGTTGACCACGTACTGCGGGTCGCCGCGGAACAGCTTGCGCAGCTCGGGGTTCTGGGTGGCCACGCCCACCGGGCAAGTGTCCAGGTGACAGACGCGCATCATGGTGCAGCCCAGCGCGATCAAGGGCGCGGTGGCGAAGCCGAATTCCTCGGCGCCCAGCAGCGCCGCGACCACGACGTCACGCCCGGTGCGCAATTGCCCGTCGGTCTCGACCACGATCCGGCTGCGCAAGTTATTGGCCAGCAGCGTCTGGTGCGTCTCGGCAACGGCCAGCTCCCAGGGCAGCCCGGCGTGCTTGATGGCGGTCTGGGGCGAAGCGCCGGTGCCGCCGTCAAAGCCGCTCACCAGCACCACGTCGGCGTGCCCCTTGGCCACACCGGCGGCGATGGTGCCCACTCCCACCTCCGACACCAGCTTGACGCTGATGCGGGCGCGCGGGTTGGCGTTCTTCAGGTCGTAGATCAGCTCGGCCAGGTCCTCGATCGAGTAGATATCGTGGTGCGGCGGGGGCGAGATCAGGCCGACGCCTGGTATCGAGTGCCGCACCCTGGCTATCCAGGGGTAGACCTTGCGCCCCGGCAACTGGCCGCCCTCGCCGGGCTTGGCGCCCTGCGCCATCTTGATCTGGATCTCCTGCGCCTGCACCAGGTATTCGCTGGTTACGCCGAAGCGGCCTGAAGCCACCTGCTTGATGGCGCTGTTCTTGCTGTCGCCGTTGGGCAGCGGCACGTAGCGTTCGGGATCCTCGCCGCCCTCGCCGGTGTTGCTCTTGCCGCCCAGGCGATTCATGGCGATGGCCAGCGCCTCGTGTGCTTCCTGGCTGATCGAACCATACGACATGGCGCCGGTCTTGAAGCGTTTGACGATGGTCTCGACCGGCTCGACGTCTTCGATTGGCAGCGGCTGCGCGGCCGGAATCAGCTCCAGCAGGCTGCGCAGGGTTTTCGGGTCACGCGTCGGGTCGTTGACCAGCGCGGCGTATTCTTTGTAAGTCCGGTAATCTCCCGTGCGCGAGGCCTGTTGCAGCTTGTGGACGACCATCGGCGTCAGGGTGTGTTCCTCGCCGTCCTGCCGCCATTGGTACTGGCCGCCCGCGTCGAGGGCCGGCTCGTTGGCGAAGCGCACGGCAAAACCCTGCTCGTGGCGCAGCGCGGCTTCGGTCGCAATCTCGTCCAGCCCGATGCCGCCCACCCGGGAGGCCGTAAAGGTGAAGTAACGCTCGATCACGTCCTGCCGGATGCCGACCGCCTCGAAGATCTGCGCGCCGCGGTAGCCGTCGATGGTGCAAATGCCCATCTTCGACATGGCCTTGATGATGCCCTTGACGGCCGCGCTGTTGTAATTGGCGATCGCCTGCTCGGGGCTAATGTCCATCAATAGGCCCTGTTCGATCATGGCGCGCAGGGTGTCGTGCACCAGGTAGGGGCAGATGGCGCCGGCGCCGTAGCCGATCAACAGGGCCATGTGATGCACCTCGCGCGGCTCGCCCGACTCGACTGCCAGGCCCACCCGGTTGCGCGTGCCCTGGCGGATGAGATATTGGTGCAGCCCCGAAAGGGCCAGCAGCGCCGGGATGGGTGCGTGCTGCGCGTCGACGCCCCGGTCGGACAGGACCAGGATGTTGGCGTCGATGGCGATGGCGTGGTCCGCGGCGTCAAATATCCGCCGGAGCGCCGCCTCCATCAGTTCGCCTGCCCGGCCACCCTTGCGGTCTGGGCGGTT
Source organism: Anaerolineales bacterium (assembly GCA_017882045.1). Lineage (GTDB taxonomy): Bacteria > Chloroflexota > Anaerolineae > CG2-30-64-16 > CG2-30-64-16 > JADGQF01. Next base: position 17,294 of record JADGQF010000069.1, read on the forward strand.
CTCGCTTGGGCGGCCGTCGCCGCCACGCTCCCACAGCATGGGGATGGTGACGGTCTTGAAGCCGGGCCGGTCGATGTGCTTGAGCTTAGCGACTTCCTCGGCAGTCAA
>JADGQF010000271.1 GCA_017882045.1 Anaerolineales bacterium
ATCCATAGTCGGGCCACAATGGCGATCAAGGCTGCCACAGAACCCGGCAGCAGCGCTGACAGCAGCAAGAGCAGCATCCCCTCGCGGACGCCTAGCCCGGACGGCGTCAGCATGCTAAGGTAACCTATCACGTAGGCGGCCGCCCAGGAGGCCACCAGGTAAGGGAGCATGCCGTTATCCAGGGGAGTGAGAGCGCGCACGAGAGCCGCGAAGCTGAGCCCCATCAGCAACCAGACGACAAAATCGCGCAACAAAACGTACCAGATACGGCGCCAGGTGAGAGTAATGTGCAACAGCGGCTGGTGCAACTTAGCCAGCACCCAGTTCAGGATCGTCTCCAGCAAACGCGGCTGTAACAACAGCAGACCCAGGGGCACGGCAAACAGGAAGGGTCGTAACATGACCGCCCAGGAGCTATGACCGGCTACGGCAAAATACAGGGCCGCCACGACGATGCCGGCGGCGGTCGCGATGGCTTGATGGATGAGGATGCTCGACAGCGTCGCCGCGCGCGGCACTCCATCCTGCAAGGCCATCTCGGTCATGCCTACGAATTGCCACACGTTGCCGGGAATATAGCGGATGATGTTGCTAAGAAACCAGATCTGTGTGGCTCGCCGGAGCGTCAGAAAGCCGCCGAGGTTACGCAATATCAAGCGCCAGGTGTCTAACTCTAAAAGCCAGGTCAGCTCGAGGCCAAGCAACGCAAGCAGAGCCCAACCCGGCTCTAGCTGCCAATGGTAGCTGCCAAGCGCCGACCACTGACTACGCATGACTGCGGCCAGGAAGGCGATGGCCAGCACGGCCACCGCGATCTGTGCCAGGCGTTTCCAGGGAATGTGCATGCTGCTATTCTATCCCAAACAAGCAAAATTACCGCAATGGAGGGGCGGTCACAGGAGGCCTCTCCGCTCAGGCGAGCATGGATCGGTAGAGCGCGATATGCCGGCCGGCAATGCGCTCCCAATCGTACTCGGCGACGATGCGCTCGCGGGCCCGGCCGCTCATCTCGGCCCAGGCCGGCGGGTCGCCGAGCAAGGCGCATACGGCTTCGGCTAACTGCCCGGGATCACCCGGCGCGACCAGGCGCCCCACAGCCGGAGTCACTATGTCAGGGATGCCACCTACCCGGCTGGCAACAACCGGCGTGCCACAGGCCAGCGCCTCCAGCAGAACCACGCCGAGACCCTCCTCGATCGAAGGCAACACCAACAATCGGGCGCGCTGCATCCACTGGCGAACGTCACTCTGACTGAGCGCGCCGGTAAAGGTCACACCCTGCCCCAGCGCGAGGTTTTGCGCCTGTCGCTCGAGTTCGGCTCGCTGAGAGCCATCACCGACGATGACCAGGCGATAGTCCGGAAACGCGCGCAGGATGGGCGGCATGGCCTGTAACAGATAGGTGACTCCCTTGCGCGGGACCAGCGAGCCGGCAAAGACCAGCAAGGGTGCGCGGCCCTCGGGCGCGGCCGGTGCAAACAGGCCGGAGTCCACGCCATCGGGGATAACGTTGATGCGGCCGGCGGGCACGCCGAGCGCGGCGGTGGCGCCGGCCAGGTGCCGGCTGACGGCCATCACGCGGTCGCACCGGCGTAATACGCGGCGCGTCAGCCAGGCGCCCGCCGGGTTGGCGGTGACAAGGTCAATGTCGCTGCCGTGCACGGTCACCAACAACGGGCGCCGGTAGAGGGCGCGCGCCAACAAGGCATTGGCCGCGGGGATGGTCCAGTGGGCATGGATCAGGTCCGCCGAGCGCACCATGCGGGCAGTAGCCAGGGTGTAGATGGCCGCGAAGGGCACGATCTGCAGGCGAGCCAGCGGGTACTTCCGCCAGATGACGGGCAAGCCGGCCGCCTCCTTGCGCAGCACCTCCATGCGTTCCGGCCACCAGTAACGTGGGCGCCAGATCTCAACCCCTTCGATCCGTTCGTGCGTCGCCGCGCCGGGGCTATGGGTGGCAATCACGCTCATCTGGACGCCCTGCTGCGCGACCGCGCGCACGGCTTCCCAGATGAAGCTGCCATGACCATCGCCCGGCCAACGAGGGAACGCCGTGGTCACCACAAGGATTTTCATCGTGGAGCGATGCGCTCCCGCGTCTCAACACCCGGTTCGGTCTCGGGGCCGCCTCGGCGGCGTTCCGCACGGGCCAGGCGCTCGAGCTCGGCCAGCCGTTCACCCTGGTTGACGATCAACTCGGCCAGGAAGCCGATCAGGAACAGCAGTAATCCGGCGATGGCGAGGCCGCCCGCGAAGAGGAAGACGGGCCGTTTTTGAGTGGCGGTGCTCAGCCACAGCGACAACAGCCACACGTAGGTCAGGCCACTGGCCACCAGCGCGCCCAGCCCCAGGCCGCCGAAGAACCTCATCGGGGCGCGGCTGAAGGTCAGCAAAAACCAGACCACCAGCACGTCGAGCAAAGAAATGGGGATGCGGCCGAGCCCGTAATGCGAGCGCCCGGCCCGCCGCTTGTGCCAGTCAGTCGGTACTTCGCCGATGCGGTAACCCTCGTGGGCCGCAATGTGCAGCAAGAAGCGATGCCAGTCGGAGCGCAGCGGAGGCAAATCTTCGATCACTTCACGCCGGAAGCCCTTGATCCAGTTCATGTCGTGGACCGTGAGCCCGAACAGCCGGCGCGAGACGGTATTATAGATGCCCGATACAAATAGCTTGCTCTCTTTGCGGCCCTGGCGCCAGCCCGCTACCACGTCGTAACCCTCACGTAGCTTGCCCAGCAGCAACGGGATATCCGTCTCGGGGTCGGATTCCAGGTCGGCAGGCAAGAACAGGACCAGGTCGCCGCGTACCAGCCGGAATCCGGTCGAGAGGGCAGCTGTCATGCCCAGGTTGAGCCGGTGGTGGATTACGCGCAAGAATGGATACGACTCGCGCAGGCTTTCGGCGATCTCGCGGGTGCCGTCTGTGGAGCCGTCGTTCACCAGCAGGAGTTCCGCGCACTCAGCATCCAGCCCCAGCTTTGTGAAAGCACGGTCGACGCGCGCCACCAACTCCGGCACATTCTCGGCTTCGTTGCGGGCCGGAACTAGGACAGACACGGCAAAGGACATGCTCACCCCACAAAGGCCTTGATAGCCGCGGCAACGATAGACTGTTGCTCCGGCGTTATTTCGGGATACATCGGCAGCGAGAGCACGCTGTCCGCCGCGGCTTCGCTGACGGGGAAAGCACCAGGCAGCAGCCCCAGGGGTTTGTAAGCCGGCTGCAGGTGCAGCGGGATCGGATAATGAATGCCGGCGCCGATGCCTCGCGCGGCCAGCTCTTCAAACAGCCCGTCACGTTTCGGCGTGCGGATCACATAGCAGTAATACACGTGGCAGTTGTAAGAGCGCTCCGCCGGCGTGACGACATCGCAGCCGGCCAACAGCGCGTTATAGCGCGCCGCGGCCGCCCGCCGCCCGTCGTTCCACTCGTCGAGGTGCCGAAGCTTAGCGCTCAGGATCGCTGCTTGAAGGGCGTCCAGGCGTGCGCCCCAACCCACTTCGGCGTGCTCGTATTTGCCCGTACGGCCATGGTCGCGCAGACGCCGCAGGCGTGCGGCCAGATCCGGGTCATCGGTGGTGACCATGCCGCCGTCGCCGTAGCAGCCCAGGTTCTTGCTGGGAAAGAAGCTGAAACAGGCCAGGTCGCCGATGCCTCCGGCCCGCCGGCCGTAATGGGTGGCGCCATGCGCCTGGGCCGCATCCTCGATCACCTTGAGCCCATGCCGCCTGGCAACGGCCATGATCTCGAGCATATCCGCCGGCTGGCCGTACAGATGCACCGGTATGATCGCCCGCGTGTGCGGGGTAATCGCGTTCTCGACCAGTTCCGGGTCAAGATTGTACGTGTCTGCCTGAATGTCGGCAAATACGGGAGTGGCGCCAACCTGCGAGATGGCCTCGGCGGTGGCAAAGAACGTGTGTGGGGTCGTGATGACCTCGTCACCCGGGCCGATGCCGCACGCGAGCAGCGCCAACTGTAGGGCCGCGCTGCCCGAGGCCACACCAATCGCTTCGCTCACGCCCAGGTAACGCGCAAAGGCCGCCTCAAAGTCCTGCACCTCGGGTCCCATGATGAAGCTGGAGTTATCGATTACCCGCTGGATCGCATTATCGATCTCGGCGCGCATGCCGTCATACTGGACCTGCAGATCCACGAGCGGTATATGGTTGTTTGTCGCCAATGGCTTTCCTCCCCCACCAGATATACAACCCCCACAGTATCAGCACTCCATACAGCTTGTATGACTGCGCCAGGCGCGGTAGTCCTGCCTGCAGCCACGGCAGCAGCACCTGGTATTCGTTGCCGATGGCCACTAGCAGGAAGCCGGCCAGCAGCAGAAGGTCGGCCAACCAGTCCCGCCTGCCGGCGAGCAATTGCCGGCCAAGCAACAGCCCGAAAGGCAGGATCAGCAGGGTCTGGTAATGGATCCAGGCCGTAGGCCACATCAGAACGATCAATGGCGCGGCCACGGCGTAGCCGGAGACGAAGCGCTCACTTCTCGGGTCCGTCCTGCCAGCGAATGCCCAGGCCGTCACGCCCAGCGTTACGGCGTCCAACAGGTAGAGCGCCAGCAGCGCCCAACGTGGGAAGGCAATGGTGGTGTACCAGGTTGTCGCCGGCGCAGGGATAACCAGCCGCCCCAAGAATCCGTCAAAAGACTGGTTCTCCGGCCAGGGCACCGCGGCCGTTTGGACGGTGAGGATCTCGGCCACGTAGCGCCAGAGCGTGCCCCAGCCTGCCACGAGTCCGGATAGAATGACCAGCAGGGCGAAGGTCACGGCGAACCCGGCCAGGGCCCGCCAGCGGCGCCGCCACAACAGGTAGACCACCAACAGGCCGGGATACAGCTTGAGCATCGTCACGAAAGCCAACAGTCCGCCGGCCCAGGCTTCACCTGCCCGGTGGCGCAGCAAGAAAAGGGCCGCGACCATGCCGGCCAGGATGATCACGTCCATTTGCCCACGCGCCAGGCTCTCCCAGGCGGGTTGGAAGTTGAGAAAACCGATCACCAGCAGGAGGCTGTAGGCCGAAACCAACTTGAGAGAGCGCGTCCCCAGATCGCGGCGGAAGCGCCAGATGAGCGCAAACAGGATCAGGCCCAGCAGCCCGAGATTAAGTAGATACCACCCTGCGGCTACCGGACGAGCGGCGAACACCGTCGCCGGTGCAAGCAGCATAGCGAACAGGGGCGGGTACTTGTACACCGGGCCGTTCGGTATCTGGCGGGCAGCCTCCCAGTTGTAAAGCGGCTGGCCCAGGCGCAAGCCCTTCGCGGCATCGAAGTAAATCGTGAAATCACCCGGCGGCAAGCCGGTCCGGTAGAAATCCAGGGCACGGACGCCGAAACGGTAGAGCGACCAGCCGAGCACAACCAGGGCGGCCCATTCCCACCAGGTTGCCTGGCGAGCGCGCTGCCCGGCCAGGGCCAGGGCGGCCAGGGCAACCAGCAGCCAGGGGCCGTAGTGGGCGACGAAAAGAGGATCGACTGCGAGGCCCGCTGCCAGGGGCAAAGCCAGGACCAGGCCACCCAGCAGGCCGGCCTGCACAGGCCCGCCAAGCCGGACGAAGGCCAGGAAACACAACGCGATCGCCAGTACAAAACCGGCCAGCATCAATGGCGGCGGGATGACCGGCGCCGTGCCGTCCGGTTCGAGGCGCAGCCAATCGACCATGATTCCCAGGTCACGCGTATCGGGAGGGGCGGTGAAAGTAGCCGTTTGCAGGGTGACGACCACATTGCCGGAGGGCCCGAGCAGCGCCGCCGGGACGGCGAACTCATATTCGCGCATATCCCCGGCCAGGTTGACCTGGGCGAGGGGTTGACCATTTACCGCCAAGATGACGGCGGCCGTGCCGGTCGGACGCAGCCCACTTGCACGCAGGCGCAGCCGCCATGAAGGCATCGAACATCGCCGCGGCGCCTTCGGCCGGCCAGGCTTGGCCCTGCGATCGAGGCCCGGCGATGGTGGTTCGCCGCGGAGCAGCACG
>JADGQF010000070.1 GCA_017882045.1 Anaerolineales bacterium
GGCCACATACCAGCGCCGCTGTGGCTCATTCAGGCGGCTCAGGAACAAGTTGATCTGTGGATGATACCGCACGGTGCGGGAAGTTATACTTTTACGAGCTCTAAGCTCCGCCTGCTGGGCCCGCGCCTGCGCCGCCCAGGTACGTCCTAAAATACTCCAGCACCCGCCCCCAGGCATCGGCCGAGGCGGCGGCGTTGTAGGTCGCCGGCCGTTGGTCGTTGAAGAAGCCGTGCCGGGTGCCGGAGTACAGCTTGATGTCGTGCGGGATGCCTGTGGTGTCGAGCACCTCGTTCAGCTTGCGCCCGGCCGGGGTCGTGAAGTCCAACTCCGGGTACGAGCCAACCACCGGGCACAGGCGCAGGGCAGCTTCCTCGATCGGCTTCGGGTTCGTGCCGTAGAACGGCGCGATCACTTGCAGACGATCATCCGTCGCGGCCCAGGTGATGGCGAACCCGCCGCCCAGGCAGAAGCCGATCGCACCCAGCCGCTTGCCGTCGATCTCCGCCTGCGCGCCCAGCCAGGTCAGCGCCGCCTTCAGGTCGTGAATGCCGCCGTGCCAAGCGAATTCTGATTCGCCGCTTGCCGCTCAGGTTGGCCGCCATGAAGCGCGCCATGCAAACCGCCCGGTTCTGCCCGGCGAACAGGTCCACCGCCAGGGCGGCATAGCCCTCGCCCGCCAGCCGCCGCGCGATATCTTTGATGTTGTCGTTGAGCCCGAAGATCTCGTGGATCACCACCACGCCGGGGAAGGGTCCTGGCCCGGCCGGCCGGGCTAGGTAAGCCGGCAATTGCCGCTTGCCCGCGGGGAACTTGACGTCCTGCGTCTGGACTGCCATCTGGTGCTGCTCCTCTGCCACTGTCGTACAACGCGCGCTAATTTACCCCACGCCCCGCTCCGGGTCTGTGACGCTTGCTACACCCGCACCGCCCGCCTTTGTCATCCTGATTCTGTTCCTGGTCTTCAGCCGCAACTTTGTGGAGGGTGTGCAGCTCGTGTTAAAATGAGGGCCGGCAAAGCAGCAAACGGATAAGGAGAAATTGTGGCGGGCACGTTCGATTGGGGCGTTCAACTGATCCTCTGGCTCCAGCGCTTGAGCCCCGCGCTGGACTGGCCCTTCCGCGCTCTCACCTTCCTAGGTGAGGAAGAGTTCTTCCTCATCCTCCTGCCCCTGCTCTATTGGTGCCTGAGCCGCCGCACGGGCGCCTGCTTGACGCTGCTATTCCTGTTCTCGTCCTACGTCAACTCCTGGGCCAAGGTCCTGTTCAGCCTGCCGCGTCCGTACCAGTTTGACCCGCGCGTGCGCCAGCTCTTCCCGGTCAGCGGCTACGGCTTCCCCAGCGGCCACACGCAGGGCAGCGTCGTCATCTGGGGCTACCCGGCCGCCAGCAACCGGCCCCAACCTCGCCTCGAGGCCCGGCCGGCGTGAGCCTGCTCCCGCACGACGAGGCCCACCTGGTCGCGGCCATTGAAGGCAACCAGTTTGCGCTGCGCGAGTACATGGCGCGCTGGCCGCAAATGGCAGTGTATCACGAGCCGGGACTGGCCTGGGCGATGGTTAGCGTGCCGCTGGCCCCGCTGAACCTGATCTGGGGCGCCCGGCTGGCCCCCGCGGAGGTCAGCGAGCGCGCGGGCACAGTGCTGGCGCGTTACGCGGCGCGCTCTCTGCCCGTGCAGTGGCTGACCGGCCCTTCCACGCAGCCGCCCGACCTGGGCCGGCGCCTGGAGGAGCAGGGCCTGTTGCACGAGGGCGATGCGCCCGGCTTGGCGCTGGTTCTGTCTGGCAAGGCTGGACCCGCGGCCGCCGGCTCGGCGCCCGGTGCCGGCACACCGGCCGGGTTAGAGATCAGGCGGCTGGCCCGCCCGTCGGAGCTGCGGGACTGGCTGGCGGCTTTCGGCGGCGCCGGCCTGCCCGAACCGGTCGCGAGCGCTCTGCTCGATCTCGAAGCCAGCCTCGGCTTCGAGCCCGAGCCGCCATATGTGCGCTACGTCGCCTACCGGGCCGGCCGGCCCCTGGCCACGGCCAGCCTGTTCCTCGCGGCGGGCGCGGCCGGGATCTACAACGTCTTCACGCTGCCGGAGGCGCGCGGCGAGGGCCTCGGCCGCTCGCTCACCTTGCGGGCGCTGCACGACGCGCACGCCCGCGGCTGCACCGTCGCCGTGCTCGCCTCGTCCCGCCTGGGCCTGGGGCTCTACCGCCGCCTGGGCTTCCGCGAGCACTGCCGGTTCGGCCGTTACGTGCGGATCTGAGGGAGGTGTCCGGTGCCGGAGGGAGTGCGCTTTCGCTGGTTAGGCGTGGCCGGGGTCGAGATCCGCGCGCAGGGCTGCACGCTGGCGATCGACCCCTACCTGACGCGCATCCCCTTTCGCTCGCTCTGGTTCGGGCGCGTCCGCTCGTCCGCCGAGCTGGTGGCGCGCCACCTCCCACAGTGCGACTTCGTGCTGCTCGGCCATGCCCACTTCGACCACATCCTGGACGCGCCGGCCTTGCTGCGGCAGACGGGCGCGCTGGCGCTGGGCTCGGCCAATAGCTGCCGCCTCTTGTCCGTCTGCGGCGTCCCGCCCGAACGCATCCGCCAGGTGAACCCCGGCGACCGGCTGGAGCTCTTTGATCTCGGCCTCCCCCTGGCCGGCGAGCGGGAGCGGGGGAGGGGTGATGGTCTGCGCCTGGAAGTGTACCCGGTCGCGCCGCATAGCCTGCCCGGCTTCAGGCCCGGTCCGCTGGCCCCCCACCTGCGACCGCCGCTGCGTGCCCGTGATTACCGCATGGACCGCGTCCTGGCCTACCTGCTTGAGGTTGGGGAGCAGCGCCTGCTCTTCGACCTGCCCGAGGGACGCCTGCCGCCCGGCCCCATCGACGTGCTGTTCGCCCCGCCGCTGCCGGGCGGCAGGGCGCAGGACGACGAGCGCCTCGCAGCCGTGCTGGCTGCGCTGCGGCCGCGCCTGTTCGTCCCGATCCACTGGGATGACATGTGGCAGCCCTTGGCGCAGCCCGTGCGTCCGCTGCTGGCGCCCACCGGCAAGCTCTGGCCGCCGCTGGCGCGCCTCGACCTGGCCGAGTTCGCCCGCACCGTCCGCCGCCTCTCGCCCCAGACCGCAGTCCAGACCTCAGTCCTGATCCCCGAGCGCCTGCGAGAATACGACCTGGCCGCGCTGCTCGCGCGGTCGCGCTAACCCCACATTTGGCGTCCCTGTTACTTATTTATATCGGGCATAGCTGCATAATGACTGGTGTGCGAGGGCGATTACTCTTTTGGCGGTTACGGGTCGCCGAACTGCCGCAACACCCGGGCCGCTCCCTTCGCCCGGCGCTTGAGGCAGTTTAGCGACACTCCGTGTCGACGGCTGAAGCCATTCCTGCGTACCATTGGAGCCTCCCTGGGTACGCCGTGATGGCTTCAGCCGTCCTTTTTTGTCCCCCGGCTGCGCAGCGGCGACGTGGGGTGCCAGGGGCCACGTCCAGGGCGTCTCAATCCGCGTACTCAAACGTCCCCTGGGCGTCGCGCAGCAAAACGCTGGAAGTCTCCTCGGCGAGGGTGACCGTCGCCAGGCTGTTATCCTGGAAGAGAAGCTCCAGGCACAGGCCCCCCTGGCGTACGTTCTGCACCGTCTTGCCAATCAGCGCATCGACCGGCGCCGGCGCTCCGGTCTTGATCTTCATCACCGAGCCATCGGCGAAGGTGACACTGGCCAGCGTTCCGTCTTGGGCGACCGCGCGCACCGTGCGGCCGGCAATGATGCGGGCCAGCATCGGGTTGAGCGGCAACTCCGGCTCACACGGCGGACCCGGTCTGGACGCTGGTTGCGCGCCAGACGGTTGTTCTGAGTTTGACGACTGCCTTCGCCCGAACAGACTGGTTAGCCTGGCAAACATGCGCACCCCCTTCGCTCCACTATTTCGCGTATCTCTGGTACGCCGCAATCCAGTTGGTAGCGATGGCCTGTTGGGCAGTCTTCATGTCCAGGCTGCCGCTGCATACCAGATCGTGCAGCCTGTTTTCGAGACTATCTTTGAGATGCGCGTTCCACTCCCCCGTGTAGCTCTCCGGCCACAGGTTGCGAATTGAGTTAGAGCCGCCCAGCTCCAGGCTGATCAGGTGGTCCACCTCATATTCACCAGGCTGGCGCGAAGTGATCCCGTATTCCTGGTAGGCCTGGTTCTTCACCGACTCCGGCACGTTGCGAACTTTCGACGAGTAACCCGACACACAAAAGTCCTGGGACGTCACGTCCAGGGTATCGCCGGGAGTCTTCCGGGGATCCGGCAGGTATTTCGCCAGGGAAGGATCGTAGATTACACCACCCGCCGAGCTTCCCGCTGGTTGGCTGCCGGCGGTGGTTGCCGGACCCGGCAGGCTGTTGCGTGACATCTGCAAAAGCACCACGACGGCGATGATGAGCACAACTGCGCCGGCGGAAAGGTGTGATTTCTTCATAGTAAGGCCTCACCAGTTGGGCTTTCGAGTCTGCGTCCGGCCCACTCTAGCACAAATGCCCGCATGGCGCAACACATTTTGCCGATGCGGGTGGGCATCCGGACGCCGGCGCGCCGCCCGCGCCAGCTTCCCCACTTGTAATCCAGCTTACATGGCTTCCCCGCGCCCGCGGGGCGCGCGCGGAGTGAAACCCTTCGCGGCGAGAGGAGTCTTCCAGGCCGTACCGTTGACAGCTTCAACGCGAGGTGCTACAGTCACCGGCAATTCTCAGCGGAGGTAGCGTGACGATGGCGCCTGGCAACGGAACGGCATTGGCCGAATACATTCGGCGGCTGCGCGCAGCCGTCCAGCGCGCCGCGGGCGCGCTGGACGGCGACGTATACCAGGCGGCGAAGGCCCTTTTTATGGCCTGCCTGGCACGCCGCGCCCTGTTCGACGAGCTCCGCCGCCTGGCGCCGCAATACGGGAAGCCCGAGTTTCTGCTGCCAGTCGACGGCTCGGGCGTGCCGCTCGTCCCCACTGACGCGGTACTGCAAGATTTCCGGCTCATCGTGGCCGCAAATCCCGAGTTTGCGCTCTGGCTGCAAGAAGCGGGCGCGCGGGCGGCAGGCGTGCCCGCCTCCGGCATAGGGCGCGGGGCTGCCCCGCCGGTTTCCGGGGACGCGGCCTTGCTCGTCGCTCGCTGGCTGTGCGCCCTGTCCGGCCTGCGCCATCGCACCGTCGAGCTTTTCATCGACCACCCGCAGGCGCGCGGCTATACGCTGATCCAGGTGCGCAGCCCGGCCAAGCTCGAGTACCCTGGCAGTTTCGATCTGCCCTGCGCCGGGCACGTGGTGGGCATGGCGAGCGTGGAGGAGGGTCTGTTCCAGGAGCTGGCGGAGGAACTGGGCCTGCGTGAGGCTGACCTGGCCGGTCTGCGGCGGCTGGGCGCCTACGAGCACGCCGAGAGCCGGGCGGCGAATTCCGATTCGCCCGGGGCCACGCTGGACGTCGAGTATCGCACGCTGTTCCGCGCCCGCCTGCAGCCGGGCGCCCTGGAGCGCATCCGCTTCGCCGATGGCGAGGTCGCAGCCATCGCGGTCTTCGCCGTCGACGATCTGCAGGCCGTCCTGCGCGACACCCCCGCGCGCGTCGCCTCCGGGCTCAGCGCGTCCCTGGCGTTGTACCTGGCCGCTGAGTAGCCAGCTCCCGCCATTCACTATTATACCGGCTGCTGACCGGTCAGCTCCCGCCATCGACCTATGAGGTGAGAGACGTTGTTGCGCGCGAGTTCGGTGTCCTCGCGCACGTTGTCCACCGGCGACAGGATGAAGCCGCCGCCGGGAGCTAGCACGCGGCAGGCTTCGTCCACCTCGGCGCGCACTTCGGCCGGGCTGCCGTGCTCGACGGTCAGGTGACCGTTCACCCCGCCCCACAAGCACACCTTGCCGTCCAACTGGCGTTTGGTGGCGGCAAGGTCCCAGGCCCTCGGGTCGACGCCCTGGATGACGTCGACACCGGCCTCGGCGATCAGGTCCAGCAAAGGCATGCAATTGGCGGTGATCAGGTAGCCGAAGCGGGCACCGTACCTGTGCGCGAGGTCGGCGTCGGCCCTGAGCTGCGGCAGGATGAAACGCCGCCAGGTCCGGGGTGTCCAGAAGTCGCAATTCTCGTACCAGGCCCGCTTGACGTACAGGTCGATCGGGACGCCGGCGCCGAGCAGCAGCGCCATGCGCTGCCGGTTCCAGTCGCCGATCAGCTCGAGCAACGCGCCCAGGAACTCGGGCCTGTCAAAGCCTGCGTACATCATGTTTTGCAGACCGTAGACCCAGCCTACCAGGTCAGCCCCCACTCCCCAGCCGCCCGTCACCAGCAGGCCGTGCCGCCGTGCCAGCTCCAGCAGCGGCCCGGCCTCGGCCCGGAACTGCGCGGCTTCCTCGGGCCGCGGGGCCGTCAGCAGATAGCGCAAGGCGGGCAGGTCGTCTGGCCCCTCAACGGGGAACTTGCGCGCGCGGGGCACGATGTAGTCGTCCAGGAACGGCACATGGTCGCCCCAGCGCCAGTCGGCGGTCTGGCGCACCTCGGCCCGCAGCACCCCCTCGGGCGTGCGGTATTCTTTGACCATCACCGGCCATTCCTCGTCTGCCGGGTGGATGATCTCCTCGTGGACGGTCACGCGCGGGTCGTAGCTGACGGGCAGACCGTGCAGGTTGTAGGTGTCGTTGACCACCACCGGCGGGCGAGGCGGCAACTCTACCACCGCGTCCAGGCCAAGCGCGAGTTGGCGCTCGACGAACTCGGCGTAGCTCGTGCAGCGGTCCTTCAGCCCGCCGTAGAGCATAAAGCTACAGGGCGCGTGATCGGGTTCCTGGCAGGCTAGCGCGGCCAGCATACGCGCGCGCGAAGACATCTGAGACACTGGACAGAGCCTTTCCCGGGAGTTTTAGCCTGGCAATGGCCGGCGGAACGCGCACAGGCGCGCGCCCTGCGTAATCTAGCGCACGATCGCGCGCCTGTCAACCGGCCCCCGTATATTGACAGGCGCGGCCCTGGGCGGCTAAAATCCGGCCATGCCCTTCTTGCCCGACCCGGCGCTCCGCTTCTCGCATCCGGTCAACCGCGGCGTGGTGTTATTCCTGCGCTGCCAGGCCGCGCGCGCGGCCGCGGCGCAGCCGGCCGCTGCGTCCGACCAGGCCGCTGCACCGGACCAGGCGGCCCCGCCGCCAACCGGGCCGGCTGAAGCAGCCGGCGCGCCGGTCACGGCCGATGGTTTCCTGCTGCACACCCATGCCAGCCTGTGCCGGCGGCTCTGGGAAGCCTGCGCCGGGCTGCCCGAGCCCTGCGAAGCGTTGCTCTATGGCGTGGCGCTGCTGGCGGCGCGTGGGATCATCTTTGCGCTGGCCTTCGGCGCCGGGCCCGGCGAGGATTGGCTGGCCGTCCGCCTGGCGGCGGGCGATGCCAGTTCCGCCTACCGGGCCGGCGCCGAGCCGGATATGGGGCTGGGTGACGACTGGCTGTGCCTGGACCCCTGGCAAGCGGAGGGGCCGGACGCCGCGGCGCAGGGCTGCCTCGCCTACTGGCTCGCGCGCGCCTATCAGAACGCGCTCGCCCTCCCCGAACGCCCCTTCGGCTGAAGTACCTCCCGGTCTCAGTTGAGGCCTGGGGAGTGCGGAGGGCTGTAGCGCAGCGCTGTAGCGGAGCGCTCTAAAGGCAGAGCTCCTTCACGGTTTGGCGTCGTATTGCTCGAGGTTGTACTGCGCGATCAGCGCCATGGTGCCGTCGTACTGGCTCTGCGGGAAAGACGCGGCGCAACTGATATAGCAGCGCCAGATCTCGCGCGTGAACGCGGCCACGTCGCCGGTGTGCTGGAAAGCCGCCGCGAACTGTGAGTGCGCGCGCAGCCAGCGGCCATGCCAGAGGAAGGCGTTCAGCGGGCTGCTGTAGCTGTTCCACAGCGCGCCGCCATAGCGCGCGCACGGCAGGCCCTCGTTCGGCGGGCTGCAGGTGAGCCCCAAGTAGTTATTGGCCGTTTTCATCAGCGGGCTGGCGCCCCAGCCGGTTTCCGAGGCAGCCAGGGCGATGCTGAACGCGGCCGGCACGCCCGAGTCAGCCTGCTCGGCCTGGGCCAGCGGCGCGAGCTGGCGGATAAGGGCCTCTTTCGGCCCGCCCGGCCCCGCGGTAGCCTGCGCGCTGGGGGTAGCGGAGGGAGGCGATGGCGGCGCGAGAGTGGCCGGCGGCGGGGGCAGCGTCGCCGCCGGCCGTTGCGTCGCCATCGCCGGTTGCGTTGTCGCCGATGGTTGTAGCGTCGCCGTCGCCGGTGGCATCGCCGTTGCCGGTTGCGTCGGCGCCGGCAGTTGGCTCTGGGTGGCCGCCAGGCTGGGCGCCTGCGAGGAGCCTCCCGGCGCGTTCGACGACGGAGCCGCCGCCGGGCTTGCGCTGACCGTGGCGGTCTCAAGGGCGGCCTGACCCGGCGTGGCGGCCGGCGTCCCTGCGCCGGCGCCGCCGCAGCCTGCTACGCCCAGGCAGAGGGCGGCAAGAACAAGCAGCAAACGCTGCCCCCTGGCCCATGCTCCTGCAATCACGTTATCCGACCTCCCGCTTATCTTGATTGCCCCAGTCTAAACCCCGCGCCCGGCGCTGTGTGTAATGCCTTCGACATTGCTGCCGGGCTGCGGCAGCCCCTCTTTTGGGAATGGCGGCAACGCGCAACGGCCCTGCCTCGCCATTATACTTTGCCATCGGTGCTTTTCCTCCCCGTGAAAGAGACTTCTTTGAGAGGATGGTCAAAAAACAGCTAAATGGCGTTCTACTATAGTCCGGATGACGAAGACGAACTGAGCTTCGCCCTGCATGAGAGCCTGGTGACGATTACAGCGGATGATGTGCTGCTGGATGCTGAACTGGCCACTCACCCCGACGCGCGCGAAGCCGTTCTTCTGGCCGATGCCAGCGCTTGCAGCCGGGATAATCGCGCAATGAGTTTCATAGCCGAGGCCTTCCAGGAGATCGGCCTGGCTACTCTGCAAGTTGACTTGTTCACCGAAGACGAAGTGGCCGTGGCGCAGCCGGGAGATGAGCAGATCGCTCTGCTGGCCCGGCGCCTGGCCCAGGTGATCGCCTGGCTGCACGCCGACCGGCGGACGGCCGCGCTCAAGCTGGGTTACTTCGGGCAGGGCGCGGGGGCGGCGGCGGCCCTTATGGCGGCCGCCGAGCGGCCGGGCAGTCTGGCGGCCCTGGTGGCCGTCAACGGCGCGCTGGACCTGGCGGGGACCCAGGTGGCCGCCGTTGATGTGCCGGTTCTGTTGATGGTCGGGACGGCGGACCAGCCGGCCCTGGAGATGAACGAACGCGCCCGCTCGCAACTGAAGGGCGAGCGCCAACTGGCGCTCGTCCCGGGCGGCGCCGACCTGCTGGCCGAGCCGCCGGCCCTGCCGCAGGTGGCGCGGCTGGCGCGCGGCTGGTTCAGCCGGCACCTGGCGCGTTAGCCCCGGTTCCACGAACCGATCTCGATCAGATGCGAATTCCGATTCGCCGCCCTCGGGGTCTGCGATCATCGACGAGCGCATACCCCAGGGCTCATGGCGCGGCGCATAGACCGGCCGGCCGCCGCCTCGCAGCACGCGCTCGTAGGTCACGTCCACGGCTTGGCTGTGCTTAAGATCGATTGCCAGCTCGAACGTCCCGTTCAGCCCGTGCGGGAAGCCCGGCTGCTGCCCCAGCAGGGCCGGCAGTTGGTCGCGCTGGTACATCGAGAAGCGGATGCCCTCGTGCTGCAACTCGGCATATGGTCGGCATGCGGCATGCCAGTCGTCCCATTCGATCTCCAGGCCCAGCGTGTCGCGGTAGAACGCGACCATGCGCGCGAGGTCGCCCACGAACAGGCCCACCATGTCGAAGCGCATCGCCATCGTTGCCTCCTATTGATCCGGGGGTCTAGGGCCGCCCCAGCGCGGGCAGCGGGTCGTCGAGCAGCGCCAGGAGCTGTAGCCTTGCGATGCCCCGCCCGCCCCCGTACAGGCGCACGGCCGTGCGCCCGTACACGCGCGCTCATCTCCCCAACGGCACGCGTTTGCCCGCCGCCAGGAACAGCCCCTGGAACGGTTTCTCTACCTCTAGCTCGAACGCCCGCGGCGTGAAAGCGCCCTGCTCGTCCCTCATGCCGGCCCTTTCCTTCCCACGTTCAGCAGCGCCACCAGGGACTGGTGGTAGCCGTCCGCCTGCCGGTAGGCCTGCATGCGCGCGCCGGCTTCGGCTTTGAAGCGCGCCAGCGCCGGCAGGCCGGCGGTATCACGGATGGTTTCCAGGTCGTGGCGCCCGCTGTGTGACCAGACCACGCGCCAACTCTAGCACGGCTTGGCCAATCGGACAACCGGGATCGTTCGGGGGATAACGCAGTGAGTCGCGGGTGTGAAGGGGTGACCAGCCTCCGCATTACAGGTGGCTGCAATAGGGCCAGGACGCGGTCGCCACCCCACGGACGATCGTCCGTGGGGTGGCGACCGCGCTTCGGATACGACGTCGCCGGTACTCCCGGGTTACTCTCCGCCTCCTCCTGCGGCTGATACCGATGGTGACCCCGCGTCAGTCGCCACCGACCCTGCCAGTCTGCGTGTCACGTTTGTGGCAGATTCGGCCAGCGCATTGAGAATATTGTACATCACAGGCACGAGCACCAGCGTTCGAGCTTCCGGCCATTTTGCTGGCGTTGGTGCGCTTCGGCGTGCTCAGGCCAGAGATTCTAAGACGCCAGCGCAAGCTGGCTTATTTTCTCATTTGGGGATCACCGTCGTCAGGGTCCGGCCCAACCGCGCTCACGATTGCGTCTTGTCCCGCGACTGCCGCGGCTACAGCCGCCGGGTTTAGGACATCGCCTGCGACAACTCTCAGTTGAGGTTGCCGCTGCTGTAAGCGGCTCGGGTCCCGCAGGATGGCCGTAACCTGATGTTCACGCGCCATCGCCTCCCAGATGATTCTCTGACCGATGTTGCCGGTCGCTCCAAATACTGCGATTTTCATGGGTCCTCTCCATGCCTACCGTTTCCGACGTAATAGCCAGATCACCGCGCCGATCAGCACGGCCATTAACGACAAAGCAATCAAACGAAACTGGACGAGGTAGAGAGGCGGCAATCAGCATCTCGAAGGAACTGTCGCAACCGATCGGGTGGCAGGTCGAGGTTCATAGGTTGGTGTCTCCATGCCCCAGGCATTGGGCGGCAGCGAGCTTTACCATTGCACGAGCGTTCCTTCCATCGTCAGGCCCGGCCCGAAGCCCAGGAGCACGCCAAAATCACCCGGCTCCACCTGGCCGGAGCGCTGGATTTCGTCCAACACGAAGAGGATGGTCGGCGAGGACATGTTGCCGTAATCATGCAGGACCTGGCGCGAGAAGCGCATCTGCTCGTCGCGTAGGCCCAGGCAAGACTGCAAATGATCGAGGATACGAGCACCGCCGGGATGGATACCCCAAAAACGCACCTCCGAGCGGCGCAGATGGTTACGGCGCAAGAGATCGTCGACAAAGCCCTCGACGTCCGCTGCGAGCAGTTCGGGCACATAGGCTGACAGTCGCATACGGAAGCCGTGGTCGGTCAGATGAAACGCCATGTGATCGAGCGTGGTGTAGTCGCAATGGGTTGCCGTATCGATCAGGCGGGCAGGGCCGGGGGTCGCCACAGAGTGGGGGGCTCCAGCATCGCCGATCAGCACCGCTGCTGCGCCATCGCCGAAGATGGCAGAGACAATGGCATTCTCGGTCGAGTCGTCATCGGGTTGCAGGTGCAAAGAGCACAGTTCCAGAGCCAGGACCAGAGCTAATGTCCCCGGACGCGCGAGCACCGCCTCCTGGGCCCGCAGCAGGCCGGGAAATGCCGCATAGCAGCCCATGCCGAGCACGCAGGTCCGCCGCAGATCGCTGCGCATTCCCAGGCGCCCGGCCAGAAGCAGGTCGAGGCCGGGGATATCGATGCCGGTGCAGGAAACCACCACGAGATAATCTACTGCCGAAGCCGAAACGGATGCGTTCTCCAGGCAACGCCGGATGGTAGCCGCGCCGAGGGGCACTGCGGCAGCAAGGTAGGCGGCGTTGCGGGCTTCGGTACGCTGTTCAACCCCGTAAAAGTCACGGCCCACGGCCGAATGCCGGTAGGCAACACGCGCGGCCCGGAAGATTGCGCGGGCGCGCGGGTTGTTTTGCAGGAAAGGTCGCAGGATCTCGAATGTTTCCGCCTGCGTGAAGCGGTTGGGGGGCACATCGGTGGCGAGCCCCAGGATGGCAGGTGAGGTCAAAGGTTATTCTCCGCAAGCGCAATATCGCTTTTCTCGAGCAGACCCAGATCGCGCGTACCGTACACCAGTGCGCGCCCGATACTGGGGACATACTTCAACAGCCGAAGACCAACGCTGGCCGCGTGCCGCTGCATCAGCAGAGGCTGGAGCGCGCGCCCCAGGCGCAAGCGAGGGCCGAACTCGTGCGCCCAGCGCTCTGCGTAATTCTTGCGTAGCTCAGCCGCGGACAATTTCCCGTCGAGATAGCGCAGAACCAGATCTGCAGCCAGAGCACCGCTACGTAGGGCCATAGCGATGCCATCACCGGCCAGGGGCGCGATCACCCCTGCGGCGTCGCCGGCGAGCAATATGTCGCCCACGACCGCCTCTTTGGGCGAGAATGGGATTTGCGCAATACTCAGCCAGCGCTCGTCAAGCCGGGAGGCCTGGCCCAGCCAGGCATCGAGGCGAGGATTCTGTCGACGGAGCCAGGTGACGAAGTTGTCGATGGCAGCAGGGCCAGCGCCACCAGCAGCCTGGAAGACGCTCTCGCGTACGAGCAGTCCAAGGTTGGCGGTCCCGTTTTCGATCTCCGACAGGCCGCAGTAGCCGCCGGGGAACACGTTCAGTTCAATGCGCCCGGGCAGGCGGGGGCCGCGAAAGTGGGCTTTGAGCGCCACGTAGGGCTCGCGCCGGATCAGGAACTGCCGGCGCAGCGCGCGGTCGAGGCTACTGCGCTTGCCGTGAGCGCCGATAACTGCCCGCGAGCGCAAGCAGTCGTCCTTCCCGCCGTATCGCAGGCTCAACAGAAACGCCTCGCCCAGGTTGCCCGCAACGTTTACCACGCTCGTGCCACTCCGCACTTCGACGCCTGCTGCCCTGGCCCGTTCAGCAAGGGCTGCATCGAGCGCGCGGCGGCTCAAGCCCCAGGCCGGCGCCGGGAAGTGCGTTTCCCAGGTCACACCATCTGGGGCAGCCAGGCTGGCCGTGCCGATGGGTACTGCGCCGAGAGTAGCGAGCTCAGACTTGAGGCCGAGCCGCGCCAGGAGCGTGCTGCATTCCGGCGAGAGGAATTCCCCGCAGACCTTGTCGTGCGGGTACGTGCGAGCCTCGCATAGCACGACGCGTGCTCCACGCTGCGCCAACCGGATGGCCGCACTGCAGCCGGCAGGGCCGCCGCCGGCGATGGCCACATCATATAACGGGCTAGTCATCGGTCGACCACCAGTGTCATGCGCCAGGGGCAGTGCGTGTAGACTCGGGCGTCGTGCAGCCCGGCGGCTTGGGCCAGCGCCAGTAGCTCGCGGGGCTTGTAGGCGCGCCGGATCGAGGTCGCGCCATCCTGGCGGGTGAGAAAGTTGCGGGCAAAGATGGGCTGCACGAGCCTGAAGGCGAAATAGGGCAGCCAGCCGCGCACGAGGTCAGTCATCACCAGGCCACAGCGCGAGGCCTCATAGCTCGCTCGCAGCAAGCGCTTGAGCGACTCGGGCGCGAAGTGATGCAGGAGGAGGGAAGAAATGGCGTAATCGGCGCCGCGGCAGGGCAACGGCAGGCAATGTCCGTCGGCCTGAACGAGCATGATCTCCGGGTATGGCTGCGCGCTTGCGGCAGCGACAGTCAGGTGCCGCCCAGCGCGATCGACCGCCAACACGCTTACTTGGACCTTGTGACGGCGTGCCCACTCGGCAATCAAGCGCGGCAGCCCGGCTCCACCCGTGCCTATGTCGACTACAGACGCGGGATTGCCGGCCGCGGCAAGACGTGGGAACAGGTGCCGGGTGAGCGCCCGGTAGCCGCCCAGGTAGCGATTGGTCCGCTCCATTTCCCGCAGGTTATAGGCCACGTCGGACGCGTCGCCATAGCCCAGGTCGAGCAACTCTTCTCGATCAAGGCGCGCATCATGCGGCCAGGGCATCCTGTTCAGTTGCTCCTCCCTGTCCGTCTGGCTGCAGCCCCGTGCATCCTGGGCGTAACCCAGGACGCCGCTGCAGTGCGCTTAGTAGCGCCGGTCGACCGGCGCTGCCGTTTATAGACAGAGTGTACCGGATGATATATAGCAAGCGTGGTAATGGAGATTACTACGTCGTTGGAGGTGCGATGGCCGGCGTCGTTCAGCTGCTTCTGGAGCTTGGCTTCGGCGAGAACGAAGCGCGGGCCTACCTGACGCTCTTGCAGCTTGGCCCGGCGAGTGGCTACGAGCTTGCGAAGGCGTCCGGTATCCCGCGCCCAAACATCTACAAAACGGCTTTTCCTCTAGCAGCCGCAGGCCAGGGGTCTTCCCCCTGGCCTGCGGCGCAGCCGGAGACCGGTCAATAGAATTGGATCACTATCGGCCAGCTGTAATCCTCGATAGCGACTTCAAGTATTCAACCAGGTCGCTGATCTCCTGGCCGGTCACGTTCGGCATCAACCAGCCGGCGCGCCTGGAGCTGGCCATCGGCAAGGCCCGGCCCTTTGACCTGGTGTTCGAGGTGGGCGCGAATGAGGGATCGGCCGACCTGGGCGGCCTGCCCATCACCCGGCTCTCGTTAAAGCACGGCGCGGGCAAGCAGTCGATCAACTTCTCGTCGCCCAACCCGCAGGCGATGGACCAGTTGACCGTCACGGCGGGCGCGACCGACCTGGAGATCCGCAACCTGGCCAACGCGAACTTTGCCGAGATGTTCGCTGAGGGCGGGGCGGCCGCCTTTCGCTTCGACTTCAGCGGCACGCTGGCCCGTGACGCCGCGGTGCGCGTCACCACCGGCATGGCGGCGGTTGAATTGAACGTTCCGGCGACGACGTCCGCCACCATCACCACCGAGACCACTTTGGGCAGCGCCGAGGTGGGCGACGGTTTCATGAAGAAAGGCGGCGCCTTCTGCAACGAGGCCGCCCTGGCCGGCAAGACGCCCACGCTGACGATAAGGGCCAGCGTCGCGATGGGTTCCATTCGTCTGCGCGCCGTTTAACGCCGGTTGCCCGTTACCACGCGGCGGAGCGCGCGGCGCGACTTTGGACCGCGCCGCGCGCTCCGCCCGGGGACAAAGAATCCTGAAGACCGGCCTGCCCTGTGGTATAATCATGGCCGGTTTGGGAGATAACAGCGCAGCTAACCCAGGATAGTGCTCGTGAAGCGACGTTGGCTTTACTACATCCTCATCATCGCCTTTGTGGTTTTGACGGTCAGCCGGTTCACGGAGGCGCAGAAACTCGTACGCACTCTGTCGCGCGGCCGGCCGGAATGGGTGGCCGCGGCGCTGCTTTTTCAGTGCGTTTATTACCTGATCTTCACCGCGGTGTTCCAATCGGCGTTGTGGACGGTTGAGGTCAGCGGCACTCTGCGCGAGTACATCCCCGTTTGGTTCACGTCGGTCTTCCTCAACATCGCCGCGCCTAGCGCCGGGATGACGGGCGCGGCGGTCTTCATCGATGACGCCGCCCGGCGCGGGCAGTCGCCGGCGCGCGCCGCGGCCGGCACCATCCTCGTGCTGGTGGCCGACTACAGCGCGTTCTCGCTGGTGATGATCAGCGGCATGATCGTGCTCTTCGCGACGCGCAACCTGCATGCCTACGAGGTCATCGCCGCGGTGATCCTGCTGGTCTTCATCATCAGCCTGAGCAGCATTCTGCTAATGGGGCTGTGGCGTCCCGCAAGGCTGGGTCGCCTGCTGGCCTGGCTGCAACGCACGCTCACGCGCATCGCCGCCCGTTTTCACCGCCGCTCGTTCTTGCCCGACGACTGGGCCGAGCACAATGCGGCCGAGTTCAGCCAGGCGGCCGCCTCGATCAAGTTGCACCCCGAGCGCCTGGTGCGCACCTATGCGCTGGCGATGGCCGCGCACCTGGCCGAGCTGATGACGCTTTTCATGCTCGTCCGCGCCTTCCGGGCCCCCGTGCACCCCGGCGTGCTGGTGGCGGGCTATTCTGTCGGCATCCTCTTCTGGCTGGTCGCGATCACCCCCTCCGGTATCGGTGTGGTCGAGGGCGTGATGACGCTGGTGCTCAGCTCCCTGGGCGTGCCTGTAGAGAAAGCCACGCTCATTGCCCTGTCCTTCCGCGGTCTCACTTTCTGGCTGCCTCTCACCATCGGCTTTATCCTCCTCCGCCGCTCGCGCTCCTTCCGCCATACGGAGTAATGCTACATACGATTCGGCTGAATTAGTATATTAATACTATTGACAAGGGTCCCCGCTTGTGATTTCATACGCTGAAAGCTCTTCCACTAAAGGACTTTCATGAAGAGTGGCTGTCCCGCTTTGTTTTTCTGCTGACGGCGAACGCCGCTTACTGGGTTGCCTGCCGAGGAGTAGGCGTCCATGGCACGTGCGACGGTCTATGACGTGGCCAAAATGGCCGGGGTGAGCATTTCGACGGTGTCTCGTGTGCTCAACTCTCCTGAGAGAGTGAACGAGGCCACCCGCGCTCGCGTGCTCAACGCCGTGGACTCGCTCCAGTTCGTGCCGAAGGCCGAGGCCGCCGCCCGGGCGCGCAAACACTATGGGCGCATCGGAGTCCTGGCACCCTTCTTCACTTTTCCCTCGTTCGTGCAGCGCCTGCGTGGCATCGCCACCGCGCTGGTGAACCTACCCTACGAACTGGCCATTTACTACGTAGACTCAGCCGATCGCCGTGACGCTTACCTGTCCAGCCTGCCGGTCGCGCGCCGCCTGGACGGGCTGATCGTCATGGCTTTGCCCTTCGACGATAACATCGCCGCCCGCCTGATCGATCACGGCCTGGCGACCGTCTTGATCGAGTTCGCGCGCCCGCCTTTCAGCAGCGTGGAGATCGACGACCAGGCCGGAGGGCGCCTGGTGGCGGAGTACCTGGCCGGCCAGGGTCACCGGTGCTTTGGCTTTGTCGGCGACACCAACCTGCCCGACTACGCGATCCACACCAGCGATCGCCGCCTGGCCGGTTACCGCGGCGCGTTGGCAGAGGCCGGCTGCGCCCTGTCGGACGGCCGTGTGGCGCTTGGCCCGCACGGGCTGGAGCCCGCGCGCCAGGCAGCCCACCGCCTGCTGGACCTGCCCGAACCGCCGACCGCCATCTTCGCTGCCAGCGATACGCAGGCCATCGGTGTGCTGCGGGCGGCGCGCGAGCGGGGCGTGGCTGTGCCGAGCCAACTGGCAGTCGTCGGTTTCGACGACATCGACATGGCCGACTATATCGGGCTGACCACCGTCAGCCAATCGTTGGAACTGGAGCCGACCCTGTGG
>JADGQF010000071.1 GCA_017882045.1 Anaerolineales bacterium
TTGTTCCCCCTGATCCACCTGGGGCGCACCTGGAAGGGGTATTACCTGATCCCCTATCCCAACGGGCGCGGGCTCTGGCCCAGCTTCCACTCCCCGTTGGTTTGGGACCTGATCGCCATCACCACTTATCTGACCTGCAGCACCCTGTTCGCTTACCTGTCGATCTTGCCCGACGCTGCGATGGCCCGCGATCGGGCCACCATCCCCTGGCGCAGGCGATTTCTGGAGGTCTTCTCGCTGGGCTTCTCGGGCACCGAGGGACAGTGGGCGACCTTGAATACGGCTTTGAACGTGTTCACGTTTGGCATCATCCCGGTCATGTTCTCGGTACACACAATAGTGTCCTGGGACTTTGCGATGGCCCTGCAACCAGGTTGGCACAGCACGATCTTTGGCCCGTATTTCGTGGTCGGCGCTCTGTTCTCCGGGGCAGCGGCGGTGATCATCGTTCTGGCCATTGTGCGCAAGTTCATGCACCTCGAGTATTTCATCCGTAAGGAACACTTCAACGGGATGGGCCTGTTCCTGTTGATCCTGTCTCTGACCTGGGCATACTTTTTCTTCAACGACTACCTTGCCCCCTGGTACGGACAGGCGCCGGCCGACGTTGCGCTGAGCCTGCGCTTTGAGCGCGGTCTGGGTGCGCCCTTTTGGTACTTGATGTTGTTTGCCAACATAGTAGTACCATGGAGTATCCTGTGGAACCGCCGCTGGCGCACATCCCTTCCGCTACTGCTGACCGTGGCAGTCTTCGTCAACGTCGGCATGTACCTGGAACGCATCAACATTGTGGCGATTGGGTTGGGCATCAATGAACTGCCCTTTGACTGGGGCGTATATCGGCTCCAGTTGCCTGAGACGCTGATCACCATCGGGGCCTTTTCGTTGCTGGGCTTTCTGTTCTTCCTGTTCAGCCGCTTATTGCCGATCATCCCTGTCTGGGAGGTGCAGGAAGCGCAGCAGGAGGAGGAGCTCCGGCACGAAGGTGCGGGCATGGTTGTGACGCGCGGGACCGGAGAATAGGAGGAGGATATGGCGAACTACCTGGTGCTTGGTCTGTTCGAAGAAGTGTCCTCCGCAGCCGCGGCGATCGAGGGTGTACGCCGGATTGGCGTACCCGATAACCGCGTTTCTGTTATGTCGGGCACCCCGATCCGCTCCAAGCTATTGGGCCGCCGTCCGGCCAGGAACTGGCTGGGGCTGATGTCCTTGCTCGGCGCCTTGCTGGGCTTGGGAGCCGCGGTCACGTTGCTGGTCGGCGCGCCGCTGCTATATCCGATGTATCAAGGTGGACAGCCGCTCATTCCCATCCCGCCGTCCATTATCATCACCTTTGAGCTGACCATGATGGGAACGATGTGGGTTACTTTCGGCGGCTTCTGGCTTCTGAACCGCTTCCCGCGTTTCGGCCGGCCGGTCTATGATCCGCGTATCACGGCGGGTATGATCGGGGTGTTGGTTGAGGCCGACGAAGGGCGCGCCGGACGGGTAGTTGATCTGTTCAAAAACGGCAACGCGGCGGACGTGCAGCGTGTCGGGGCGCGCCCACAGATCGATAACCGGGCGTGGGGACGTTGGCTCGCGGTCGTGGGAGTGCTCCTCGGCCTCGTGCTGATCATCGCCCCGCTGTTCGTCTACGATGTCATCCGCATCCCGTTCGGCACGCAGATGGATGACCAGGCGTCCGTGCCTTACGATGGTGGGCCCCGGCTGGCGGCTCCGGCCAACTCGGTTCCGATCCAGGGGCCGGTCTTCGTCTCCGACCAGCCGGCAACGCAACCCGTGCCCGCCAACCCGAACTCGCTGCAGCGCGGCCAGGTGCTCTTTGATATCAACTGCGCCTTATGCCACGGTCCGAAAGGAGATGGCAACGGCAGGCTCAGCGGTTTCTTTACCCCGAAACCGTTTGACCTGACCGGCGCCCCGGTCCAGGCTCTTTCCGACCAACAGATCTTCACGGTCATCAGCAATGGCTTTGGGGTAATGCCACCTCTGCACGAGAACCTGGATGTGGAGCAGCGCTGGGACGTGGTCAACTGGGTGCGCAATCTCAAGAAGTGAGTGTCGTGAAGGAGATGATGACCATGCGAAGCATGCTCAAGTTGATCATAGTGCTGGCGATGGTGCTCTTTGCCCTGAGTGCCTGCTATCCGAACCCCGCGCCGCCCGGCCTGACACCCATTCCGACGCTGGCTCCGGGAGTGGAGTTGACTCCCATCGGGACGGTGGAAGCACAAGTGACTGTGGCCCCCGCTGCGCAGGTGACTGCCGGCGCCGACGCCGCCTTGCCGGCAGGGAACGAAGGACAGGGTGCGGCCATTTTCGCCAAGAACTGCACGCCCTGTCACGGGCAGGGCGGCCAGGGCGGTGGCATCGGGCCGAAGCTTGTGGGCGATAAGTTTGTCCAGGCGGGACCGGACCAGAACATCTACAATGTCATTGCCAACGGACGCCCGGGCACTGCCATGCCGGCCTGGTCCAAGGCTAACCCCCCGCTGTCGGATCAACAGATATACGATCTGATAGCCTACGTGAAGTCGTTGCAGAAGTAGCTCGTCTTAGAGGAGATCGATGACCAGACGTCGTAGTTGCGTTCTCATCTTCATTCTGGCACTGGTTGCGGTGGGACTGCTTGTATCGATCCCTGTTTGGCTCCTCCAGCGCAACCCGCCGATAGTGCAAGAGCCACCTTGGGATAGTCCGCAGACGCGAGCCCTGGCGGTACGCGCCTGTTTCGATTGTCACAGCAATCAGACCGTCTGGCCGTGGTACGATCGTATCCCTCCCGCTTCCTGGCTGGCTGTGTTCGATACGGTGCGCGGCCGCAACCGTCTTAACTTCTCTGAATGGGGCGTGGCTCGCCAGAGCGGGGAAGGCGGTGGGGGCGAAGGCGGTGGCGAAGGACGCGGAGGCGTGGCCCGAGTGATTCAGGACGGTTCGATGCCGCCCGGCAATTACCTGATGCTGCACCCCGAGGCCGTCCTGACCGCGGCCGAAAAGCAGCAACTGATCCAGGGGCTGCAAGCTTCACTTAAGTGATTCGAGCGAGCCGCGTCGCGTGACGCGGCCTGGATTGGCCAGCCAGGCTCCCGCGATCCACCAGACCGCGGGAGCCTTTTCTTGACACTTGTGCCCATCTGGCTTCAGGTTCAGGGTCGCGCCGGCCGAATCCTGACCTCGCCAAAGGCGGCCCGCCCTTCTTCGCACAGCAAGGCAACGGCCCCGCCGATCAGCGGCGCATCCGCATCCTCCACCTCAATGAGGAGTTGCTCGTCAATCCAGGCGCGCAAGCGGGTTTCGCCGGCTTCCAGGCTCAGGCGGTGCACCTCGCCTTGCCGCCAGGCGAAGGCGGTTTCGCCCAGGACCTTCAGGCCATCCAGCGCCTTCACCAGGCGGGCTTTGCCATCCTGACACAGGAGCAGCGCGTAATAGCGCCGCATGCCCTGGACTCGCACGCCGATGCCCGCCGCCCTGGCCACGTGGATCGCCATTTCACACGACACCCGGATGTCCTGCCAGGCGCGCGTTCCCTGGATCAACAGGCCGGTGCCTTCATTTTGCACCAGCCGGTAGACCTCCGGGCCATCCCAGCCCATTTGGTCCACCCCATCCACCCAGGCGCGGCGCCACATTTGGCTGTGGCGGCTGCCTTCGCCCGCCGGATGGCCCAGACAGACATCCGGTTCGCCGTGCCATGTCAGGTAATCCAGGTAGACGGCGCCGTCCGCGCGGCTATCGCAGCTCAGCTCGATACCGATCTCGGCCACCGGGCGGCCGTCCAGGTCCGGGATGCACCACTCCAGGTCTGCCCTGCTCCCTGGCTCAAGGCGCGTGCCGGGACCATAGCTTCGGCCGAGCAGGTCATCAGCACCGTAGCTGCGCAGATAGACCCGACACTCGACCGGGGTTCCGTTGTCCGTGCCGGCTTCGACACTCAGCCGGACCGTCTGGCCCGGATAGAGAGTGGGCGAGGCGACGAGGCTGTAGCCGGGCATGGCAGCGCACTCGGGCGAGACAAAGGTGCCGGTCGCCGCGCGCGCGATGCGGCCGCGCGCCAGGTGCCGATAATGGAGGGCCAGGGAGCGGGCTCCCAGCCGGCTGTGCCCGACGACGTTCTCCAACCAGAGGGTGCCGCGGCTCTCGATACTGTCCTCGGCCCGAAAGCCTTGCACGGCGCCCGGCAGCTCGAAATGGAAGCGCACTCCCTGCTTGGGTGCCACCGGTTCCAGCCCGACCAGCGAGCGGCCGCCATTCACGATATAGTAGGTTTCGCTGACGGCGTCACTGATTGCGCGTCCGCCATCGGCCGAGGGCAGGTACAGGCAATCTGCCACCGGTCCGCGCCAATCCGGCCCGTCGTCGATACCCGCCAGCCCGTTCTTGATCCCGAGCAGGCAGCCCAGATTGCCCGAGTTGCAGTCCGTATCCCAGCCGCAGGTGTTGACGATCGCCAGCGAGCGTTGGAAGCTGTCCTGACCGTAAAGCAAACCGAGGATAATCAGCGCGTGGTTGGGCACCATGTGGCAGTTGCCGCCATATTTGTCATAACCGTAGTGCTTGACGATGCGCTGTCGCGTGACGCGCCAGTCGGCGTCCTGGGCGTGCCATTCTTGGATATCCTGGACCATCCGGGCGATGATCGAATCCGGCGGGATCAATCTCAGGCCGGTGTCGAGGAGGTGAGCGGTGTCGTTTTCGACGAATGCCTGGGCCTCCATGGCAGCCAGCATTTGCGCGCCGTAGATCGCCTCGCCATCGTGGCTAACGCTGGCCGCGCGCCGCGCCAGATCTGCAGCCAGGTCCGGCCGGCCCGGCGCGACCATTGCCCAGCCGTCGATGAAGATCTGCGCCCCGATCTGTTCGGCTACCACTTGGCTGTTCAGCGCGCTGCTGCCGCTCGCAGGCGCCGCGGCGCCGTTCTTCAAGCGTAGGTAAGCCGTGTGCTCGGTGGAGTTGCCCAATCCGCCCCACCAAAGGATCGTCCGCTCTTCGATGAGGTAATTGAGCCAGGTCTGGCCGATCTGGGCCGGGCTGAGGTCGGGGCGGTAGTCGTAGTCTGCCAGGGCACGCAGGAAGGTGAACGTGCCGGCGATATCATCATCGGTTACGACCAGCGGTTTGCCCAACCGCTCGTGCACGTAGTAGTTGATCTCCCCCAGCTCGGCCATGATCCGCTCGTAGGTCCAGCCCTCAAACGGACGCCCCAGGTACACGCCGATAATCTTACCGAGGACGCCGGCATAGACGCGTTCCGCGTAGTCGATCGGGATCCCCATTGCGCACTCCTCTGCCCGGTGAAGATACGCCATTGTACCGCATCCGCTCACGGTTGCACATTCAGCGCAACAGCCCGAAAATCCTCTTGTGAAACTCTTGACAAATTCGCGAAAGATGATACATTGTTGCCGAGCTGGTAACAATAGTCTCATTCCTCTCAGGCATCCCATCTGATCGGAATCAGCATGATCGGAATCAGCCGCCAAACCGACTACGCGTGTCGCATCTTGCTCCATCTGGCCATGCACGAGCCGGGGGGGCGCTTGACCGCGCGCGCGATCGCCGAGCAGCAGCTGATCCCCCAATCCATGGTGCGCCGGATCGTGGCTCAGTTGAGCGTGACCGGCCTGGTGAAGACCAGCCGCGGCAACGAGGGTGGCATGGTCCTGGCGCGCCCGGCCGCCGAGATCAGCCTGCTGGACGTCCTGCAAGCGATGGAGGGCGCTGTGTCTTTGAACGCCTGCGTTGAGGACCCGGCTAGCTGTCCATTGATGCCGGTATGCTCAGTGCACGAAACCTGGTGCAAGGCCCACCAGGGGTTGATAGCCGAGCTGCAGCAAGCGACGTTTGACAAGCTGGCTGCGCGAGGGAAGGTGTTGGCGCAGTAAGAAGTAAGCCGGAAACGCAAAACGTAACTCCGGTCTTTTCGCTTCGTTTCACTTCACGTTCCATTCTTCACCCTCAGGAGGTCCAAGTATGGACGGACTCATTCTCTCGCGGTGGCAATTCGGCATCACCACCATCTATCACTTCTTCTTCGTCCCCTTGACACTCGGGCTCTCCATTCTGGTGGCCCTGATGGAGACTCTATATGTGCGCCGGGGAGACGAAACCTACAAACGCATGGCGCAATTCTGGGGCAAAATGTTCCTGATTAATTTCGCCATGGGTGTGGTCACCGGCATCGTGCAGGAGTTCCAGTTCGGCATGAACTGGTCGGAGTACTCGCGCTTTGTCGGCGATATATTTGGCGCCCCGTTGGCTATCGAGGCGCTGCTGGCCTTCTTCCTTGAATCGACCTTCCTCGGCATCTGGATCTTTGGTTGGGACAAGCTCTCCAAGCGCCTGCACGCCGTGACGATCTGGCTGGTGGCCATCGGCTCCAACCTCTCGGCATTGTGGATCCTGGTCGCCAACTCGTTCATGCAGCAGCCGGTGGGCTACACGCTCAACGCAGCCGCCAACCGTGCGGAGATGACTGATTTCGGGGCGCTGCTCACTAACCCGAACCTGTGGGTACAGTTTCCGCACGTGCTCTTCTCCGGGCTCTGCACGGCGGGCTTCTTCATGCTCGGCATATGCGCCTACAACCTGCTGCGCAAGAGAGGCAATGTCGAGGTGTTCCGCCGCTCTCTGTCTGTCGCCCTGGTCGCGGCCGTGGCCGGCAGCCTGCTGGTGATCTTGAACGGCCACACCCAGGCGCAGCATATGGTACAGACACAGCCGATGAAGATGGCCTCGGCCGAGGCGCTCTGGAACAGCGAAAACCCGGCCTCGTTTTCGCTATTCACTTTCGGTAATGAGCCGGAACGCAAGGATGTGTTCGCCATCCGTATCCCGCGCGTGCTCAGCCTGCTGGCCTACAATCGCCTGGACGGGGAAGTCAAGGGTATCAACCAGTTGGAAGCCGAGTACCAGGCTAAGTACGGCCCGGGCGACTACGCCCCTCCCGTTGCGCTCACTTACTGGACCTTCCGGGCTATGGTCGGCAGCGGGTTCCTGATGGCCATCCTGGCCCTCTATGGGTTATACTTGGTGCTGCGCAAGCTGCAGCTCCCCGCCTGGTACTTGCGTGTCTTACCCTTCGCCATCGCCCTGCCGTACCTGGCCAACAGCAGCGGCTGGTTGATGACCGAGTTGGGCCGCCAGCCCTGGATCGTCTTTGGACTGATGAAAACCGCCCAGGGCGTTTCAACAGCCGTCCCCGCCGGGCAAGTGCTGGCCTCGTTGCTCCTGTTCACCCTCGTCTACGGCGCCTTGATGGTGGCCGATCTCTATCTGCTGGTCAAGAATGCTAAAGGCGAAGTTATGGCCGAGAAAGCCCCTGTTCGCCGCAAAGTCGCCGTCCGGGCAGGAGGTGCGCGATGAGCCTCAATACCCTCTGGTTCATCCTGATCGGAGTGCTGTTCACCGGCTTTTTCTTCCTCGAAGGATTTGACTACGGGGTCGGAATTCTGCTACCCTTCCTGGGCAAGAACGATACCGAGCGCCGGATGATCGTTAACACCATCGGCCCGTTCTGGGACGGCAACGAGGTGTGGCTGGTGACGGCGGGTGGCGCCATGTTTGCCGCCTTCCCCAACTGGTACGCGACCATGTTCAGCGGCTTCTACCTGGCACTGGCGCTGATGCTGATCGCCTTGATCGTGCGCGGCGTGGCGTTCGAGTTCCGCAGCAAGCTGGAAGACCCGCGTTGGCGGGCCTTGTGGGACTGGCTGGCGTTCGCGGGTAGCCTCGTGCCCGCCCTGCTGTGGGGTGTGGCCTTGGCCAACATCGTGCGCGGCGTGCCCATTAACGAAAAGATGCAGTACGTAGGCGGCTTCTTTAACTTGCTGAACCCCTACGCCCTGCTGGCAGGCCTGGTCTCCCTGGCCGTCTTTACCCTGCACGGCGCCATCTTCTTGACTCTGCGTGCGACTGATAAGGTCTTGGAGCGGGCGGAGAGGACGGCCAACCGCCTGTGGCTGCCGGTGGTCGTGTTGGTGTTCCTGCTGGTCGGCGCGAGCTACTTCGCCACCGACATCTTTCAACGCCTGGGCGTCAATCCGGGTATCCCGGCGATCGGAGCAGGCCTGTCATTCCTGGTCGTCGGCTGGTTCGTGCGCAATAAGCGGTACGGTTGGGCCTTCGGGACGATGGGTCTCGGGATCGCGCTGACCGTCATCACCACTTTCCATGGGCTCTACCCGCGGGTGATGGTGTCCAGTCTAGATCCGAAGTTCAGCCTCGACATCTACAACGCGTCGTCGAGCCCTTACACGTTGAAGGTGATGAGCATCGTGGCCCTCATCTTCGTGCCCATTGTGTTGATCTACCAGGCCTGGAACTACTGGATCTACCGTGCTCGGGTGACCGGGCAGTCGTTGAAGTATTAGTTCTGCTCGAGGAGCAGCTGGCCGGATGAGCCGAAGAAACCAGGTTTCGGGGAAACGCACGTTTTTTTCAGGAACCTGGTTTCTTCCCGTACTCGGCCTGGGATGTGACGAGTAACCGAGTGCAATCAGCAAGATTCTCCCGCCTGACCGGGCGGGTTAAGATCGATTTTCGCCTCCTGGCCCTGGCGCTTGTTATTTCGCGCGTGCTGGTCCTTGTTGTGCGCGTTGCCCTCGTGCCAGGCCGCGGCGATCCGAACGATCTGCGTTACTTCCTGGACCTGGCCCGTATGTCAGACCAGGGACTGTACCCCTATATCCACTTCTGGGCCGAATACCCGCCGGTTTTCCCCTGGATCATCATTGGTGCCTACAAACTCAGCCTGCTGGTGGCTGCCGGCGCGACCGCCGAGCGGCTGTTCTACCTCTTGCTCATCGGCTTTCTGATCGCCTGCGAGTTGTGCGCGTATTGGCTGCTTTACCGCCTGGCCTCGCTGCTGCAGCGGTCCGAGATCACGATTCGCCGCCCGCGTCTCGCCCGACCGCCGCTGACTCGCTCCGGACCGGGCGGTGTCTGGAGCCTTGGATCAGGGGCCGTCCTCAGCGGCGGTCCTGCCCTGTACAGCGCCCTGCTCTACCTGGCGTTCTTTGTGCCCTGCTACCTCTGGACGGGGTGGTTTGATGTCCTGCCGGTTTGCCTGTACCTGGCCGCGCTTTATTTGTTGCTGACAGGCCGGGAACACTGGAGTGCGGTGGCAGTCGGCGTGGGCATCGTCAGCAAGCTTTTCCCGCTGATGGCGTTGCCTATCGCGTTGTGCACTCTGCGTGGGCTGCGGCGCCAGGCGAGCTACGCGGCGATCGCCGGGAGTGTTGTGCTGCTGTTTACGGCGCCCTTTTTCCTGCTGGACCCGTCGATGACGCTGGCCTCCGTCCATACGGCGTTTGTACGTCCTTCGTGGGAGACAATTTGGGCCCTTCTCGATCATTATTACGGCTATGGCAGGGTGGCGCCGCTGGCGCAGCATTTCGATGTCGCGAGCGCTCAATGGGCCGTGCATGGCTCGACCTTGCCCTGGGCATTGATCACCGGGGCGTTCGGTCTCCTCTTTGCTCTCTTCTATCTCCGTGCTTATGGCCATTACGCCATCAGCCGCCCGCGCCAGGTGCTGGCGGGCGCGGCTTTCACCTTGACCTTGCTCATCCTCTATTCAAGGGGCTACAGCCCGCAGTACATCACCTGGATCGCGCCGCTGCTGGTCATCCTCTACCCCAACCGCCAGGGACGGTCTTACCTGGGCCTGTGGGGCGCGCTGAACCTGGTCGAGATCCTGCTTTACATTTCCTTCTTCCCCGAACAGCACTGGATACTCTTTCTGACCGTCACAGCCAGAACCGTCCTCCTCATTCTGCTGGCCTGGGGTTTTCTGAAGCAGGCGCTCTCGCCCGGCGTGCAGCCGCTGGCGCTGGCGCGTGCTCGCTCGATGCTGAAGCACGGCCGGCGATCGGAGGCCTGAGCCCTCGATGTTTGGTAGCCTCTTCGACAGCCGGCTCTTGCGCTCGGCGCGCCACGAACGTCTCGCGCTGGCGCTGACCATAGGACTGGGCCTGTCGGGAGGCATCCTGACCGTACTGCAAGCCCGCTACCTTTCCCAGGCGGTCGCGCAGGTATTTCTGTCCGGCGCGACTCTGCCGGCCTTGCGCCCCGGCCTGATCGCCCTGCTGCTCGTTGCCATAGTGCGTGCCGGCGCCATGTGGGGTGGCGAGAGCGCCGCGGCGCGTGTGGCAGCCGGGGTCAAGAGTCAGCTGCGGGTCCGCCTTTTTGCCCACCTGCAGGCATTGGGCCCGGCCTACACCCACAGCGCGGCGAGCGCGGAAGGTGAGCGCAGCGGAGAACTGACCAATACCGTGGTCGAGGGCATCGAGGCCCTGGACGCCTATTTCAGCCAGTACCTGCCGCAGTTGGCCCTGGCAGCGTTGGTGCCCCTGACCGTCCTCGTTTTCGTGTTTCCCCTGGATGCCATCTCCGGCCTCGTGCTGCTCCTCACCGCCCCGTTGATCCCCGTTTTCATGGCGTTGATCGGCACCCTTGCCGACGGCCTGACCCGCCGGCAGTGGACGACCCTCAGCCGCCTGAGCGCGCACTTCCTGGATGTGCTGCAGGGCCTGACCACTCTCAAGCTCTTCGGGCGCAGTCGCGAGCAGGTGGAGGTCATCGCGGAGATGAGCGAGCGTTTTCGCGAGGCCACGATGGACGTGCTGCGGGTGAGTTTCCTTTCTGCCCTGGTGCTCGAGATGGTTGCCACGCTCAGCACCGCCGTCGTCGCGGTCGAGATCGGCCTGCGTCTTCTGTACGGCCATCTGTCATTCGCCCAGGCGTTCTTCGTGTTGATCCTCGCGCCTGAGTTTTACTTGCCTTTGCGGCTGCTGGGTTTGCGATTCCATGCGGCGATGGCCGGGGTAAGCGCCGCCCGGCGCATCTTCGCGATTCTGGACACGCTGCCGGGGGCACGGGCGGAACATCCGGCCACCGGTGAAGGTAGGGGCGAGCAGGTTTCTCCGGCGATCCCTCGCTTGGCCGTCCCCTCGGGCGCGCCGCCCACCATCCGCTTTGAGAACGTCTCCTACACCTACCCCGGTCGCTCACTTCCGGCGCTGGAATCACTTTGTTTGGAGATCGCTCCCGGCCAGAAGGTGGCGCTGGTGGGACCCAGCGGTGCAGGCAAGAGCACTATCGCCCAACTTCTATTGCGCTTCGTGGAACCGTCCGCCGGCCGGATCACGGCGGATGGCGCGCCGCTGGACGCCTGGTCGCCGGCAGGCTGGCGTGCGTCGGTAGCCTGGGTGCCGCAGAATCCCTACCTCTTCTATGGCACAGTGGCGGAGAATATCAGTCTTGGCCGGCCAAATGCCGGGCCGGAGCAGGTGGAGGCGGCCGCCCGACAGGCACACGTCCACGAGTTCGTCCGGGCGCTGCCCGAAGGGTACGCGACCCTGATCGGCGAGCGCGGCGCCCGGCTGAGCGGCGGAGAGGCGCAACGTATTGCCCTGGCGCGTGCTTTCTTGAAGGACGCGCCGCTGGTCATACTCGACGAGGCCACCGCGAACCTTGACCCGCAACACGAAGCTCTGATCCAGGACTCGATCCGGCGCCTGTTGGCGGGGCGCTCGGCCCTCATCATCACCCATCGCTTGAGCACCATTGCCCAGGCGGACAAGATCCTCGTTCTTGCGGAGGGGCGCCTGGCCGAAGTCGGCAGCCATGCCGAGCTGAGGCAGGGCGGAGGCCTCTACCGGCGCATGCTGGACGTGAACGGGGCCGGAGCGGCCGGTGACGGAGGTGGGGAGCAGATCGGTATGGCTGGGACGCTCCCAGAATTGGAGGGCGACGGCCTGCCGCAGGCTGCCTTGTCCGATGGGACGGCGGGCCTGGCGATGAAGAGTCTGCCCGGCGGTCCACTCCCGGCCATCGGCCATGCAGTAATGGCGCGCGGGTTCCCGGCCGCGCGCATTCGCTACCCCGTCATTCGACGCCTGCTGGCGCTGCTGGCCCCGTTGTGGGCCTGGATCGCGCTTGCCGTCCTGCTCGGTTTCGCGACCATTGCCAGCGGTGTCGGTCTGATGGCGACCTCGGCCTGGATCATCGCCAGCGCGGCGCTCGGCCCGTCCATCGCCGTTCTGCAGATGGCGATCCTGGGGGTGCGCTTCTTCGGCATTGCACGCGGTGGTTTTCGTTACCTGGAGCGCCTGGTCTCGCATCAAATCACATTCCGGCTGCTGGCTCGTCTGCGCATCTGGTTCTACCAGGCAATCGAGCCCCTGGCGCCCGCCGGGCTTGAGGGGTATCGGAGCGGGGACCTGTTAGCGCGCGTCGTTTCTGACATCGAAACCTTGCAGCACTTTTACGTGCGCGTGGTCGCTCCGCCGGCGGTGGCCGTCCTGGTCACGTTGGCGATGTGGCTGTTTCTGGCGGGCTTTGCGCGTCCGTTAGCGGCGGTCCTGCTCTTCTTTTTGCTGGCTGCCGGCCTGGGCGTGCCGCTCGTGGGCAGGCGGTTAGGGCGCAACCTGGCGGGCGAAACGGTGAGATTGCGCGCAGAACTGGGCGCTTTCCTGGTCGACGGCATCCAGGGTTTGTCCGATCAACTGGCATTCGGCCAGGAAGGGACCCAGCTAGGACGGGTGCGGGATCTGGGCGGGCGCCTGGCCGCCCTGCAAGCCCGTCTGGGTTCCTTTGGCGGGCTTACCGGCGCGCTGGACAACTTGCTCGCCAGCCTGGCCAGCCTGGCGCTACTGGTTGTCGCCACGCCACTGGTTCGCGCCGGCCTCCTGGATGGCGTCAACCTGGCAGTGGTCATGTTAGCGGCTGCAGCCAGTTTTGAGGCGGTCGTGCCCCTGGCTCAGGCCGCCCAACACCTGGAGGGCAGCCGCGAGGCCGGGCGAAGGCTATTTGAGATCCTGGATGCCGGGCAGCCGGCTGCGTCCTCGGGCGACGCACGCCGCCGGCGCGGCGCCCCTCAGCCAATGAGCGGACGTCAGCCATTCGGCGCGTCCCAGCCTGACGTCCGCGACGCAAAACCCCAGATCGTCGTCCAGGGTCTCTCGTTTTGCTATCCTTCGGCGGCGCGCCGCGCGTTGGAAGGGCTCAGTTTCAGCATTGACGAAGGCCAGTGGGTGGCCGTCGTCGGGCCGAGCGGGGCAGGTAAGTCCACGCTGACCAACCTGCTGCTTGGCTTCTGGAGCTACACCGAGGGCCACGTATGGGTCGACGGGCGCGAGTTGTCTGAATACGACGTCGAGGACCTCCGCGCGCGCATCGGGGTGGTGGGGCAGAACACGTTTCTGTTCAACGGCACAGTGCGGGACAACTTGCTTCTGGCCCGGCCGACTGCCTCGCAGGCCGAGATGGAACGGGCCGCGCAGCAGGCCGGCGTCCATGACTTCATCCTTTCGCTCCCCGAGGGGTATGGCACCTGGATCGGCGAAGGTGGCCTGCGCCTCAGCGGGGGGGAGCGCCAACGCTTCGCCATCGCCCGCGCGCTGCTCAAAAACGCACCCATCCTGATTCTGGACGAGGCGACTGCTCACCTGGACCCGTTGGCCGAGCGCAGCGTGACGCAAGCTATCCAGGCGCTCATGGCCGGCCGGACCACGCTGGCGATCACGCACCAGTTGTCAGGCCTGGAAACCGCCGCCGAAATCCTTGTCCTGCGTGACGGCTGCCTGGTCGAACGCGGCCGGCATGACGAGCTGCTGCGTAAGCATGCGGTCTATTACAGCCTGTGGCAGAGGCAGCAAGACAATTCGCGTTCCGATTTTTGCTCCCCATCCTTGCCCGTGATATAATCGCCGCTTGATCAGTTGAATCAGTGAGGAGGCACAAGTACCGGTGAAGACTTATCTCTATCTCGCGCAGATCGTCGTCGCGATCACGCTCACCGCGCTGGTATTGCTACAGGCCAAAGACGCCGGCTTGAGCAGCATGTTCGGCGGCGGTGACATGGGCGTTTACAAGACCCGTCGCGGCGTCGAGAAGACCATGTTCAACTCCACCATCGTCCTGGGCATCGTGTTCCTCGCGCTGGCGCTAGGCACCGCCATTGTGAGCTGAGTTGGGCAAGTATCTCCGTTGGCAGGCAGCCATTGCCCTGTTGGGCATCCTGCTCTTAGCTGCGCTGCTGAGCTACGCCGCTTATAATTTCACGACGGTCACCGTTCCCGAGCGGGGCGGCACCTATATTGAAGGGGTGGCAGGCAGCCCCCAGTTTCTCAACCCTCTTCTTAGCCAGAACAACGACGTAGACAGCGATCTCTCAGCCCTGCTATTCAACGGCCTGACCCGCCTTGACGAGCAGGGCAATGTGGTTCCCGATCTGGCCGGCGAGTGGAAGATCAGCGCCGACGGCCTGACGTACGACTTTAAGCTGCGTGATGGACTGAGCTGGCACGATGGCGCCCCGGTCACTGCCGCGGACGTTTTGTACACTGTCGGCGCAATGCAGAATCCGGACTTTCCCGGCTTCAAGTGGCTGAGCGTGCTATGGCGCGCGGTCAAAGTGACGGCGCCTGACGGGCCGGATGGCTCAAGCGTGCGTTTTCAGCTCGCGCAGCCCCTCGCGCCTTTCCTTGACTATACGACCATCGGTCTCTTGCCGGCTCACCTCTGGGCGCGCGTGCCGATCACGCAGATGCTCAGCTCGCAATTGAACACGCACCCGGTGGGCACCGGACCGTTCGAAGTCAGCCAGATCACCGCCACGCATGCCGAGTTCGCGCCCAACCGGCGTTATTATGCAGGCTTCAACCCTTATCTCACCGGGCTGACCTTTCGCTTCTACCCCGATCACCAGAGCCTCTTGGCGGCTTTTGATCGCAAGGAAATCGACGGCGTCAGTTGGATCTGGCCCGAGGACATGCCCGCGGCCACGGAGCGCCAGGACCTTCAGTTGTTCTCCGCGCCCACGTCGGGCTATACACTGGTCTATCTCAATCAGCAGAACCCCAATGTGCCCTTCTTCAAAGACGTCGCCGTGCGCCAGGCCCTGTTGTATGCGCTCGATCGCCAGAGCCTGATCGACAACGTGCTCCATGGCCAGGGGATTATCGCCAACAGTCCGATCCTGCCCGGCACCTGGGCTTACGATCCCGACGTGCCGAAGTACGCCTACGATTTGGCTAAGGCACGCCAGTTGCTGGATGAGGCGGGCTGGAAGGATACCGACGGGGATGGAGTGCGCGAGAAGGACAAGATCAAGCTGGCTTTTGTCCTGGTTGGCAGCAACCGGCCGTTGCTCGAGGCCCTCTCCGCGGCCTGGGCGCGCATCGGCGTTCAGGCGGCCGCTCAGCCGGTCACCCTCGCCGGTCTCACCACGGATTTCCTGCAACCGCGCAGTTTTGACGCGGCCGTGGTAGATTGGGAGCAGCGCGGCGATCCTGATCCATACCCTCTGTGGCATTCGACCCAGATCAAGGATGGTCAGAACTATGCAGGCTGGAGTGATCCGGCTGCCGACGAGGCCATCCAGAAGGCCCGCGCGATCACCGACCAGGGCGCGCGCCGGCAGTTCTACGTAGACTTTCAGCGCATCTTTGGCCAGCAGGCGCCGGCGCTGCTCCTTTATCACCCCATCTACACCTATGGCGTGCGGGACAAGGTTAAGAACGTGCAGATAGGCCCGCTCAACATGCCGGCCGACCGCTTCCGGGATTTTGCCCATTGGTACATTGTCACCAAGCGCATCACCGTTGGGGGAGGAACACCGAAATTTGACACCTCGCCGCAGTAGTGGTATAAATTAGACAATCTGGTAACCGACTCCGGCCGAAGTGGCGGAATGGCAGACGCGCTAGGTTCAGGACCTAGTGAGGGTTGACCTCGTGAGGGTTCAACTCCCTCCTTCGGCACAGCAACATAGATCCCGCGACGGTTGCGTCGTGGGATCGTTTGCCTCAGGACCCGGATTCAGATAAAGGAACGGGTGATGTCCCAGCCTCGTTGGCGACGTCTGTTACCCGACACTTCGCAGCTCTGGATTCTGGCCGCTGTACTGGTCGTGATCTTTTTCGGAGTGAGTTTCTTTAACCTGGCCGGCGAGAAGAGTCAGGTTATGGCGAGGCAGCGGGCGGCCCAGCAGCAGCTGCAAACTCTGGAGGAGCAGAATCAGCGTTTGCGCGAGGCGCTGGCGGAGACGCAAACCGGCGCCAACATCGA
Source organism: Anaerolineales bacterium (assembly GCA_017882045.1). GTDB lineage: Bacteria > Chloroflexota > Anaerolineae > CG2-30-64-16 > CG2-30-64-16 > JADGQF01. The sequence continues at coordinate 16,075 of JADGQF010000071.1, forward strand.
GATGAAGGCGCGCCTGTACTATGGCTATAGCTATCCGGGCGAAACCAGAATAGTCGCCCTGCCGTCGAGTGTTCAAGCCGAAGCGCCGGTGCCAGTTACCGAGGTTCCGCAGGCGAGCGAGCCCTTCTGGATGAGCCTGTGGAAACGGCTACCTCATCTTGACAAATAGAATGACCTGAGTATAATAACTCGTGCATTGCGGGGTGGAGCAGTGGCAGCTCGTTGGGCTCATAACCCAAAGGTCGCAGGTTCGAATCCTGCCCCCGCTACCTGAGTGTGATGGCCCGTGGTACTTACCACGGGCCATTGTAGTTTAAGAGACGCCTTGGCCACGGCGGTCGTTTTTCCCCGCTCCAGAATGGCACCGCAAAGTTAACCAAGCACACCAGAAAACTTAAGGGCTTCTTAAGCGAGGCCTCTTTTCAGAATGTGGCCGGTTCCTTTGACACTCAAGGGAGCCTATGGTATGATCAGCGCCGGTGTGGGCTGGTTATCCGCTGGATCGCTCATCCCAATCGGTCTGAAGCCCTACACCGCACGCATGGCGACGTAGCTCAGAGGCTAGAGCAAGCGGCTCATAATCGCTGGGTCGGTAGTTCGAATCTACCCGTCGCCACTTTTGCGGGGGCATGCCCCCCGCACCCCCCCTCCATATCGCGCTACATCATACGTATCGGCCGCTGGTCATCAGGCAGTAGTCGCCGCGCTGGCTCCTATCGGGATATCCACACCCTTTTCCTCTGCACGTCCACGGGCGGCGAGCGGCCGTCCCTTCGGAGAGTCCACCACCGGCCCGTTCGCCCCCGGAAGTTGGCTACATAGAACCGGCGCCGGCGTTGCTGTGTGATCTACGGGTTAAAGGCGGGTTAACATCCCGTTACATTGCACGATCTCTCACATTCCCCACGCGCCAATAAGTCCTATACTTATCATTATTACCACATTCACCAGGCAGCATGCACACGAAGCGAGTCTGAGCTCGCAGCGCAGGGGGGGTAGTGCTCCCCGGTTGAGGACTGCGCCGTGACCTCTGCTGTCTTCTGTTCCTCGAGGAGAGTGCTTTATGTCTCGGAAACTGTCGATTCTAATGGTCGTGGCGTTACTGGTCAGTGTTTTCGGCGTGTTCGGCGCGAGCGCGGCCTTCGCTGCGGCACCGGCCGCGCCAGTGGGCACCGGTCCCGGCAACGCTTTGCCTGTCCCATCGGCGGCGCAAACGCTTGCCGCTGGGCAGCGCGTCTGGTATGCATTCCAATATGCGGGTGACAAGTCGGAGATCGTGGCGGACATGA
>JADGQF010000272.1 GCA_017882045.1 Anaerolineales bacterium
CCGCAGGCCGCCATGCGCGCCCCGTTTCCCCCGGCCACGCCGCACTTGCATGAGATGTTCTGATTGCCAAAAACTGACTGCGCCTGAAAGAGGCGGATCTATGTGACGGAAGTCCTATCCGGACGAACGCGCGACGGTGTATGATATGGGGAGGGGGGAAGCAAGCATGCACAAACCTTCGCCAACGATAGCAGAAGACATCGCGGCTGTGTTGAGCCTTAAGCCCGGGGGGCCGCACGCGTTTGCCGGTGCTGCGAGATGGGGTGTGGCCCCGGCGGCGGCCCCGGCTGGGCGGGCGGGCGGGGAAGCAGATCGCCTGACGAGGGTGTATGTGGAGGTTACCACCCGCTGCAACCTGGCCTGCCGCACCTGCGTGCGTAACGGTTGGGATGAGCCGCTGGGGGAAATGCCTCTCGCTCTCTTCCGCAGCCTGATCGCGCAGTTGCACGCGGGCGCGCAGGAGCGCGCGGGTGCGCAACCTCCCACGCTGGTCTTTGCCGGCTACGGTGAGCCGACCGTGCACCCGGAGCTGCTCGAAATGCTGCGCCTATCGAAAGACCTGGGCGCGCGGGTCGAGATGGTCACCAACGGCACCCGGGTGGACGCCGCCATGGCTCGGGGCCTGATCGATCTCGGCGTCGACCGGGTGTGGTTTTCCGTGGATGCCGTGACGCCGGAACGCTATGCAGCCATCCGACGTGGCGGGCAGCTGGCCGAGGTGAGCGACCACATCCGCGGGCTTTACCACGAGCGGCTGCGAGAGCGCAGGATCCTGCCTGAGATCGGGCTGGCCTTCGTGGCGATGCGCTCCAACATCGACGAGCTGCCGGGACTGTACCGCCTGGCAATGGCCGTCCACGCGAGCGATGTCCTGGTCACCAACTTGCTGCCCCATACCCCCGACATGCTGGACGAGATCCTCTACCGGCGCTCGATCGGCATGGGGCGCTACAGCCAGTCGCACGAGGTGCCCCGGGTGCATCTGCCGCGGATCGATTTCGACGAGACCACCGGCCCCGCGCTGCTGGCGCTATTGGGCCGCGCCGACAACCTGGATCTGGCCGGCGCCGACCCGGCCGGACAGAGCGACTACTGCCCGTTTGTGCAGGGCGGGGCTACGGCCATCCGCTGGGACGGCCGGGTCAGCCCTTGCACCCCTCTCTTGCACGCGCATCCCGTCTTCGTGGCCAGCCGCTGGAAGCACGTGAAGGATTCGTCGTTCGGCAGCATCGCCGAGCAATCGTTGGCGGACATCTGGGCCTCGGACCCGTATGCCGCCTTCCGCCGCAAGGTGCAGGCCTTCGATTTCGCACCCTGCGTGTTCTGTGGCGGGTGTGAGTTGGACGAGTCGAACGAAGAAGACTGTAAGGGGAACACCTTCCCCGTATGCGGCGGCTGCCTGTGGGCGCAGGGCATCGTGCGTTGCCCCTGAGGTGCGACCAAACACATGAGAGATGCTCCCTGGAAGCATGACTCCTCGGTTCTCGCGCGCCGATTGACAAGCGGGTTGTGGGGCGCGATAAGGAGATAGGGGGGACAGGTCTGAGGAAGGAGGCATGCACATGAGAGCCTATGTTTTGACCCGCGTCCGTTCGGGGGAGGAGTGGGAGCTTCTGAGCACACTGCGCAGTACCACGGGTGTCCTCAAAGCGGATTTCACTTTCGGCCCGTATGATGTGATCGCGGAAATCGAAGCACCGGACCTGGCCGGTATCGGCCGGTTCGTGTCGGAGACGATCCGCTGCGCCCCCGGTGTGATGGAGACGGTCACCTGTCTGGCTGTGGGGTAGATCGCCAAGCCGGCTGAACGAGAGAATAGCGGCGCCCCGGCGACGTCGCATTTGCGCGCGCTGTTTCAGGCAAGCACGCGCGGTTACCGGGCGTATGTGCGCGCATGCCGCAAACACTATCCTCACCATCTACGCCGCGCGATGCCGCCGCTGGCAACCCTGGTTGCATCGTTGACAGACGTCTCCTGACAAATAGTTGCAGCAATGCCTCACCCGAAATCTTACACTGCAGCCAGCACGCGCAAGGCTCGCAGCGTCACCCACTTGTTGGGCGCCTTTTTCGGCCCGAAATCCAGCCACATCTTGCCTGTATAGTCGTATTCCAGGGGCCAGCGTCCCTGCGCATCCTGCTTCTCGCGAATCAAGGCCCGCGCGCCTGCCAGGCGCGGGTCGCTGCCGTAGCCCAGGCCGGCCAGCGCCTCGACAAGCTGCAGCAGATCGGTGATGTAGAACAGCGGGAAGCCAAATTTCCACCAGTTGGCGCTCGGCTTGCCGCCCTCGGCGGTCGGATAGCCGGCCAGCGCCGGATCGGTGCTGAAGAGAAAGTCCACGCCCTGCCGGATGGCCCGCTCGATCAGGGGCGTGCGCAGCTCGGCCGGCCAGGCTGCGAAGGCGAGCAGCACCTTGACGGCCCCCCACGCGCAGGACTGGTGGCCGTTGGCTCCGCAGGCAAACAGCGGCCCGCTTTTTAGCGAATTGTAGTGCGGGCCGAACTGACCGTCGCCGGCGGGCGCAATGCCCTCCCCGGTGACGCTGCGCGCCATCCATTCGTAGGCCGAGTCCAGGCGCGGATCGCCGCAGCCAAGCTCGCAGAGCGCCCAGCAGAGGTTGCCCTGCAGGCAGTCAATGGTGCCACTGGGCTTCCCCGTCGTGGTGAACTGGCCGCCCGGGGTCAGCGCGTGGTCCAGGACGTAGTCGCAGGCCCAGGCGATGCGCTCATCGTGCTCGACCCGGGCGCCGAGCTGCGCGAGCGTGATAACTGCCCAGACCGTCGAGCGATACTTCGGGTGATAACCCGGCCCGGGCTCAACCCAATAGCCCGCATCAAACATCATGTCCAGGATCTCGGCGATCGGTCCCTCGGTGTGCGCAGCCAGGCGCGCCTCGTGCAGCTCCGCATCGTTGAATTTGCGGCCCAACAGATCGCGCAAGGCGAGATACCTGACCCCGGGCGAGTCAGGCTCCAGCAGCCAGGTCAAGGCGGCGCGGTCGGCGTCAGATTGGAACGGGCGGTGGGTGTTCATTGCCTTTCCCCTTTTGAGGCGCCCCTACAATTGCGCCAACAGGCCGGCGACCAGGTCCTCGGCGGGCATGGGCAGGGCGCTTTCCTGGAACTGCAGCAGGCTCAGCAACGGCAAGTCCATCATGAAACGCATGGCGTCCATACCGATCGAGGGGCTTGCCTCGCTCTCTCCGCCGCCGAACGCGGCGCTCATCTGCGCCATCATCGGGCGGGAAATCGGCTCGAGCACGGCCTGGCCGCGCGGGTCTGCCAGCCACTCGCGCAGGGTCGATTCACGGTCAAGGATGCTGGGCAGGGCGAGCGTCGACTGCAGCGTGACCGTCTGCACGGCGCGGATGTCGGCCGCAGAGGCGCCGACCAGCAGGTCGAACTGGCCGTCCTCGGTGATCCAGCGCCCGTAGCCCGGGTGGTAATAGGCGAAGGCGCGACAATCCAGGTGGATCGTCACCGTCTTGCTCTCACCCGGCGCAAGCGCGACCTTGGCGAAGCCTTTCAGCTCCTTGGGCGGCCGCACCAGGGCGGACTGGTGGTCGTGGACGTAGACCTGCACGACTTCCTTGCCCGCGACCTGGCCGCTGTTGGTCACCTCCAGCGAAACGCTCACTCCGTCCACGTCGCGGAAGGTCTCGGCTGAGACCCGGGCCGGGCTGTAGGCGAAGCTGGTGTAGCTGCCGCCGTAGCCGAAGGGGAACTGCACCGGCATCCCCTTGGCATCGTAGTAGCGGTAACCAATAAAGAGGCCCTCGCCGTAGCGCACTTCCCCGTTCCCGCCGGGGTAGTTGATATAGGCCGGGGTGTCGGCCAGCGCGCACGGGAAGGTTTCGGCCAGCTTGCCCGAGGGGTTGACCGCCCCAAAGAGCACGTCGGCCACAGCGCCGCCGCCGGCCTGGCCCATCATCCAGGCCTCCAGCACCGCCGCCGCCCCGTCGAGCCATTCGCCCATCACGACGGCCGAGCCGTTGTTGAGGATGACGACGGTGTCCGGCTGCACGGCTGTGACGGCCTTGATCAGCGCCACCTGTTGCGCGGTCAGGTCGAGATCCGCCCGGTCGTAGCCTTCGGACTCTTTATAAGCCGGCAGGGCGACGAAGATCAGCGCCACCTCAGCCGCGCGGGCCGCCGCAGCCGCCGCCTCGACCAGGGCCGGCTGGAGGGTGTCGTCGGCCGGATAGCCTTCGCTGTAGCTCAGCTCGGCGCCTCCGGCGGCCCGCTGCAGCTCGTCGAAGGGGATATCCACCTGCGTGGGGTTGATGTGCGAGCTGCCGCCGCCCTGGAAGTGCGGTTCCTTGGCCGCCCGGCCGATCACGGCAATGTTTTGGCGGTTCTTCAGCGGCAACAGGCCGTTGTTCTTGAGCAAGACCATGCCCTCGGCGGCGATCTTGCGCGCCAGGGCGTGGTGGGCGGGCGCGTCGAACGTGCCGCCCTTCGGGGTCGCGGCCGCCTTGAAGACCACGCCCAGGATCCGGCGCACGGACTCGTTCAGCACTGCTTCGTCCAGGGTGCCGGCGCGCACTGCCTCTACCACCGCTTTGACGCGCCGGTCGCGCGGGCCGGGCATCTCCAGGTCGAGCCCGCCACGCAGCGAGGCCACGCGGTCGTGCACAGCGCCCCAGTCGGAGACGACCAGCCCTTCGAAGCCCCACTCATCCTTCAGCGTGTCCACCAGCAGCCAATGGTTCTCGGAGCAGTAGGTCCCGTTGAGCTTGTTGTAGGCGCACATCACCGTCCAGGGCTTCGCCCGCTTGACGGCGGTCTCGAATGCGGGCAGGTAGATCTCGCGCAGCGTGCGCTCGTCAACCTCGGCGTCGATCGAGAAGCGTTGGAACTCCTGGTTGTTGGCCGCGTAGTGCTTGAGCGAGGCGCCCACCCCCCGGCTCTGCACGCCGTCGATGAAGCTCACCGCCAGTTCGCCCGACAGGAACGGGTCCTCCGAGTAGTATTCGAAGTTGCGCCCGCACAGCGGCGTGCGCTTCAGGTTGTTGCTCGGCCCCAACACCACGTCCACACCCAGGGCGATGCACTCCTCGGCCAGGGCCTCCCCCAGCGCGCGCAGCACGCCGGTATCCCAGGTGGCGGCGAGGCTCGAAGCCGTGGGGAAACAGGTCGCCGGCAGGCTGAGATCGGAAAGCGAATCGACGTCCTTTACCCGGCGCACCCCGTGCGGGCCGTCCGAGACGAAGATCGAGGGCACGCCCAGGCGCTCGACTGCCTGGGTCGTCCAGCTGCTGGCGCCGGTGCACAGCGCCGCTTTCTCTTCAAGGGTCATTTGCTCGACGATGGATCGAATGTCGGTCATGGCTGGCTCCTTCCTGGGTCTGTTGGTGGATATTATACTCTGTGATTTGGCTGACAGAAAAGAGTATGTGAGGCGTGATTTCTGACCATGCACGCAGTAATCCCGCGTTGAGGACAAATGTCAAGATGACGGAGCTGGAGGAACCAATGAAGCAGATCAGGCTGAACAAGAGCCTTACCATAGCGGTCATGGCGCTGGCCGCCCTGCTCCTCGCCGCCTGCGCCGGGTCGAGCGCCGGCGGCAACCAACCGGCCCCGCTCGCCCAGGCCACGCAAGCGACGGTGGCGCAGGCGACGGCAACTGTCGCGGCGACAGCTGCGCCGGCTGCGGCGGCGACGGCCGCTCCCACTGCGGCGGCGGCTAGCGCGAACCCGCCCGCCACCTGCACCCCCGGCGCGCTCACCCCCGCGCTGACGGAAGGGCCGTATTACAAGGCGAACCCGCCCGAGAACTCGACGCTGGCGGGACCGGGCGCGAAGGGTACGCTGCTGACGATCACGGGCTATGTGTTCGATGCCAGCTGCAAGCCGCTGGCCGGGGCGCGCGTCGACTTCTGGCAGGCGGATGCCCAGGGGCAGTACGATAATTCGGGCTACACCCTGCGCGGCTACCAGTTAACCGACGCCCAGGGGCGCTACAGCGTC
>JADGQF010000273.1 GCA_017882045.1 Anaerolineales bacterium
CGTAGAGCACCTTCTCGCGCTGCGTTTCCGCCGCGCCGTCATCGGCCTCGCCGGGCGCCAGCGTAGCCACGTTGGTGGTGATGCGCTCGTCCGAGGGCATAGGCTCGTCGCGGAAGACGTTGGCGATCTGGCCCGTGCGCTGGTACGCCTCTGGCGGGAAATTCTTATAGCGCCAGCGCGCGTTCTTGTGGTTGGGTGTTACCACCACGAACAGGCAGGCGGTTTCGTCGCCCGCGAACCAGTAGTTGTGGAAGGTGCCCGGCGGCAGCATCAGCAGGTCGCCCGGGCCCACCCGCTGGCGGGCCGGACCGATCTGGATGTCGAGCTGGCCCGCGGTCATGTACAGGATCTCCGACGCATCGTCATGCGAGTGGGCCAGTTGCCCCAGGGGATCGTTGATAAACCAGCGGGCGTCAGGCGTCCACACCAGGGCCCGCGAGCGTATGCGCTCGGTCCAGATCAGCGGCTGCTGCATCCATTGGCGATAATCGAGGCCGGCCATGCTAGGCTACCTCCCCAGTCTCTCCCGCGGCGTCGGGGAGGATCACCGGCAGCTTGGCCATCAGGCCGCCGTCCACCAGGTACGAGGCGCCGGTCAGCGCGCTGGCATCATCGCTGCACAGGAACAGCACCAGCTTGGCGACGTCTTCGGGGCAGATGACCCGGCCGATGGGGTGCATGCGGCCCCAACTGGCAATCGTGCCCTCCACGTTGTCGGGCGTTCTGTTCTTAGCGGCATTGCGCAGCATGGGTGTATCCACCGAGCCGGGCACGATGGCATTAACGCGGATGTTCTCGTGCGCGTGGTCCATGGACAGCCCCCTCGTCATGGCCAGGGTGGCGGCCTTGCTGGCCGCATAGATCGGCACGGTGGTCTGGGTCGAAAGAGCCTGCACCGAGGAGGTGCAGACGATAGCTCCACCGCCCCGCCGGCGTAGGGCCGGAATGGCGTATTTGCACATCCAGACGTGGCCTTTGAAGTTGACCCCCATCAGGCGTTCGTAGTGTTCTTCGGTCACGTCTTCGATCAGGCTGTAGAGCGCGATGCCGGCATTGCTGAACAGCACGTCGAGCCCGCCGTAGGTGTCTTCCGCGGTCTGCACGGCCCGCTGCGCGTCGGCCATCTTCGTAACGTCCGTCCGGACGAATGTCGCGCTCGACAGGCCGGCCGCCAGCCGCTGCCCTTCCGCGGCGTCGATATCGGCGATCACCACCGACGCGCCCTCGGCCGCAAAGGCTTCGACTGAGGCCCGGCCGATGCCGTTGGCCCCGCCGGTGACCAGCACAACCCTGTTCTCGAATCGCATCGTGTTTCCCATCGCACCATCTCCCTTTACCAGTACCCGTAAGCCAGGTAACCCCCATCGACATACAACGCATGGCCGGTGATGAAATCGGCCTTGTCTGATACCAGGAACGAGACCGCATTGGCCACATCCTGCACCTGCGCCAGGCGGCCCAGGGGAATGCGGCGCTGCACGGTTTCCAGGTCGTAGAGCCCCTGTGCCACCAGCCGGGCCGTCATCTCGGTGTCGGTGTGCGCCGGACCGACCGCATTGACGCGGATCTTGTATTGAGCCCACTCGATGGCGAGCGTCTTGGTCAGCATCGTCACGCCGGCCTTGGCACAGGCGTAGGCCGCACGCTGCGGGAAGGCGGCTTCGGCGTTGATAGACGTGATGTTGACCATGGCGCCGCCCCAGCCCTGCGCCACCATCTGGCGGCCCGCGGCCTGCGAGCAGAAGAAGGGGCCGTTGAGCTGGATGCCGATCATGCGCTGCCAGTCGGCCGGGCTGACCTCCAGTGACGGGCCGGGTTTGCTGATGCCCGCGCTGTTGACCAACACGTCCAGTCGGCCAAACTGCTCCACCGCCCGGGCGGCCATCGCGCTGCACGCGTCCGCGTCGGACACGTCGACCTGGCCGGCCGCGGCCTGCGAGCCCGCGCTCCGCAGCTCGGCAGCGGCCTTCTCAGCGGCCTCCAGGCGGATATCGGCGATCAAGATTGCGTAGCCATCGCTCGCCAGTTGGGCAGCGATGCCCCGGCCGATGCCCTGGGCCGCGCCGGTTACGATTGCCACCTTTTGCACGGCGTCAGCCATACCTGACCTCCTGAAAGTGTCTCCCAATGCCGTAAGGAACTCGTCGTTGGCCTCGGTCTGGCCTCCCAGCCCTTACGGCCGGGCATCGCGGACCGGGCCTCCCAATGACCCTGGCATCTCCCCTGGCTGCCTGGCTTAGCCCCGCACGATGGCCTTGCCGTCGGGGTTGATGCGCTCGATGCCATCGTGCGCCTCGTAGAAGATCGCCCGGAACTCCACGTCGACCGACTCGCCGGGGCCCAGCGTGCGGTGGGTGCCTGTTTTCGCCATGACGTTCAGCAGGCCCTGGCCGGGGAACGACGTGAAGGGCTCAATGGCCATCACGTAGACCCCGCGATACCAGGGGAACCCGGCCGAGGCGTGCATCTCCTGCCAGAACCAGGCATAGGGGAAGACCTCTTTAGGCCAGACCAGGCCCACCCCGAAGCCCAAGTCGCGGTTGGTGATGCCATACCAGCCGGCCTCGAAATCCCGGAAGTAGGCCATGATGTCGCGCGGGGTCTCGGGACCCGGTACCTGCGACATATCGGTCTGCCGGCCGTTCCGCTCGCCCATGGGCCAGGGGAAGCAGGCGCCCGGCTCCGCCGGGTTGTAGGTGCCTGCGGCCAGGTCATCGGCGCAGAACGTGGTCGCGCCAATGTCGATATGGCAGGCGCCGCTGATAAACGGCGCGCCGAAGGCCGGGTGGTGCCCCCACATGAAGTCCAGCGGCATGCCGCCCTCGTTGGCGATGCGCTCGCGCACCGTCAGCACGGGCCGGCCGGCCTCGACGCGCAGCGTCCGCTCGAGCCGGAAGGGGCTGTGAAACAGCCGGACCGAGAAGCGCACTTCGGCCGCGTCCCCTCCCGGTTCGACGATCTCGTAATCCCAGGGCACCAGCGAGGCTTCGCCGTGGAAGCCCAGCTCAACGCCCTGGTACTTGCAGGCCGCCCCGCCGTTGGGGAAGATGCCCTGCCAGCCGCCGGGGTAGTATGACAGCCAGGCGGTCTGCGAGTCGTGGCTGGTGGGCGCGCTGTGCGCGGGGTCTTTCAGGCCCCAGGGGCTCTTCCACAGCACGTCAATGCCGCGGGGCTTGTAGGTCAGCTCGTAAATATCCGCGCCCTTGCCGGCCAGCACCGTGGCCGACAAGGCCTCATTCTCGATCCGCACAGCAGCCAGCGAGTGGGCCAGGGTTAGCTCGCTGGCCAGGCACGGCCCGGCTTGCGCCGTTGGCTGCCGGCCTTCTGTTCCCGTCATGGCAGTGGTCATAGCTTTCCTCTCTTACTGGTCTTACTGGAGCGACCCGGCTTCTGCACCGGGCGCCTGGTAGCCGTTTTGTGTGCGAATTGTGCTTCGTGCGCTTCAGTGCCCTGGCGATTTCGTGGCCTGAGTACTCGCCCGGTACAGCGCATCCAGTTCATCCAACGTGGCGTCGACGTTGCCATGCTCGTTCAGGTGGCGGTAGATCAGGGCGAAGCCCTGGTCCTGGAAGGCCATGTAGCCGCGGTGGCGCGGGCGCAGGTACGACGCGTCGATGGTGGCCAGCGTGGCGGCGAAAAAGCCGCCGGCCAGCGCATCGGCGCCGGGGTCGAGCCAGGCGCCTCGGTGGCCCGGCTGGCCGCCGGCCGCCACGTAGGTTGTGCGCTGCACGCCGGCCGATGCGACGAAGGCCGCGTAGGCGCAGGCTTCGGCCGGGTGCGCGGCCCGAGCCGAGACGCCCAGGCCCGCGCCGCCCAGGACCGCGCCGGCCGGGCCGCGGCCCGCCGACGGAATATCGGCAAACAGCACCCGCTGCGGCCGGAAGCCGGTGCGGCCATAATTGGTGTAGCCGAAGGCCAGCGGGCAGTAGACGATATCATTCTCGCGGGCCATGTGGTCGAGCAGCGCCGGCGGGTTCCAGCCGGGCGAACCCGGGTGGCCGGCCGCGTGCAGCCGCTCCAGCAGTTCCAGGGCGTAGCGTCCCAGCGGACGGCCCACGAAGCAATCGGGCGTGGCGCACGGCTCCTCGCCCGGTCCCGCGGCGTTGGCGCACAGCGTATACAGGCACATCAAGGAGTCCACTGGGATCAGCGGCGTCGCAATCCAGCGCCCGTGGCGCCGCGCGGCCGCAGCCAGGGCCAGCACGTCGTCCCAGGTGGCCGGCAGGCCCGCGTCGAGGGAGTCGATGGCGGCCAGCAAGTCGGGGCGGTACGCGCTGACCTGGCAGGCGGCATCCACGGCCAGGGCCCACTGGTGGCCATCCCACTGGTAGCTGCGGTGGCTCGCGCCGGCCGAGTGACGTGCCTGGTCCTTCAGGAACGCTGCGTCGAGATGTTCGTCGAGCGGCAAGAAGCAGCGCAGGGCCGCGGCCTCGCCGATAAATGGATGATCGTAGATCACCAGGTCGAAACGCTCGGCCAGCCGCTCCACCGAAAAATCGGCGAAGTCCTGCAGGCTACGGGTCTGCCAGGTTACCTGCACCTCGGGATGCCATTCGTGGTACTCGGCCGCGGTGGCGGCCAGCCCATCCAGGCCGCGCGGGTGGTTCCAGGTGATGCCCTTGAGCTCAATCATGGCCGGTCACCCCCGGCCTGGAGGATCCCGGCAATGACCGCTTCCTCGGCAGCCAGCAGATCGCCAAGCAGAGCCGTGCGCTCCTTACCGGGGATGAACTCCAGCCGCCGGATGCCCAGCGGGTCGACCACGTGGCGCAGCATGGCTAGCTCGGCCGGGGTGGGGGGCTCGGTCACGACCAGGTTCGGGCTGATCTCCAGCGGGAAGCCGGTGGCCTCGGCCACCTGTTCGACGGTGACGCCGGGATGCACGGATACCAGCTCCAGCCGCCGCGTCTCATGGTTCAGATCGAACACGCCCAGGTTGGTCACCAGCCGGACGTAGCCGGGCTGGTAGCCCGCGGCGCGGCGCTCTTCGTCGGTCAGCAAGCCGCGTGCGGCGCTGCTGATGTCGACCTCCGCCACCAGCGAGCGCGGGGAGTGGCGCGTCATGTACAGCAGGAAGTTGCGATGCATGTTGGCCACGTCGGCCATGCCACCCTGGCCGGGCAGGCGCACGGTCTTGCTGTCTGAAACCCTGACGGCCACGTTGTTGGTGCGGCCATAGCGGTCGATCTGCGCCGAGCTAACCACCTCGTGAGTCACCAGCCCGCGCTGGTAATACTGGTGATAGGTATCGTCGCCGCCGCAGTGCATGAACGACGTCTGCCAGTCCAGCGTCTCGCCCAGCAGCATGGTCATCGGCCGGGCCGCGATGCCGACGAAGCCGCTGCTCATGGGCATGATGATCATGGCCGGCGCGTGGGTGTGTTTGGCCAGCAGGTACGACACCATGGCCAGGGGCGAGACCGCGCCTACCGCGCAGATGCTGTCATTGTCGTAAAGCCGGGCCATGGTCACGGCCATGATCTCGTCTTCGGCCGGCGGCGCATCGTCACGTACGGTCGCGGCGTGGCGCAAGAACAACTCGGGCGCCGCCTGCTCGGGGGTGATACAGCCGGCGCGGCGCAGGAACTCCAGGCGGCCGGCCTCGGGCAGCGGGACGCGGGCGGGCACGTGCTGGGTAGCTTTCAGCAGCGCGGTGTAGTCGGTGATGTAGTAGGGCAGGCACGACGCCGGGTAAGCGCCGCCGGGAGCATGGGCAATGGCTGTCACGAAGTTGTGCGGGATGATGGCTGCGCCGCCCGGCCCGCCGCGCAGCGCGCCGCGCGGCACGATCTCTTCGACCGTGGCCAGGATGCGCCGGCTGGCCCAGGCCATGCTCATATCCAGGCCCCTGGCCCCCTGGATCTCCAGGTTGCCGTCCTCGTCGGCCCGCTGCGCGTGCAGCAAGAAGGTGTCCATCGGCAGCGGCCGCGCCAGCGCCCCGGGCTTACCGCTCAGT
>JADGQF010000274.1 GCA_017882045.1 Anaerolineales bacterium
ATCTCCGCGTTGTGATTCATCAGTACTTCGGTGTAGACAGCGAAGTACTTTGGCGAACTGTGCATGAAGACCTGCCCCCACTCCGCAGCGCAATCTCCTCCCTCCTCGCCGGGCTGTGACACTTGCCAGCCCGGATTTAGCGGCACATGGCTCCCAACCTTGCCTGTCAGGCGCCGGACGGCCCGCCGGAGTGGCGGGAGACGAACTTGGCGGCGATCACGGCAAGCAGCGCAGCCGCCATCGTTCCCCACCAGCCCACCAGGATGATGTTACCCAGGTTGTCGACCCGGTTCTCGACCTCGCGCAGCGAGCGCCCGGCCATCACGAACCCCGGATGCGCCCCGCCGACGGGCATGATCACCGTCGCGCTGCGCACGCCTGGCTCGGGCTGCCACGTCACTTTGTCCAGGCCATGTCGCCGGACGTAATCGAAAACGCCGCCAGGCATCGCCGGCAGGCCGCCGTGCAGCCGGCCTGAGCCCACGAGCGGCCGGCCGGTGTCGTCGTACATGACCAGGTAGGGCGCAAGGCTGAGCGCGATGTCGACCGGCGTTGCCGACGCCAGCGACTCGCGCGCCGCGCCGGCGGTCAGAGCGGCCGCGGTGTCCTGGGCCATCTGGATCTGCGGGTCGTTGGCGTCCTGGCGCAGCACCTGTTGCACCGCGCCGTAGATTAGGCCTGAAAGCAGGGTGATGGCGACCGCGAGGGGCAGCCAACTGCGCACGATATTTCTGATCCTGAACATGACGAGCTTCCTCCCTCTGATTCCCCGCCTGGGGGTGTATAATCTGGCCTGCTTATACACCGGGATGCAGGCGGCGTCCAGGCTCCGGGGACGGGCAGCGCTGCACTCAAGTGCTTGACAAAGTCGCCCTGAAGGGGGTATGCCCAAAGGCATGTTGGACCTGCTGATCGTCGAAGACCATGCGAACCTGCGCCGGGCCTTGCGGGCCGGGCTGGAAGCCAGCGGAGAGGTGCGCGCCCTCGCTGAGGATGGGCTGAGCGGAGGCGCGCGCGCGGATTGCGCAAGCGGCGAAGAGGCAGTGGCCTGCTGCCTGAACAGCCGAACGCCGCCACAAGTGGTCCTCATGGACGTGCAACTGGCGACGGAGATGAACGGCATTGCGGCCGCGGTGGCCATCCGCCGCGAGTACCCGCGCCTGCCGGTCGTTTTCTACTCGATCCAGGACGACGACGCCTACTATCGCGACTTTCGGCGCTCGGGCATACTGAGCCATTACGCCTATGTGCGCAAGTCGAACTACCTGCTGCCACAAATGATCCTGCCGCTGTTAAAGGACGCCGTGGCCGGGCGCAGCTTCATCGACCCGGACATCGAAGCGCGCGTGCAGGAAGTGCGCATCCGAGACGAGCGCTCGCCCATGGCACTGCTGGAACCGAACGAGCAGGCGGTCGCGCGCCTGTTAGTGCTGGGCCTGACCAACGAGCAGATCGCCTCCCGGCTCGGGCTGCGCGAGAAACGCACGGTCAGCCGCACCAACGGACAGATTTATACCGCCTGGGGCCTTAACGAGACCGGCACCGAAGAAAAGGTCGCACGCGTGCGCGCGGGGATCATCGCCCGTGAGGACCGGCTGATCGGCTGGGACCAGGACGGCACGCCGCGGGTGATGGACGAGCGCGGCCAGTGGGTGGTTTGGGAGCCGGCGGCCCGGGCGGTGGACCTGACGAGGCCGGACAGACCATGACCGGCTCACTCGCGCTCGATTGGGCCCTCCTGGCCGGTTCGCTGTTTGACACGATCCTGTTGCTCTGGCTGGGCTTGACCGTGCTCCTGACGGCCGAACGCCGGGCCTGGGGCCGGGCCTGGGGCCGGGCCTGGGGCCAAGGGTTGGCGGGCGGCGGCCTGCTGTTGGGCGCGCTTTTCTTCGTCAGCCATTCGGCCATCCTGGCGCATGACCCCGCCTTCACGAGCCGCGGCCTGGAGTTCTGGTGGCGCGTGGCCTGGGGGCCGGTCCTTCTGCTGCCCTTGGGCTGGTACCTGCTGATGCTCTGGTACGCGGGTTTTTGGGACCCGGCGCGCGCCGCGCCCTCCACCCCGCCGGGCATGAGCGCGGGGGCGACACAGGGCCTGCGGGCACGCCAGCGACGCTGGCTGGTCCTGCCCGCAGCATGCAGCGCGCTGCTGGGCGGCCTGATCTTCCTGGCCGGGGCGCTGCCCGCTTTCCCCGACCTCGTCCTGTCGGGGTCGGGGGATCAGTTGGCTTACCTCGAGTGGCCTGGCAACCCGGCCACCCCCTGGCTGCTCCTGATCTACTCGGTTTACGTTCTGCTGACCACCGGCCTGTCGCTGGATGCAGTGTCAAGGCCCGATCCAAGCGCGCGCTGGATGGGCGACGTGGGCAGGCGGCGGGCGCGCCCCTGGTTGGTGAGCGCTTCCCTGGCCCTCCTGTTGGTCAGCCTGATGGTCGCCGGCGGTATGACCTGGATCGCGCTCTACCAGCACATCTCCCGCCAGGTGACCCTGATACTGATCTGGTTTGACCTAGTCATCCAGGGGCTGGTCGCCCTGGCGGTCCTTTCACTGGGCCAGGCGATCGTACGTTACGAAGTATTCACCGGCAATAGCCTGCCGCGTTATGGTTTCCGGCGCCTCTGGCGCAACGCCATCATCCTGGCGGCGGGCTACGGCGCGGCGCTGAGCGCGGGCTTCACCCTGCAACTGCGCCCCGTGTACGGCCTGCTCGGCAGCACAATCCTGCTGGTCGTGTTCTATGCCCTGCTCAGTTGGCGTACGTTTGTCGAGCGCGACCAGGCGATGCAAGGGCTGCGGCCTTTCGTGACCGGCCAGCGCCTCACCGATCAGATGCTGCCCCTGTCGGTGCAGGCGGTGCACGACATCCAGGGACCATTTGAGGCCTTATGCGCCGGTTTGCTCGGCGCCGAAAGCGCCTATCTGATACCGCTCGGCCCGTTGGCGCCTCTCGCCGGCCCGGCCCGGGCCTACCCGGCCGGGCGGGGTTGTCCGCCGGCCTGGCTGAGCGCGCAGACGGCAGCGTTACTCCGCTCGCCGCAGACCATCTGCCTGCCCGTCGAGCCGGCCCAAGCCGGGGGAGCGGAATGGGCTGTCCCCTTGTGGAGCGCACGCGGCCTGGTCGGGGCGCTGCTGGTGGGCCCCAAGCGCGACGGAGGGCTGTACTCTCAGGAAGAGATCGAAGCCGCGCGCGCGGCTTCGGAGCGTCTGCTGGACAACCAGGCGGGGGCCGAAATGGGGCGGCGCCTGATAGCCCTGCAGCGCCAGCGATTGGCGGAAAGCCAGGTGCTGGACGGGAGGGCCCGGCGCAGGCTACACGACGACGTCCTACCGCGCCTGCATGCTGCCATGCTGGCCATCAGCACGAGCCTGGATCGGGAGGACGCTGAAGGGGCTGAGGCGTTGAGCCTGCTGGGCGCGGTGCACCGCCAGTTGTCCGAGATGTTACAGGAGATGCCGGGCGCAGCCGAGCCCCTGCTGGAGCGCCTGGGTATCGCCGGGGCGCTGCAGGCGGTGACCGAGCACGAGCTGGCCGGCGCGTTTGACGAGGTCACCTGGAGATAGAGCCGGGCGCCGAGGAGGCAGCGCTCTCTCTCCCGCCCCTGATCGCCGAGGTCGTTTTCTGCGCGGCCAGGGAGTCCATGCGCAACGCCGCCCGGCACGCGCGTCGGGTCGAGGGCGCGCGGCCCCTGCGCCTGTGCATCAGCCTCGGCGGCGACAGGGAACTGAAGCTGGTAGTCGAAGACAATGGGGTGGGTTTCGCTCCCGCCGAGAGCGCGGCAGGCGGCAACCCAGAACCAGTCTCCGGCCGCGGGTTGGCGTTGCACAGCACGATGATGGCTGTGATCGGCGGGAGCCTGGAAGTCGAGAGCGCCAGTCAAGAATTCACGCGCGTCTCGCTGAGGCTGCCGGTGACCGGCGAGCAGGACAGCTCGGCGCCATCGCCCGCCGATTAGCGGCGCGTCTGTGTCAGGCGCAGGACCGGCGCGGCGGGTTGGAGCCCACGCCGGACGAGTTCCAGGTACTGCTCGACGGTCGGGTCGTCCAGGGGCCGAGCCTTCTCCAGGTGCGGCAACGCCTGGTCGTAGAGTCCGGTGTTAGCCAGCAGGATACCCAGCTCGCGGTGCGGCAGCAGATAATCCGGCGCGACCTCAAGCGCTTTGAGGAAGTCGGCGCGGGCCGGGTCGGGCCGCTTCAGCTTCTGCAGGGCGCGGCCGCGGTTGTAATAGGCCTGGGCGAAGTCCGGGCGCATCTCGATAACCACGCTGAAGTTGGCCACTGCGCTTTCATACTGGCCAAGGCGGTAGCAAACGTCGCCGCGGTTGCTGTAGGCGGCCATGTCGCTGGGGTTGAGATCGATGGTCGCCGTGAACTCGGCCAGCGCTTCCTCGTAGGATCGCAGCCGATAGTAGAGCAGGCCGCGGTTATAGTGCGCATCCGCCCGGCCCGGATCGAGCTGCAGGGCGCGGTCGTAGTCGGCCAGCGCCTCAGCGTAACGCTGGAGGCTGAGGTTACACGCGCCGCGGCTGCAGTTCAGGTCCGCCGTTTCCCCGCCGAACGCTGCCGCCGAGGTGAAGTCCTCGAGAGCCTGCATGGGCCGATCCAGGCTTTGCAGCACCAGGCCGCGCCGGTAGTAGGTTTCAGCGCGCGTCGGGTCGAGCGTGAGCGCCCGGTCGAAGACCAGCAGCGCGTCGTAGTAGGAATGGGCCTGGCAGTAGGCATCGGCCAGCTCGCACTGGGCCTCAACCGAATCGGGCAGTTGGGAAGCCACAAAGCTCAGATCTTCTACCGCTCGTTCGGGCTGATTCAAGGCCCGGAAGAGGCGGCCCCGTTCGCGGAAAGCGGCCACGTGAAAACCGTCTGACTCGACGGCGCGCGTGAAGGAGGCCAGCGCCGCCGGTTGGTCGCCCAGGTCGCGGTAGATCAGGCCCCGATCGTAATGCACCTCAGCGGAGGCGAGCCCCAGCTCCGCGGCCCGGTCCATGTCGACCAACGCCAGGCGGTCCTCGCCTCGCGCGCGGTACAGCTTACCGCGTCGGTAATGAGCCAGCGGCGCCCGGGGATCGACATGGATCGCCTCGCTATAGGCGGCCAGGGCTTCGGCCAGCCGGCCGAGAGCCTCGTAGACCATGCCGCGCCGGCAATGCACGTCGGCGCCCGGCAGCCCCAACTCCGCCGCCGCATCCAGGTTGGCCAGGGCCTCAGCCCAGCGACTTTGCTCCTGGTAGACAACGCCACGCAGATAGGGGGCGTCCGGCAAGCGCGGGTCAAGCTCCAGCGCCTGTCCCAGGCCGGCCAGTGCCTCATCCGGCCGGCCCAGCTCGCGCAACACCTGGGCATGCTGGATGTGGAGCAGAGCATCGCCGGGGCGCAGGTCCAGCGCCCTGCCAAGATCGGCCAGCGCCTCATCCAGGTGGCCCAACGCCGACTGGACCAGCCCGCGCTGCTGGTAGGCGGCCGAGCAGCTCGGTAGCGCGCAGGCCGGGTCCAGCTCGATCGCCCGATCAAGGTCGGCCAGGGCGGCAGGATAGTCAAGCAGGTGATGGTAGGCCGCGGCGCGCTGCAGGTAGAGCCGTGTGCGGCCCGGGCAGAGAGCTTCGGCCTGCTTGAAGTCGGCTACGGCTTCCCGGTAGTGGCGCAGACGGTAGTGGACCAGGCCACGCTGCCAGCGTGGTCCAGGCCGGGCCGGCGCGGCTTCGATCGCCTGGCTGAGCTCGTCCAGCGCCGCGGCCGGTCGTCCCAGGCGCCAGGCGATCAGGCCCCGGTATTGGCGGGCCAGGGCGAGAGCGGGATGCAGCTGGAGCAGGCGCTCGAAGGCGGCCCCGGCCTGATCGTAGCGGCAGCCGATGGCGTGGCGAAAACAGAGGACGCCGCGCGCCGCCAGGAACCGGCGCGTGTCGGGCGCCAGGGTGAGAGCCCGATCGAAGTCGGCCAGGGCTTCCTGGACCAGCCCCAGGCGG
>JADGQF010000009.1 GCA_017882045.1 Anaerolineales bacterium
GCCGGCGCCGGAGTGGCAGCGCACGCAGGCCTGTTCGGCCGGGCCAACGGGCACGGTCCAGGCCTGGTCGGTCTTGGCCGAATGCGCGGAAGCCTGGATATCGGTGCCCTTGAGGTGGTTACCGCCACCGTTGTGGCACTGGTCGCACACGCCGTTATCCATGCTGCCGGCCATCTTGGCGCCGGTGGCGACGTGCTGGCCGGCCGGGCCATGGCAGTCTTCACACTGGATGTTGGCCATGGCCTTGACGGCTGCGGGCATGGCGGCGAAGTTGCTGGCGCCGCCCTTGCCGGCTGCGTCGATGGCCTTGAAGGTCGGCAGGGTATACTGGGCCTTGGCTTCTACGCTGGCGTAGCCGCCATTGGCCGCGCCGGGGTAATAGCCGGTGGTGTGACAACGCACGCAAGTCTCGGCATAATGGGTCGCGACGTCGGGAGTGCGCTTGTTGTCGATCAAGTCGCTCTCGATGATATAGTGGCCGGTTTTAGCCACCGCTGCTGCGACGCTCGGATGGCACTGCTTGCAGTTGCCGGCCGTCTCGCCGATGTAAGTGCCGGCGTGCATCTGAATCGACGCCATCGGGCCGGAACCCGCCGCGTTCTGCAGGACGACGTCGACCTTGTAGGCGCCGACCAGGTCAGGCGTGAACTCGGTGATGGTCAGGGACTTGCTGTCCTTGATCTTCGCCTTCGAGCCGGGGGGCGCGGTCAGGGTCCAGGTGGCGGTCATGACCTTGCTGGCCGGATCGGCGGCCGTGACGGAGAGGTGCACCGGCACGCTGATCGGCACGTTAGGCAGGCCGCTGGAGAACAGGGCGACGGTGGCAGTCTTGGGTCCCACGGCCGTGTCGGTCATGTACTTGACGGTGCCGGTGATCGCGTTGGCATTCTTGATATTGCCTGGGACGGCCAGGATATTGAGCACGGCGACAGGCGGCTGGGGCTTCGCCTGGTCCTGCTCAGCCGGCATAGCATAGGCAACCACTACGAACAGACCGGTTAACAACGCGACGGCAATCAGGATCCACAGAATTCGGGGTAAAACCTTCATCGGTCCTCCTTTGCGCAAAATGACGAGATGCCAGAATTGTGGCGACTAGCACAGATGGAAATGCTAACGATCACCCCCTTTGCCCTGTGTTGCGATGTCAACCAGTTGAGAGACAATGGGCGAGGGCAGGACAACGCCGGGTTGCCCTTTTCGCGCGAAAATCCTGTGCATTATGGCACAGAACGCCCGGCGATTAGATGACGTCCGTCATATTGATCAAGGATTCACAAAGTCTGTAGGAGAAGTTACTTTGCGGGGATGAGCCGGATCAGGGCTGCCTGGGGCAGGACGCCGAAGCGCAGCGGCAGGCTCTCGCCTACGCCGCGGCTAACGAACATCCGGCTCTGGCCGCGCCTGAACCACCCCGCCGGGTGGCGGCGGGTCAGGTGCGTGCCCTGGGTATGGATCGCGCCCAGCAGAGGCAAACGGATCTGGCCGCCGTGGACATGCCCGGACAACACGAGGTCGGCGCGTTCCATGCAAGGCTCGAGCCAGGCATCGGGGTTGTGCGCCAGCATCAGCAGCAGGGCGTCCTCCGGCACCGCGGCCAGCGCGGCGCCCAGGTCCGGCTGTCCTTCCCACAGATCGTCCACACCGGCCACCCACAGATCGAGCCCATCGCCTTCCAAACGGGTTGAGCGGTTCACCAGCGGTTGGACGCGGTGAACCTCCAGCTCGCGGTTCATGGCGGGCATATCATGGTAATAAATGGGTAGATGTACCCGCTCGTTAGCCAGCAACTTGCGGCCGAATTCCTTGAACTTTCCCAGTGCGCCGCGCGCTCTCTCCAACGCCGTGACCAGAGATGCACCGTCGGGCTGGGGCGCCGGCGCGCCGTCTGCCCGCGCGTCGAAGATGCCCCACAGTGAGGATTCGCAGTAGTCATGGTTGCCGGGTACGCTAAAGGCTGCCAGGCGAGGTTGCAGGGTATCGATGAAGGCCAACGCAGCCGCGAAGCCCGCACTGTCGTGAATCAGGTCGCCGGTCAGCGCCACCAGGTCATAGTGCTCTCCGGCCAGCAATTGCTGCAGGCGCGCCAGCTTGGCCGCTTGCATACGGTCCGTGGTCCGGAAGTGCAGATCGGAAATGTGCAGGATGGTCAATCCGCCTCGGGGCAAGCCCGGCTTGCTGATACTGACGGTGAAATGATCCAGTTGAACGCGTGTGCGTTCCCCGTACCACGCGTAAAGCGCCGCCAACGTTCCCAATCCGGCGGCGCCTGCAACTGTTCTCAGGATCCAGTTCTTCATGTCGTGCACCCTACCACAATTACCCCGACGCGCGCGATGGATTAATTACCTTTTTGGGCAAAGTCATTATCTCGGTCCTGTGCCGCTCCATTGCTTGAGCCAAAGGCGTTCGCCATCGCTCACCACCTCCACCGTCGCGTCCGCCGGCACGCGCGCCACTCGGTGGACGGCCAGCCAGGCCGCGACGTCCGGCGGGTAAGTCGTCCCTTCGGGCCAGATAATCAACTGAGGGTCGGTGGCTTCCAACAAGGCGATGGACGGCCATGCGCCGGTACCCGGGCCGCCCGCTTTGACGACGGTGATGTTCAACGGCTGGCCCAGGCTCAGCAAGCCGGCCTGGGCCTCCGGCCCCAATGTTGACGGAAGTATTGTCCGGTAATTGCCGTAGGCCAGCATCACGGACCAGTCGGAGCGTCCCGGCGCCGGCCCGGGCGCGGCCACCAGGGGGGTGAGGGTGATCCCGCTGTCGAGTCCCATGGCAGGGGCGGGCAGAGGAGCGAGCGGATCGATTATCTGTGCCGAAGGCCAGAGACGGGCGCCTGCGCGGCCGATCACCACGTCGACGGACGGTCGGAGCCCGCCGAGCACACGCGTCGTTGCGCGCGCCAGCGCGTCGCCATCCCCTTTTCCATCCCACAGGAAAAGCCGCCGGCCCGTGGGTGTGCTGATCAACGCGGCCTCGCCACCCGGTCCGGGCAGGTAGGTGATGTGCAGCCGGCCATCGGGGCGCCCGGCGAACAGACCCGTGACCAACCACAGCGGCAGCGCCAGCCCGGCCAGCCAGAGCGTTCGCCGCCGAGAAGGCAGCGCGATGTAACCCCCGGCGGCGAGCTTCCGCAGCAGCAGAATGCCGGCAAGCAGCGCATAAATGGCCGGCGCGAGCGAATGTGCGAGGATGCCCGTGTCGACTACTGCGAGCGGCACAGATGCGCTGAGCCGCACGATCCAGGTGGTATAGGTCAGGAACAGCCAGGGGAGCGTGGCCAGCAGACGCCCGAGGGGCTCCCACAGCAGGCCGCCGGCCAGCGTCAGGAGCCCGCCGAGCATGATCGGCGGTTGCGCGGGCAGGATAAGGACGTTAGTGAGCAGGGAGATCAGCGAAAGCCGGCCGAAGGCGTAGATCAGCAGCGGTAAGGTGGTAATCTGTGCGGCCAGCGTGAGGATCAAGCCGTCTGTCAGGAGCGCGATCGCCTGGCGGATGGCGTCGGCGGGCACCTTGCGCTCGAGGAAGGTTGTCCAGGGTTTTTGCAGCGGCGAGGCGAAAAGAATCAGCCCTAACGTGGACAACGCGCTGAGCTGAAATCCCAGGTCGCCCAGCAGCAGCGGGTTGAGCAGGGTGAGGAACAAGGCTGAGGCGAAAAGGGAGATCATGGGCAGACTCCGCCGGCCTATGGCGATGGCGATCACGTACAAGAAACCCATCACACCGGCGCGTGCGGCAGCCGGGGCGGCGCCCACGAGCAGCACGTACAGGACAACCGCGGGAGCTACCAGCCAGGCCGCTCGCCGTTTCCCGAGCAGGCGTCCGGCGACCGCCATCAAAGCGCCGCTCAGCAGGGCGATGTTGGCGCCCGAAATAACGATGACGTGGCTGACGCCCGTGGCGTTGAAGGCGTCGTACAGCTCGCGCGGGATGCCAGATTGAATGCCCAGCAGCATGCCGTTGGCCAAGGCGGCCGCGGGTTCCGGCAGAACGTGATCCAGAAGGCTTTCGCCCCTCGAGCGCAGGCCGTACAGCAGCGCCAGGAAGCTGGACCAGGCGCCGGGCTTCTGCCCCCCGTCCACGGAGACGGCATAAGGGCGCTCCATGATGCTGTAAATGCCCTGGCGAGCCAGGTAGGTCCGGTAATCGAAGTCCTCGTAGATCGGCGCTGTCTGTAGCAACCCTGAAACGCGCAGCCGTGCGCCATAGTGGTAGGCGGGGGTGCGGGCGAGCCGGACCAGCACGTCACCGCGCACAGGGCGCGTTTCTTCGCCAACGGTCAGCGTCTCTACCCGCAAGCGGTACTGTATCTGTGCGTCGCGCGGCTCGGGATAGCCGGCGACTGTACCCTCGAGGGTCACCCAGGCCGGCGAGGCCAAACGCTGTCCATCGTTGTAATAGGCGACGTCCGCGGGCGTCGGGCAGGCGGCCAATGGATGAGCCGAGTAGCGCCAGGCCCCCAGCGACAAAGCAACCAGGGCCGCGGCCGCGAACGCCAGGCGTGGCTGCCGGCGCAGAAACAGGATCGCCAGGGCAGCCAGCCCGGCGAGGATGCCGAACGGCCAACGGGCAGCCGCGCAACTGAGCCAGCCCTGCGCCCAGAACCACTGCCCCAGCGCAATGCCCGCCAGCCAGGCGAGCGTCAGGTAGACGAGGGTCATGCCCTGATTCTCGCGCGGCCCAGTCGTTTTGACAAGCCCGTGTAGGCCGTGTTACAGTCGCGCCTGCGAATATCATATCGGCCCCATCCAATGCGATGGGGTTTTTTGTTTCTCGGAGGTAGAAATGGACTTCAGAAGCTCAGTCGATGCAATCCGGCCGCTGGACGAAGCGGCGATGAAAGCCGCGCAGGCGCGCCCAGGACATGCTCACCAAACCGCAGGGCAGCCTGGGCCGCCTGGAGGGGTTGAGCGTGCAGTTGGCAGGCATCGCGCGCCGTTGCCCTCCGCCGCGGCCGGCACGTAAGGCGGTGATCGTCTTTGCCGGTGACCATGGTGTGGTCGCACAAGGCGTCAGCGCCTATCCCCAGGAAGTCACGCCCCAGATGGTCCTGAACTTCCTGCGCGGGGGCGCGGCGATCAACGTGCTGGCTCGCCAGGCGGGCGCGTATGTGGTGGTGGTGGACGCCGGAGTGGCCGTCCCGTTGGCAGCTAACGATGGCTTAATCCTGGGCAAGATTGCGCCCGGCACCGCGGATATGAGCGCCGGCCCGGCAATGACGCGTGCCGAAGCCGAAGCCGCTGTAGCGTTGGGGCTGCGGGTGACGCAGGGTCTAATAGATGAAGGCCTGGATTTGCTGGCCTGCGGCGAGATGGGCATCGGCAACACGACACCGGCGACCGCGATCATCGCGGCCGTCACCGGTAAGCCGCCAATCGAGGTCGTCGGTCCGGGCACGGGCTTGCCGCCCGGCGCCCTGGCGCACAAAGCCGCGGTCGTCGAACGCGCACTGGCGCTCAACCGCCCGGACCCCGCCGATGGCTGGGACCTGCTCGCCAAGGTGGGCGGCTTCGAGATCGGCGCGATCGCAGGCGCGATGCTGGCCGCGGCCGCGCACGCCATTCCGGTGGTCGTGGACGGTTTCATTGCCACCTCTGCAGCCATCATTGCTGCGGCCCTGGCGCCAGGAGCACGCGCGTATATGATCGCCGGTCACCGTTCGGCGGAGCCCGGGCATGATGCGGCGCTGGCCTATCTGGGTCTGACCCCTCTATTGGACCTGGGCATGCGGCTGGGCGAGGGCACGGGCGCAGTTTTGGCCATGCACCTGGTCGAAGCCGCGGCTTGCCTTCTCGGTGAGATGGCGACCTTTGCCGAGGCCGGGGTAAGCGAGAAGGCGGACTGATGGACGACTTCCTGCGAGCGCTGAGCCTGCTGACAGTACTGCCGGTGCACGCTCGCTGGGAAGATGGCACGCGCCCCGGGCGAGCGATGGCCGCCTATCCGCTGACCGGCGGGCTGATCGGTGGCTCGCTCGCGCTGTTGGCGCTGTTGCTGTCGCGCGCGCTTTCCGGCGGACCGGATGCGCTATTGCCTGCCGCGTTGGTCCTGGCCGTTTGGGTGGTTCTGACCGGCGCGTTGCACCTGGACGGCTGGGCCGATTGCTGCGACGCGCTGTTTGTGCCGGTCACGCGGGAGCGCCGTCTGGAGATCCTGCGTGACCCGCGCCTGGGCAGCTTTGGCGGTGTTGGGCTGGCCGTCCTGTTGCTGGTCAAGCTGGCGGCAATCCAGTCGCTATTATCACAGGTCAGCCAGGGCGGCGGCACGCTGCGCCTGGGTTTCCCGCTATTGGCCGGCCCGTTGCCCGGCTTGCTGGTCTTGGTGGCCGCGCCGGTTGTCGCCCGCTGGGCGCTGGTCGTTGCCGCGCGGGCCTACCCTCCTGCCCGGCCGCAAGGCATGGCGGTGACATTCCGCCATGGGCTGGGCCGGCGCGAGCTGGTCTTGGCCACGCTGACGGCAGGGGTAGCCTGCGTCCCGCTGGGATTTGCCGGGATCGTGTTGTGGGCCGTCTCGGCTGCTTCAATGTACGGGCTGACCCGCCTGGCCATGTCTCGCCTGGGTGGCTTGACCGGCGACGTTTACGGTGCGACTGTCGAGCTGGCCGAGACCGCAGTCCTGGTGGCGGCCTGTTTTCTGATCTGACGAGGAGTTAGCTTGTTCCGCATCGGCACCACTTCCTACATAATCCCGGCCGATATCCTGCCCAATGTGGAGTACCTGGCGCCGTTCGTCGACGACGTCGAGCTGGTTCTGTTCGAGACCGACGAGTATGGCAGCAACCTGCCGGACGCCACACTCTGTACACGCCTGGCCGACCTTTCGAGGGCGTATGCTCTCACCTACACGGTGCACTTGCCGCTGGATCTTCGCCTGGGGGACGGCGGTGACGAAAGCCATGTGTCGCTGCGCAAAGCCAGGCGGGTCATTGAAGCAACTCAGGCGCTGGAACCATACGCGTACGTGCTCCACCTCGATGGCAGCGCCCTGCTGGAAGGGACATCCCCGGCCGGGTTGGCGCAATGGCAGGCCAACGCGCGGCGCGCCCTGGAGATTCTGTGCGGTTGGGCGGGCGAACCCGGCCGGGTATGTGTGGAGAACATCGAGCGCTGGGATCCTGAGGCTTTCGCGCCCCTGGTGACGGCGCTCGGCGTGGGACGCACGATCGACATCGGCCATCTCTGGCTGCAGGGCGTTGATCCGCTCATCCACCTGGCGCGCTGGATCGAGCGCACGCGGGTGATTCACCTGCATGGCATCGGCGATCGCGACCACCAATCGCTGGCCCATGCTCGGGCCGCTCAGTTGGATCCGGTAGTTCGCTTCCTGGCACAGCGTTTCGACGGCGTGCTGACGCTCGAGGTCTTCAACCAGGGGGATCTCGAGGAGTCGCTGCGAGTGCTCCACGAGTCGTTGGCGCGCGTGACAGGCCACTGAAGGGAGGACGGATGTCAAAGGAACTGATCCTGATCCTGGGTGGGGCACGGAGCGGCAAGAGCGCGCATGCGCAAGCGCTGGCGCTGGAGATGGGCGGGCCTTCCGTCCTCTACCTGGCAACCGCGCAGGCGTTTGACGAGGAGATGCAGGCGCGCATTGCGCTGCACCGCGCCGAGCGGCCGGCCGCATGGTGGACCCTGGAAGCGCCATCGCTGATCGGCGCTCCCATTGCCGAGGCGGGAGCCGCTGCGCGCGTGGTGTTGCTGGATTGTATGACCCTCCTGGCCAGCAATGCCGTCCTGGGGGCCGGCGATGGCGCGCCTGCCCCCGTCGCCGAGGCGGCCGTCGCGCGCGAAGTAGCTGCTCTGCTGGCGGCCTACCGGGCGGGGGACGCAACCTGGATCGTCGTGAGCAACGAGGTGGGCATGGGCCTGGTACCCCCCTATCCACTCGGTCGCGTCTACCGCGATGCCCTCGGCCGCGCCAACCAGACGCTCGCCGCCGCGGCGGGCCGGGTGTCACTGCTGGTCGCCGGCCTCCCCATGCGCGTCAAGTAGCCTCAAAGCCTCTCCTGCGCGGCTGCCTCCTTCGGCTGCCCAGCGGAGGGAGGTAGGTTTCGTAACCATCGCTCCTTGCGCCGCTCTTCTCGGGCGGGTATACTGCTTCGCACAGTCATGGCGGTAGGAGTAGCACTATGCCCGTCGAATCGCACGACAATGTCCCGAAGGTGATGCGTATTCACCTCCAGCTCAGCCAATATCCCATCTTGGCCGATACGATCCGCGAACGCATGCGCGAAGAGATCTTCCGTCGGGGCATTATCCTGCGTGATGTGTTTGAGCAGGAAGCGCGCGAGAAGGCGATCCTCTCCCAGCGGCGAGAAGGGATCCTCAATCCATACCAGGAGGAGCCGGCCGAGATCTGGGGCCGCCGCCTGAGCCAGATCCGCGACTACCTGACCGACTTCTACTTCGCCTACAATCTGCCCCACAAGCGCTTTGAAGAGATTGTGCAGCAGGTGGTGCTGCAGCGCTCGCCCAAAGAGGAATTTGCGCTGACCTATAACCCAGAGTTGGCGCCCTGGGACTTGCTCTTTCGCCAGGCCGACGATTACCAGAATCTGCCGCCTGAGGAGTTCGCGCGGGTCCGGCACCACCTCGAAGAGATCAAGGTTGTGCTCATCAAGGCGATGATCAGCGACCAGTTGGCGTTTGTTCGCCTGGCCAAGGAATACCTAACCATCGAAGACCTGAAGTGGATCCGCGAACGGCGCATCGGCCAGGGCAAGATCGGCGGCAAGGCGGCGGGGCTGATGCTGGCCTGGAAGATCCTGCAGCGCACGTTCAACCAGATGGATGGGCGCAAGCCGGCCAATATCGTCATTCCCGAATCCTATTTCATCGGCGCGGATGCCTTCTACGACTTCCTGGCTAAGAATGAGCTGGCTTACTTCATGAACCAGAAGTACAAGACCATCGACCAGGTTGAGAGCGAGTATCCTCAGCTCCAACAGGCTTACCTGGCCGGGCGCTTCCCGGACTACGTCGTCAGCCGGCTGCGCACGCTGTTGGCCGAAGTAGGTAACCAGCCGCTGATCGTGCGCTCATCCAGCCTATTGGAAGACAGTTTCGAGGCTTCTTTTGCGGGCAAGTACGAGAGCGTCTTCTGCCCGAACCAGGGCACGCCGAATGAGAACCTCTCGTTCCTGATGGATGCGATCGCACGCGTCTACGCGAGCGTGGCCAATCCCGACGCGATCATGTACCGCAAGCAGATGGGCTGGGTGGATTACGACGAGCGCATGGCGATACTGATCCAGGTGGTGCAGGGCGAAGCGTACCACGACTATTTCTTCCCCGCCGGGGCCGGTGTGGCGTACAGCCGCAATCCCTTCCTCTGGAGCCCCAAGCTGCGCCGCGAGGATGGTTTCGTGCGCATTGTGTCGGGCCTTGGGACGCGCGCCGTGCAACACACGGGGGAGGACTATCCGCGTATGGTCGCCCTCAGTCACCCGCAGTTGCGACCCGAAGCCGGCGCCCAGCAGATCCGCTACTACTCGCAATACTATATGGACGTTCTCGACATCAAGGGCAATTGCTTCAAGACCGCGCGTGTCCATGAGGTGTTGGCGGGAGATTATCCGCAACTCCGTTGGTTGGCCTCCATCGACCGGGGCGATTATGTCGGCCCGATGGTATTCAACGATCCGGGCTTGGACCCGTGCAGCATAGTGTTGACTTTCGACGGCCTACTGAAGGACACCAACTTCGTCGAGCAGCTCAAGGGCACCCTCAAGGCGTTGGAGTTCGGCTACGGCATTCCGGTGGATATCGAGTTCACCGTCCAGCTCGGCGAAGGCTACCCGCGCCCGTCTGTGACGCTGCACTTGCTGCAATGCCGTCCGCAGAGCGGCTACGAGATTGCCGACGAGGTGCATATGCCTGAAGGCGTGGCGGACACGGATATCGTGTTCGGTACGCAGGGCATGGTCCCCACCGGCCGGGCGCGCGATATCCGCTATATCGTGTATGTCGATCTGGAGAAATATCGCACGTTGGAGACTTCGGAAAAGCTGCAAATCGGCCGGGTGATAAGCCGCCTGAATCAGCGCCTGGAAGGCCAGAACTTCGTGCTGATGGGTCCTGGGCGTTGGGGCAGCTCGAATCCCGACCTGGGCGTCAAGATCGGCTACGCCGATATCTACAACACCTGTGCGCTGGTCGAGGTGGGTCTCCCCCAGGGGAACACGCGGCCGACGCTCTCGTATGGCACGCATTTCTTCCAGGACCTGGTGGAGTCACACATCTACCCGCTGGCGATCTACCCCGGGGAACCGGGCAATCCGTTCCGGCGCAGCTTCTTTGAAGAGGCACTCAATGCCCTACCGGCCCTGCTCCCTGATGTGGCCCGTTACCAAAACGTGATTAAGGTGATCGACGTGCCGGCGCTCACCGGTGGGCGGGTGCTGGAACTTGCCATGAGCGGCGAGGAGAGCCGCGCGATGGCATACTTCAAGGGACAGACGGCTTAAGTCTGCGGCCCGCGGTGAGAGGACTCAGGGGGACCGTTTGCTTGATATACCTGTCCTGGTTGGGACTTTTCATCGGTCTGCCACTGGCCGCGTTGTGGGTTGCCAGGGGCAGGCGCTTGTGGCGGCAACGAGGCGCGCTCGCGTGGACGCTCGTCGGGGCGCTGGTGCTGGGCGGGCTGTGGGATGGCCTGGCCGTGCGGGTCCACATCTGGTACTATGCGCCGGGCAATATCAGCGGCGCCTGGCTGGCCGGTTTGCCACTGGAGGAATGGCTGTGGATCGTCGGTACCACGCTGCTTTTCGGCTCGCTGACAGTCCTGGTCCGAGAGCGAGGTCCGCATGCCTGAGTTTGGCCATTATTCCCACCTGTTCTACCTGGTGGCTTTCAACTTTGTCATGCTGGCCTGCCTCTGGGCGCGCAACTGGCGTTGGCTGTTAACCCAGCGGCGTACGCTGATCATCGTGGTAGCCGCCGCCGTGCTCTGGATGTTTGTCACCGATCCGATCGGCGGAGCCTGGCATGCCTGGTTTTTTGATCCCGCGAAGGTGTTGGGATTCTGGCTGTTCGGAGTGATGCCGGTCGAGGATCTGCTGGGCATCAGCCTGGTTGGGCTGACGGCCGCCTCGGCCGTGCTGGTGTTTGGCTATAGTCCGCGGCGCTTCATCTGATTTTAGATCCCCAGCCAACGATAACCATAAGCCGGCAACTCGACCGCATACGGTCCTGCGCCGATGGCAGGTAGAGTTGCGTCGTTCAGCAGGTCGCACGGGACCTGGCCGATGAAAGCGGAGAGGTCCAACGCGCAGGATTGCCGTCCATCGCTCAGGTTGTGCAAGGCCAGCAAGGTCGCGCCGCCGTAGGAGCGCAGGAACGCGAGCACCGGGCGCGGCGGACCGAGCAGGAAGCACAGGTCGCCGCGACCGAACACGGGGTGCAGCTTGCGCACCTGAATGAAGTGGCGGATAGTGTGCAACAGCGAGCCAGGATCGGCGCGCTGCGCTGCGACGTTGATGCACGCGTAGTCGTAGGGCGGCGCCGTGATCACCGGCGCGTAGAGCGATTCTGCAGGCGAAGTTGAGAAGCCCGCGTTCGGCCCATCGTCCCATTGCATGGGAGTGCGCACGCCATTGCGGTCCGGCAGCCAGATGTTGTCGCCCATGCCGATCTCGTCGCCGTAGTAGATGATCGGCGAGCCCGGCAGGGTGAAGAGCAACGAGTTCAACAGCTCGATCCGGCGCCGATCGTTGTCGACCAGGGGGGCGAGACGGCGCCGGATGCCCAGGTTGAGACGCATGCGCGGCTCGGGCGCGTATTCGCGCCACAGATACTGCCGCTCTTCCTCGGTGACCATCTCAAGCGTCAGCTCGTCGTGATTGCGCAGGAAGGTGCACCACTGGCAGTTACCGGGGATCGGCGGCGTGCGCTGCAGGATGTCGACGATGGCCGAACGGTCATGTTGGCGCAACGCCATATATAGGCGCGGCATGACCGGGAAATGAAAGCCCAGGTTGAACTCGTCGCCCGGCAGGCACGGATCGACCGGATCGCCGCCGAAGTAGGGGCGCACGTCTTCGGGCCACTGGTTAGCCTCGGCCAACAGGATTTTTCCCGGGTACTCCGTATCGGCCACCGCACGCACACGCCGGAGAAAAGCGTGTGTTTCGGGCAGGTTCTCGCAGTTAGTCCCCGCGCGCTCGAACAGGTAGGGCACCGCATCCGCCCGAAAGCCGTCTATGCCCAGGTCCAACCAGTAGCGCATCACACGCAACATCTCCGCCTGTACGGCCGGGTTGTCGTAGTTCAGGTCCGGCTGATGAAAGAAGAAGCGGTGCCAGTAGTATTCGCCGCGCAGAGGGTCGAAAGTCCAGTTGCTGGGTTCGCTGTCGAGGAAGATGATCCGCGCGTTAGCGTATTCCTGGCCAGTCTTGCTCCAAACGTAGTAATCCGTATAGGGCTCCTGGCAGCGGCGCGAGGCCTGGAACCAGGGATGCTGATCGCTGGTATGGTTGAGCACCAGGTCTACGATGACGCGCAAACCGCGGGCATGCGCGGCCGCGATGAAAGTGCAGAAGTCGGCCAGCGTGCCATAGTCGGGATGGATGGCATAAAAGTCGGCGATGTCATAGCCATCGTCGAGAAGAGGCGAACCGTACATTGGCAACAGCCAGATGCAGTCGACCCCCAGTTCCTGTAGATAGTCCAGTCGTGCCGTCAGGCCCGCGAAATCGCCCTTGCCGTCGCCGTTACCGTCCGCGAACGCGCGGATGTATAGCTCGTAGAACACGGCGTCTTTGTACCAGGTAGAGGACTCTTCGCTCATATGAGGCTCCTTTGCATGTAGCCCGTCAGGTGAGCTTAAATTGAGGGGTTATGCCCTTTACTCCTTTGACACTCCCGTGAAGTTGAAGCTGCGCACGCGGATTGCCGGCGCGCGCACGCTGCTGAGGCCGCCGCCGTCGATCAGCCTGGTCTCGCGACTGATCGCATCCACCTCAGCCAGTGCCTTGAGGTAGCTCTGCGTGAAGCGCAGGTTGCGCACCGGGCGGGTGATCTGGCCATTTTCGATCAGGAAGGTGCCGTCGCGGGTCATGCCGGTCATCACCACTTCCAGGGGATGGACCACGCGCGTGTACCAGAAGCGTGTGATCCAGATACCGCGTTCGATGCCCTTCGGCAGCTCGGCCTGTGCTGTTTGGCCGGGCGCCATGAAGAGGTGGGCCGGCCCGACGCCGATGTTGCCATACCTGATCTCGGCGTGGCCGGTCGAGCTGTGCCCTTCGCCGACCTTGAGCGCGCTGCGGCGATCCCAGACCACTCCACGCCCGATCCCGTCCTGGATTAATGAAACGCGCTGTTTGCTGACGCCTTCATAGTCGAACGGGAGCGGGAGGCCCGTGGGGTCCTGCCCATCATCCCAGATGGATACGCTGGGGGCCATGACTTGTTGGCCCATGCGGGTGCTCAGGAAGCTGCGCCCCTCGAGCACTGCCAGCCCGTTGAAACTGACGTAACCCAGGTAATCCAGGATGTCGCCGACTGCGTCCGGAGCCAGGACCACCGGGTATTCGCCCGGCTCGATCTCGATGGGATCCTGCGCCCGAGCGGCAATCTGCACGGCCTCGCCGGCGACGACCTGGGCGTCGATCTCGCCGACGTCAGAAGCTGCCGCCGACCCCCAGCCGGAACCCGTGGGGCCCATCACTACCATGCTCAGATTGGCGCAAGTGCTATGATGGTAGCGCCACAGCCCATGCGAGTTCGCCACCGACACGGTCTGCTCGCCCGTTTCAAATGCCCCCGCGCTCACCTGTTTGGCCGTAGCCGCAGCTGAGCAGACGACCGCTACGGCGCGCGCACGTTCTTCGGCGGTATATCCGGCAGTGGCCGTCACATAGCCGAGGTCTGTGGGCAGGACCTGGCCATCGGGGGCCGGCAGTCCGGGAAAATAGGGATCGTCTGCCTGTAGGCGCGCCAGCCCAACGGCGCGCTCGACCACAGATCTCAGTCCATCCGGAGTACTGTCGTCGGTGGCGGCTACGCCCACTCTTTGGCCTAGCGCCGCGCGCACGCGTATCTGCAGGCCGGTTTCGGCCGTGTTCTGATGGATGTAATTGTTGGCAAAGCGCGTTAGGCGCGTGGCCCGGCCGAGCAGGAGCACTTCCGTCTCGTCGGCGGCTGACAGATCGAGCACCTGTTCTGCCAGAGCGCGCAATTCTCGTTGGTCTAGCATGTTTTCTTCCTCCCCTCGGAACGGCGCAGCGAGGGAGCACGGTGCGCCGCAGAGCGCCAATCAGCGCATCACGCCAACCTGGACGTTGCGCACGCGGATTGGCGCAGCCGGGTGACCCGTGTGCGCAATCTGCGGCGGCTGGCCCTTGCCACAGTTGGGAGTGCCCCATACTCGTAGCTCATGTTCGTCGCCGATGGCGTCGACCGAGCGCCAGAATTGCGGCGTGATGCCGGTATAGGTGGCGTTTTTAAGCATCCGACCCAGTTGCCCGCCCCGGATCTCCCAGGCGATCTCCGTGCCAAACTGAAAGTTGAGACGCTGGTTGTCGATTGACCATGAACGGTTCATTTCCATCAGAATGCCCTCGTCGGTGTCGGCGATCATCCCGGCCAGGCGCCAGGTGCCGGGTTGCAGGCCGACGTTGGTCATGCGGATGATGGGCATGCGGTTCCAACCGCTGGCGCGCATGGCGCCGTTCGATCTTGGCTGGCCCAGCCAGCCGGCCGTTTCCCGGCTGGTCATGTAGCCCACGAACATGCCGTTCTGGACGATTTGAGTGCGTTGGGCCGGCACCCCTTCGTCATCCCAGCCAAAGGTGCCCAGCCCGCCTGGGATGGTCGCATCGGCGACGATATTGACCAGGTTGGAGCCATAGCGGAAATGGCCCAGTTTCTCGGGCGTGAGGAAGCTGGTACCGGCGTAGCTGGCTTCGCTGCCGAAAACGCGGTCCAGCTCGATGGGATGGCCGCACGACTCGTGGATCTGCAACGCGGTCTGGCTGCCGTCGAGGATAATGGTCGTCACGCCGCTGGGGCATTGCGCTGCGCTGAGCAGGGCGACGGCTTGCTCGGCCATGCGGGGCGCGTTGCCTACCAGGTCGTGCTCAAGAACTAGTTCCCAGCCGCGGCAGGCTTGATCGCGGGCGAAGGAGTTAGGGTAGCTGCGGACCTGCACGTCCCCCTCGGAGACCGCGGTGGCCGCAATCCCGCCGCCCGTCTCGATAATCTCTTGTTGCAGGTAGCTGCCTTCAGTGCTGGCGAAAGTCTTGCGCTCTCGCTGGCAGACCAGGTTGCCTTGCGTGACTTTCACACCCGCCACGGCGCGCATGGCCGCATCGGCTGCCAACAGCAACTTGATCTTCTCCTCGGGGGCGACTGTGAAGGGGTCGATTACGACGGGGGTCTTGTAGGAACCGACGTGGACCTCCGGTGGGCCGAGCTCTGCGGCTCGGCCGTGCACGAGGGCGCTGGCACGAGCGATCGCGACGGCCTCTGCCGTCACGCGGTCCACTTCTTCCGCCACCAGGCGGTTGCTGCTCGAGAACCCCCAGGCGCCGTCCACAATTACCCGCACCCCGAACCCGTATGTCTCGTCAGCGGAGATCGACTCCACGATGCCGTTTTTGACGCCGATCGCCTGGCTCTCGCGGCCCACGATACGGACGTCGGCGTACGCTGCACCGCGCACTTGGGCCAGGTTCAGGGCACGGTCAATCAGGTTTCGCATGATCACCTCCCACGCTGGATTATCGGCATCTGTGGCAAGCCCTCGGAACTACTGAGCGGCTGAGCGCGAGGGTACTCTACCACACCTGCGATTTGTGATAGAATAAACGGGATAACAAAGGGCTTTTAAACACGAACGCCATGGGTTCTGGTAGGACCCCGGAGTTCGTGCGCAAAGGAGGAGGAAGAATCTGACGATATTTTTACAATAATTGGGTATAAGCGTCAAGTAAGCTCGCTTACGATCCACCGTCGTGCCTTCCCCTGGTCTCCCGATGACCTTCCCCTGACTGAATCCCAACCGAATCCCGACCGAATGGCGGTTCACTGTACGGTTATGTGTGGCTTTAGCTTGTCAAACACCGTTTGCCCGATGCCTGCGACGCGCAACAGGTCCTCGGTCCGGCTATAGGGCCTCCCAGCGATGATTCTCTGCGCGAGAGCCGGGCCGATGCCGGGCAAGACATCTAGCTCTTGTGGTGTGGCAGTGTTGATATTTACGGGCGCCGGCGGCGCCTCCGCGGCGGCTGCGCCAGAGCCGGCAATGGCAGCAGGGGGCTGAGTGACGGGCGGCGGCGATTCGCCACCCCGCCGCGGCACGTAGACCTGCATGCCATCAGTCAAAGGCAAGGCTTTGTTGAGACGGTCCATTTCGGCATCGGACGCAGGACCGCCGGCAGCCGCGATGGCGTCCGCGACGATGCTGCCGGGCGTAAGCCGGTAAACGGCGGGGTTTTGGACTGCGCCCGCAACATCCACACGCAACGGCGCGGGTGTGGCAGAAGGCGTGGCAGGCGGCCGGGGTTGCGCGCTGGGCGAGGGCGGCGGGAGGATTTCGACCGGCTGCGTGGCAGGCCGGCGCAGGAACAACGCCGTTACGCCCAGTACTACCAACCAGACTAACGAAAGGGCAAGGTAACCACGTAACGAGGCTCCTGGTCTGGAAGATGCCATAGCACTCCCTCGTGGCTATGCAATGTGCCCGGCCTCGTCACGGGCAAAGGAGCTTGAGCGCCTGGCCCGCCGCAGCCCCCGCGCGGCAGTGCTGTGCGAAGAACTGTGGAAGGCCAGACGCCGGGGCAACCTATTTCTGACCGTCCGTCGGGATCTCCATCGGCGCTTTCGACTGAGCCCACCCGGCCAGGGCCTTCAATAGCTCGATCGGAACCGGGAAGATGATGGTCGAGTTTTTCTCGGCCGCGATCTCCGTCAGGGTTTGCAGGTAACGTAGTTGGATCGTGGCCGGTTCCTGCCCGATGATGCGCGCCGCGGCGCCGAGCTGCTGAGAGGCGGCGAACTCGCCTTCGGCATGGATGATCTTGGCGCGCTTCTCGCGTTCCGCCTCGGCCTGGCGGGCCATGGCACGCTTGAGCGAATCGGGCAACTCCACGTCCTTCACCTCGACGATGCTGACCTTGATGCCCCACGGCTCCGTCTGCTCGTCGATGATCTTCTGGAGCTTCTGATTGATCTCATCCCGGTGGATCAGCAACTCGTCCAGGTCCGACTGGCCCAGCACGGAGCGCAGGCTGGTCTGCGCGATCTGGAAGGTGGCCCGCCGGAAGTCTTCGACGGCGACAATGGCCCTTTCGGGATCGACAATCCGGAAGTAAGCCACCGCGTTGACCTTGACCGTAACGTTGTCCTTGGTAATCGCTTCCTGGGAGGGGATATCCAGGGTCACGACACGCAAGTCCACCTTGACCATGCGGTCGACGAGGGGGATGATAAAGAACAGGCCGGGCCCTTTAGCGCCGACCAGCCGGCCGAGGCGAAAAATGACGCCTCGCTCGTACTCCGCGACGATCTTGATCGCGGAACTGGCCACAAACACTATGGCGAGGATGATCAGACCAAAACTAACGATGCTGTCCATGCTTGTCTCCTTCGACCTCTGCGAAACTTCCGATATTGAGACATATTATACCATGACGCGCAAATTTGGCGGCCTCTGTAGTTATCCACAGACCGCCCCGGTTATCCACAGGAAAGAGCCAATTCATCCACAAGCGCCCGGGGCGCAAGACCGCGTTGTCTACCTGGTCCTGACCGGCAAGTACAGTTTTTCGCGCAGTTCGGTCACCTGCCGCCGCAACTCGGGATCAGCTTCAATGTCAGTCGCGACGCGGTCGAAGCCGTGGATCACGGTGGTGTGGTCGCGGCCGCCGAGCACGGCGCCGATCTGCGGCAGCGACGCGCCCGTCTCTTCGCGCATCACGTACATGACCATCTGACGTTGCAGGGCGATCTTGGCGCTACGCGCCCGCCCGGTCAGGTCGGCGATCGAAATGCCAAAATAGGCGGCCGCGACCTCCAGAATCGCTTCCAGGCTGAGCTTGCTTTGCGCGGGGGCCAGATAGGCCAGGGCGTCTTCAACCAGGCTGGTGTTCAGCGAACGTTTCATAAGCTGGGCGTGGGCCAGGACGCGGGTCAACGCCCCTTCCAGGTCACGGATGTTGCGATGAGCGCGTTGCGCGATCAGCGCCAGCACGTCGTTGGGGACCTGCTCGCCCAGCGAGGCAGCCTTGGATTGCAGGATCGCAATGCGGGTCTCGAGGTTGGGTGGTTGGATATCGGCGATCATGCCCCAGCCAAAGCGGGAGCGCAAGCGTTCTTCCAGGGTGGAAATGGCCTGCGGGGGGCGGTCGCTGATCATCACGATTTGGCGGTTGGCTGCGTACAGCGTATTGAAGGTGTGGAAAAACTCCTCCTGAGTCTGCTCCTTGCCGGCTATGAAATGAATATCGTCGATCAGCAGCACGTCCAGCGTGCGGTACTTGGCGCGGAATTGGTCCGTTGACTGAGTGCGGATGGCGCAAACCAGGTCGTTGGTGAAGTCCTCGGACGAGACATAGAGCACCTGCAACCCGCTATTCACCGCGGCATGGCCTATTGCTTGCAGCAGATGTGTCTTGCCCAGGCCGACGCCCCCGTAGAGGAACAATGGGTTATAGGCGCGGCCCGGCCGCTCGGCCACCGACATGGCAACGGCGTGAGCCATACGGTTGGATGGACCGACCACGAAGTTTTCGAAAGTGTAGCGAGGGTTCATAGTCGGTCGCTCGCTCGCCGGCATCTTGATCCCAGAAATGTCTACCTTCCGCTGAGCATCGGTATCCGCCTGGCTATCGGCGGGCAGGTTGTCCACCCGGTCGTTACCCATTTCTCGGCTGTCTGAACCCGGGTGGTCGGCGAAATCGGCAGACGAGCCGTCTTGCCCCCATGCGTCCACCTGGCGGGATTTGTCCATCTCTAACAGGGGACCGCCGGCAGGCTCTGGTGATTCGACGAGCGGCACAGATCGCACCACGAATGTCACATCTACGGCGCGGCCCACTATGCCGCTCAGGGTCCGCTTGATCAGCGGCCGCAAGCGCATGGAGAGCCAATCCTTGGCATAGGCATTCGGAACACCGATCACAAACGCGCCGTCCTCGTGCGCCATGTAGACGCTGTCGCGCACCCAGGTTTCGTAGGTGCTCTTGCTCATCTGCAGGCGCAGTTGGCTGCGGGCCACCTCCCAGGCTTCCTTCGGCGGCAGCGCACCCGGCATATCGGCAACGTACACGTTATTCATCCTTATTCTCGCCGGCCGGAGTGCTGTTGCATCCCTGTCAGGAGGCCCAGCCCAGCCGGCGTTCGAGGACGCAAAAACCACCGTGGCGTAGACGCGCCACTAATTGGCGTGAAACCTCAATTGCTACTAACCGTTCACCCAGTTCGCCCAGTGCACTTCCGTGGCTGCGGACCATCGAGTTCAAACACCCTGGCACCATCGCCAGCCATTTGCAGCGCCGTCAGCCAAGGGCGCAACGACGGCCTACGACCGTCATCAGGAGATGTGGAGGATTCTGGCCTCCGGGCCAGAAAAGAAACCGATTTCGTCATGCCGTTTTGCCGGCAGAATTCACTTTTCTACAGCGGATTCTAGCAGCACTCCCCCCGGCCGTACAGGCGCCAGTTGCCGGAGAACTGCGCCCGGGCTCTGAGCTTATGTAGAACGGCCGCATGACGCACTGCTGTTCTACGCGACCGGTCGTGGTGTGTCGGCGCAGGACCACAGCCCGCTCGTATTGCAGTGAATATTTGTCACGAACCTTAAATTTCTGCGCGGCACATTTCTCTTAAGGATTGTTATGAAAAGCTTCGAAGAATGTCCATAAAGGTCCCATCGTCTCCTGCAGCCGGTCGCCGAGCGCCTTCCCACGGGTAGTGGTGACGTCGTCCTCGTTCTCGAAGACCGCGCGCTTCAGATAGTCGATGATCTCGCTTTTGCCGGCGGCCGGACGGGCGATCAGGAACAGGACCGGGAAAGCGCCAGTGATGGTTGCCATGGGGTCGCCAGTATAGCACCACCTCGCGGCCCCGGCCAAACCCAACGCCAGGCTTTTTCGTCAGGGGTGCAATCTCGCATCGCGCTCGCAGCCGCCGTTTAATGCAGGATTTAGCTGCAGTTTTAATTCTAATCAATTGGGTTGCGTCAATTTTACAAAATGAACGACTTGCGTAATAATACTGATATGCGTGAATGAGGCTACGTAGAAAGTACGGGAGTCCCCCAGCTGGCCGCCTGTGACTTTGTACGGATTGCTACTTGCGTTTTCCCCAGGGGCGTGGTAGAATAATGATAATAATATTAGAGTGATAAGTATTTAAGAATTGATAGAGATTGCCAGCCGTGATAAGATTCTTATATCAGTGACAAGGATGGGCGGCGACCCGATCGGGCTTGTTTGCAGTGGTAGCTTCAGGCCAAATCAGGGCTCCGGGCCGCACAAGGAGGAGAATATGCAGACAGTCCGCAATCACATCGTCGAGATCTTGAAGGAGAACGGCACGGCTACCGTTGCGGAACTGGCCGGGAAGCTAGGCATGGCTCAGGTTTCCGTGCGCCATCACCTGGACATCCTGGTCGGTGAGGACCTTGTGGAGTCTGCCGGGGTGCGGCGGCGCAATGGCGCCGGACGCCCGAGCCAGGTCTATTCCTTGACGCAGCAGGCGTCCAAGCTTTTCCCCCAGCGCCACCAAGTGCTGGCGAACGAGATGCTGTCCGCCATGAAGAGATTGCTGCCGGCCAAGGAGCTCGAGGGAGTGCTGCTGCGCCTGGCCGACAAGACGGTCCAGGACGCTCCTCTCGCCAGGCCGGACCAGGCTGTCGAGGACCGGTTGAACCAGGTCGCAGAGTTTCTGAGCGGCAAGGGTTACACGGCGCGTTGGGAAGTGACTGACGGCTACTATCGCATTTTCACTTGCAACTGCCCGTATTCCGGTGTTTCGGAGCAGAACCCCGAGCTGTGTGAGATGGACCGCACGATGATGCAGCGCCTGGTGCCCGAAGGGGTGCGTCGAGAGTCTCGGATCGTAGACGGCTCTCCCCGCTGTGCTTATGTGCTGCTGCTCCAGCCGGCGGCGCATTCCGAGAAGGCCTAAAACCAAAGAGAATTCGATGTCCTTCATCACCCTGGTTGATCGCCCGGGCGCGATGTATGATTCCTATGGGCGGCACCTGCATTATCTGCGCGTTTCGCTGACTGACGCCTGTAATCTGCGCTGCGTGTATTGCATGCCCGAGGACATGGTCTTTCGCAAGCAGGCGAGCCTCCTGCAATACGAGGAACTGCTGCTGCTTGTGCGGGTGGCGGCCAGCCTGGGGGTGGACAAAATCCGCCTGACGGGGGGCGAGCCCACCGTACGCCGCGGCGTGGTGGATTTGGTGCGCGGGATCAAGTCGGTACCGGGCATCCGGCGGCTTACGATGACCACCAACGGCGTCCGCCTGGCTGAGTTGGCTGCTCCCCTGGCGGAGGCGGGCCTGGACCAGGTAAACATCAGTATTGATTCGTTGGATCCCGCGAGATTCCGCCAGATTACCCGGCGCGGCGACCTGGAAGATGTCTGGCAGGGACTGATTGCGGCGGAAGCAGCCGGGCTTGAGCCGATCAAGATCAATTGCGTCGTCACGCGCGGTTTCAACGACGGGGACGTGGTCGACCTGGCCCGTCTCACCTTTGAGCATCCCTGGGATGTGCGTTTCATCGAACTGATGCCTTTCGGCAAGGTGTCGGACTTTCAGCACAGCCAGGTGGTCCCGTCGACTGAAACGCGTGCCCGCATTGAAGTGGCGTTTGGTCCGTTGATTGCCATGCCCGGCTGGGATGGACATGACCCCGCCAGACCGTATGGGTTGCCGGGCGCGCAGGGCCGTCTCGGTTTCATCAGCAGCGTGAGCGAGCCATTCTGCGAAGGTTGCACCCGGCTGCGCTTGACAGCCGATGGTAAACTACGTTTATGTTTGTTGCGGGATGACGAGGCTGACTTGCTGACCCCATTGCGCGCGGGCGCCGATTTCGCGACATTGCGCCAACTGATGGCGGATGCGGCGTACCACAAACCATGGGGCCACCGCCTGGAGACCGAGGAGATCCCGCTATCGCGTGAGATGAGCCAAATCGGTGGCTGATTGACTTCTGGAGGATTTCGATGACCGTTACGACCGTAGAAGAGGCGGCGTCCGAGGTGCAGGCGCCGGTAATTACGTTGACCCAGTCGGCAGCTGAAAAGTTGCAGGGTCTCATGCAAGAGAAGGGCTTGGGCGATGCCTACAGCCTGCGCGTTTTCGTGGGCGGAGGCGGCTGCTCCGGTTTTCAGTACGGCATGACCTTCGACAACAACCCGCGCGACGTTGATATTGTGTTTGCCGAACATGGTCTGCGCGTGATCGTAGATCCGCGCAGCCTCCCGTACATTGTGGGCGCGAACATCGACTACGAAGACAGCCTGATGGGCGGCGGCTTCCACATCGAGAATCCCAACGCCGTCTCAAGCTGTGGCTGCGGCAACTCCTTCCGCACGAAGGATGACGCCGGTGGCGGCGGCTGCGAGTCCAGTCATTAAGTTGAAGCGCTGATCGGTTGCAGGTTGAGGGTGATCCTTCAACCTGCAACTTTTTCGCGCCGCCTTGTTCAGCGAGGAGGGGTCGATGATCAGCCGCCAGGACCTGCGCAGAGTCGGCGACTACCTGTACGAGATTCCTCAAACCTTCCGGCATGACATGCGCGTGTCTGCCCACTTCTACGCCGACGACCAGATCCTTTCCAAAGCCCTTGAAGATCGCTCTCTCGAACAGTTAGTCAATACCACTACTCTGCCTGGGGTAATGCCGCCGGCAATGGCCATGCCGGACATTCATCAGGGTTACGGTTTCCCCATCGGCGGTGTGGTGGCGACGCGTTTGCCCGGTGGAGTTATCTCGCCCGGTGGGGTTGGGTACGATATCAATTGTGGTGTCAGGTTGCTGGCGGCGCACATCACGGCAGACGAGGTGCGCCCTTACCTGGCGGAGCTGGCGAACGCGCTCTACGAACGCTTGCCCAGTGGGGTGGGCGTCAAAGGGCACTTGCACGTCAATAAGTCCGAACTGGACCGCATCCTGGCCGAGGGCAGCGGATGGGCGCTGCGTGAAGGCTATGCGCGAAGCGACGACGTGGAGCATACCGAGGAGCGCGGCCACATGGCCGGGGCCGACCCGGAGAGGGTCAGCAAGGGCGCCAAGGAACGCGGGACGGACCAGGTGGGGACGCTTGGCTCGGGCAACCACTTCGCCGAGATCGACGTCGTAAGCAAGATCTT
The DNA here is from genome assembly GCA_017882045.1 of Anaerolineales bacterium. Classification (GTDB taxonomy): domain Bacteria; phylum Chloroflexota; class Anaerolineae; order CG2-30-64-16; family CG2-30-64-16; genus JADGQF01. The sequence continues at coordinate 23,334 of JADGQF010000009.1, forward strand.
TGACGTAGAGGCGGCCGAAGCGTTTGGCTTGCATGCAGGGCAGGTCACCTTCCAGATTCACTGCGGTAGCCGTGGGTTGGGACATCAGGTGGCGACAGACTACATCCAGGAGTTCCAACCGGCCAGCAAGCGTTACGGTTTTCAACTGCCCGATCGTGAGTTAGTCTGCGCGCCGCTCGATTCACCCGAGGGGCGCAACTACCTGGCAGCCATGAACTGTGCGGCCAACTATGCCTGGGCTAACCGGCAGGTGCTGAGCTATCGGGCGCGCGAGGCCTTTGAGGAAGTGTTGCGGGGCCGCGTGGCCGATCCGGACCTGTTCCTGGTTTACGACGTGGCTCACAATATGGCCAAGGTCGAGCAACACCGGATAGGAGGCCAGGATACTTCGCTGTGTGTCCACCGCAAGGGCGCCACGCGCGCGTTTGGGCCGGGCAATCCAGCCGTGCCGGCAGACTATCGTGCCATCGGCCAACCGGTTCTGGTGCCCGGCAGTATGGGCACTGCTTCCTACGTCCTGTCTGGAACCACGGCGAGTATGGAGCGCACCTTTGGCTCGTGCTGCCACGGAGCAGGGCGAGTGCTGAGCCGCTCGGAAGCGAAGCGCCAGGTGCGCGGCGAACAGCTACGCGAGGAGCTAGAGCACGCCGGCATTCTGATCCGGGCGGGCAGCATGTCTGGCCTGGCAGAAGAGGCGCCGCTGGCGTATAAAGACGTCGACCGGGTGGTGGCTGTGGTGGCGGCCGCGGGTATTGCCCGCATCGTGGCCCGATTGCAGCCGTTAGTCGTCATCAAGGGTTGACCCTCCGGCGTTCGTTGGTCCCAGGAACTCCCTTTTGCGCGCATAACGCTTCGCTAGTGTAATTTTTAGCATAAAACCCAGCGATTCCCGCTTCAAATTGACACCATGGGCACAGTGCCCTATAATCCGGGAGCGCAGGCCTGGCAGGTCTTCCGGTAGATACGTAGAGCCGGAAGTAGCCAGGTCTTTCAAGCAGGTGAGGAGGAAGCCTACCTTTGCGCGTTCTTTTCGTGGCACAGGAAATCAGCTACGAGCCGCAAGGCATCATGTCTATGTCCGCCGTGCTGAAGAAGGCCGGCCACGAAGTGGCGCTAACGGTGGCGTCGCGAGAGGACCCGACGGCGTATGCCAGGGCCTATGATCCGGACATACTGGGTTATAGCGTGATGACCGGTTCGCAACGCGGCTACCTTGAGCTGAACCTTCGCATACGCGAGGCCCTCAACCCGTCGCGGGTGGCTGCCCAGAAGCCGCCAGTGTTCTCCGTGTTCGGCGGTCCGCACCCCACTTTTTTTCCAGACATGATAGATGAGCCCGGTGTGGATGGCGTTTGCCTTGGAGAGGGCGAAGAGGCCTTGCTGGACCTGGCCAACGAGTTGGCGCGGGCACACACGGACGGCGCCGCGTCCTGGCAGTTCCGCTTAAACATTCCCAACTGGTGGTTCAAGGTCAACGGCGAGGTCACCAAGAATGCGGTGCGCGCCTTGATCCACAACCTCTCAGAATTGCCGCAGTCTGACCGAGCTTTGATCTACGACAAAGTACCCAGCGTGGCCGGCAGCGGGATCAAGCATTTCATGAGCTCGCGCGGCTGCCCTTACAACTGCACCTACTGCTTCAACCATGCTTATTACCAGCTTTATCAACACGAGCGGCGCGGCTATCAGCGCACCGTCGATGACGTGATTGACGAAGTCAAGATGGTGAGGGCACGCTGGCCGCTGGAGCAGGTGATTTTCGTCGACGATCTGTTCATCCTGCGGAACGAGTGGCTCGAGGAGCTGGCCGTGAAATGGCCGGCGCAGGTGGGCTTGCCTTTCTTCTGCAACGTGCGCGCGAACATGCTGGTCAAGGACCCGCATAAGGTGGAGCTGCTGAAACGCGCCGGGTGCTGTACGGTCAGCATGGGCATCGAGACGGCGAGCGACCGCATCCGCGTGGATCTGCTCAAGCGACGTATGTCGTGCGAGGAGATCGTCCAGGCGGGGAGGTTGGTGCGCGGCGCGGGTATGCACCTGACGGCCACGAATATCCTGGGGCTGCCCACCAGCACCATCGAAGACGAGCTGGACACTATGCGCCTCAATGCGCAGGCCCAGGTCAGTTACGCATACACCTTCCTCTTCCAACCCTATCCGGGCACCGAACTGGCCCAGTATGCTCAGGACCATGATTTGATGGTCGGCTCGTTCGACGATATCAGCGAGATCGCCTGGGATCACTCCATTCTGGTCTTTGAGAGCGAAGAAGCCAAGTCTCAGGTGGAGCACCTGCAGCGGTTGTTTGCCATCGGCGTTGAGTGGCCCTGGCTGGAACCGGCCATCCGCCGGATGATCAAGCTGCCGCACTATCGCGTCATCGATGTCCTCTTCTGGTGGGTCCACAAGCTACATAAAGGATTCGCCATCTATACCCGGGTCCACCCGGTAAAACCCAGCCCGCGTGAATTGCTGAAGACTGCACGACATTTCATGCGCATCAAGAGCTGATGGTAAATCTGGAGATCGGATTTCCAGATTTCTGGAGGTATCCTTGCGAGTTGCCTTAATCAATCCCATGTTCCGTCTACCGATCGATACCCGTACCACACCGCATATGGGCCTGGCCTACCTGGCCGCCGTGTCGGAACGGCGCGGGGATGAAGTGCGCATCTACGACGCGGACATTGAGGAGCAGCCGCTAGCTGACTTCCTGCGCGAGTTTCGCCCGCACCTGGTGGGCATCACGGCCAATACACCCCAAGTAATGCAGGCGTGGTGCACAGCGACGGCAGTCAAGCACGAGCTCGATGTGCCGGTTGTGCTGGGTGGGCCGCACGTGAGCGTGACGCCAGAGGACCTGGATTTCGAATCGCTGCGGCAGCCCGCGGTCGACATGGTGGTGCGTGGCGAGGGCGAAGGCCCGTGGGTTGAGATCCTTGACCGGGTCGAGTCCTTCCTGTGCGATCAGCCGTCCTTCACCAGCCGAGCGCTTATGGACCCGGCGCACGTTATCTTTCGTGACGTGCTCGGCCTTAGCTACAAGACCGCCGATGGCGAGCTGCACCGCAACGCGGATGCTGTGCCCCTGACCGACCTGGACGGCCTGCCCTGGCCGGCCTACCATTTGTTCAAGATGGACCGCTACACCAATCTGCAGCCCGCCACCGACGCGGTGGATGGCTCGCGCAGTTTCTCGATCCTCACCAGCCGGGGATGCCCGTACCGCTGCACCTTCTGCTCGCAGAGCATCATGCCCATCAAGTGGCGGGCCCGTTCGCCCGAGAGCGTACTGGCCGAGTGGTCACATCTGGTGAAAGAACGGGGCGCGCTGGAGATTGGCGTGCTGGACGACAGCGCTAACATCCGCAAACCACGGTTGCACCAGCTCTCCGACTTGCTGATCGCAAACGGGCTCAACCACGTGCCCTGGATTTTCGTTAACGGCATCCGCGCCAACCTGGCCGATCTCGATCTGCTGAAGAAACTGAAGGCGGCGGGCCTCAAACGGACGGCCTTCGGCGTGGAGACGGGTGATCCGGAGATGATCGTGCGCGTGAATAAGCACGAGGACCATGACACCATCCGGCAGGCGTTCCGCAACGCCAAACTGGCCGGGATCGAGACCATAGGCTTCTTCATCATCGGTTTGCCGGGTGACACGCGTGATTCGATGCAGCGCACGATCGATTTTGCCATCGAGATTGACCCGATGATCGCCAACTTCAGCATGATGACGCCCTACCCCGGCACAATGGTCTACGAGGAAGTAAAGCGGAACGGTCGCTTCCTGATGAAGAGCTGGGAGGACTACGTTTTCTTCGATCAGAAGGCACGCTATGAGATGGGTGATCTTACCGCCGAGCTGACGGAAGAGATGTACCGGCGGGCTTACCGCCAGTTCTATTGGCGGCCGAAGTACATCTTGCGCACCGTGCGTCGCAAGGACTTCTGGCTTAACTTTGGGCGCAATGCTCGGTTGGCCTGGCGAACTGTCGTCCCACGCAAAGAGAAAACGGAACTGCGGCGGGCGATGGAAGCGTCTGTATAGCGTTGGCATGGCGCCCTTCTGAGGAAGCATCTGATGAAAACCATACTGATCTATCCGGGCATTGCCGGACGCGGCTTCAATTGTCTCAGCCAGGGCATGGACGCCGGCTGGGTTTCGCACGGGTTGGGCAGCATCAGCGCGGCGGCGAAAGCAGACGGCTTTGAGGTTGACCTGATCGATCTGCGCGCGCTGACGGGCTGGGACCACTTCCGCGCTGAATTCGCGCGCCGTGCGCCCGACGTGATCGGCCTGACCATGATGTCCGTGGATTACAATCCGGTCAAACAGGCCCTGGCCATCGCGCGCGAGGTAAAGCCGGACGTGGTCACGATCGTCGGCGGCCCGCACGTAACGCTAGCCCTCGAAGACAGCCTGCGCATCCCGAACGTGGACTACATGGTGACCAACGAGGGCGAAGTGAGCTTCCCCAGGCTGTTGCGCGCCATCAGCGAGGGCAGGCGCCCGGCCGAAAAAGTGATCTACGGCGAAACACCGGATCTCGATCAGATCCCGTTTATCGACCGCAGCCTGTTCCTGGACGAATGGCGCAAATGGGGTTACACCCTCAACAGCCCGGAAGTGCCCTTTGTCGCGGAACTGCCGGGTCCGTTCGTCACGATCATCGCCGGGCGGGGCTGCGCGTACAACTGCTCTTTCTGCAAACCGGGTGAGGACCACATCTTTGGCAAGCGGGTACGGCGGCGCAGCGTGGACAATGTGATCCAGGAACTGCGCGAGCTGCGCGAGCGCTACCATTTCGCGAGTTTTATGTTCCACGACGATTGCCTGGCCGAGGATCGCCGCTGGGTGAAGGAGTTCTGCGAGAAGTACAAGGCGGAGGGTTTCACTCAGCCTTTCTTTTGCCAGTCACGGGCCGATCTGGTCGTCCGGCACGAGGATATAGTGGCGCTGATGCGGGAGGCGGGCCTGGCCGGCTACTTCATCGGCTTCGAAAGCGGCAACCAACGCATCCTGAACTTCCTGCGTAAGGGCACGACCGTCGAGCGCAACCTGGAGGCCGGTCGGGTGTGCCGCAAGCACGGCCTGGCAATCTGGGCCAACTACATGCTGGGCATACCCACCGAGACCAAAGAAGAGGTCATGGACACCGTCAACATGATTCGGGAGATTGACCCGGACTATTATAGCCCAGCCTTCTTCACCCCGCACCCGGGCACCGATCTCTACGATTACTGCGTCGAGAATGACTTGAGCTTGATCCAGGACTACGACAGCTACCGGCGCAACCCGACTGAACCCAAGATCAAGGGCCAGGATTACGAGTTCCTGAGCTGGGCGCGTGATCACAGCCAGAAGCGCAAGCCCAGCAACCGTGCACGGCGCGCGGCCCGGACCTTCGTACGCAAATATGGCAATCCTGCCAACTACTTGCGCAAGATCCGCAAGCTGACCGGCACCTACCGGGAAGAGCCGGCGCTGACGGGCTCGCTGCCTGACGGCGGGCAGATGGCAAAGGGGTCAAAGGAGCAGTACTCTTCGGGCCTGTAGAGGATATTTACTATGCGAGTATTACTAGCCAGTCCTGAATCCTACGTGTGGTCGACGCGCAAACACATCCCCCTTGGGCTCGGCTATCTGGCGTCTGTTTTGCGCGAGCATGGCCACGCCGTGGCAATCTACGATGCGGCGATTGAGGATGAACAACTGGAGACGGTGGTGCGGCGAGGCGGCTATGAGTTGCTCGGCATCACCGCGCCGACCCCGTTGATCCTCGATGCCTGGAAAATGGCCAAAGAGGGCAAGCGCCTGGGCATGACCACGGTGCTGGGCGGGCCGCACATGACGCTCCTGCCCGAAGAATCGTTGGGGCCGGAGCATCCCGAAGTAGACTATGCCATCAAGGGCGAGGCCGAAGAGAGCATCATCGAGTTTGTGGATGCCCTGGAGGGACGCGGCTCGCTGGAGGATGTGCACGGGTTGTACTGGCGGCGCAACGGCGAAATAGTGGTCAACCAGCCGTCGCGCCTGGTGCCCAACCTCGATAATATCGCTTATCCGGCCCACGACCTGTACAAGATCACGCGTTATACCAACTTGCAGCCACTGACCGACGGGTTACAGAGGAACGCCCGGGCCTACACCATTGTAACCAGCCGAGGCTGTCCTTATAAGTGCACCTACTGCTCCAAGCCGATCACCGGTAACACCTGGCGGCCGCGTTCGGTAGCCAATGTCATCGGCGAGTGGCGCTGGCTGGTGAAGGACCTGCGGGCGACGGAGATCGGGTTGACCGACGACATCTGGAACCTCAAGCTGGACCGGGCCAAGGACCTGTGCCGGGCACTGATCGACAACGGGCTTAACACAGTGCCCTGGGTGACCATCCATGGCATGAAGGTCAACCACGCCGATGCCGAACTGTTTCAACTGATGAAAGCTGCTGGCTGCAAGCGGGTGGGCTTCGGCGTAGAAAGCGGTGATCCCCAGATCCTGCGTGACGTGATCAAGAAGGGACAGACCCTGGACATGGTGCGCAATGCCTTCCGTTGGGCGCACGCGGCCGGGCTACAGACGATGGGTTTCTTTATCTTCGGCATGCCACACGAGACCGAAGAGACCATGGAGAAAACCATCCGTTTCGCACTGGAGCTGGACCCCGACCTTGCCACCTTCATGTTGGCCACCCCTTACCCTGGAACGGAACTGTACAGGGAGATCAAGCAGGCTGGCCAGGTGTTTGCCGATAGCTGGGAGGACTTCGCCATCTACCAGGACAAGCCGTTGTTCAGCCTGCCGGACTACGATCCGGATGTCGTGGTGCGCAAGTGGCGAGACGCTTACCGGCGCTTCTATCTATACCGGCCCAAGCGGGTGTGGCAGAAGGTCTCTCAGAAGAGCTTCTGGACTGAACTGCCCAGCACCGTGGCCAATGCGCGCCGTTTCTTCATCCCCGCCAAGCGCGCCTCGTCCTGATCCGATCTATAGCGTCACTGCGTTTGGAGCTGATTAGTGCATCTTTTGTTGATCGTCCGCCAGATCGATAACGAACCGCAAGGTATACTGCTGATTTCCAGCGTACTGAAGCAAGCGGGTCATCGGACCAGCCTGGTTGTCGCAACCGAGGAAGATCCGCTTGTGGCAGTGCGACGACTCCGGCCCGATGTCGTTGGATACACAGTGTATACGGGGATGCACGGCTACTATCTGGAGCTGAACCGGCAGATCAAGGCGGAAATGCCGGTCTTCTCGATCTTCGGCGGCCCGCACCCGACCTTCTTCTCCGAGATGATAAACGAATCAGGTGTGGACGCTATCTGCATCGGGGAGGGCGAGTACGCGACCGTTGACTTGCTCAACGCGCTGCAGGCCGGCGGCGATATCCGTCATATCCCTAACTGGCACGTCAAGGTGGACGGCCAGGTCTACTGCAACGACCCGCGACCGCTGCTGGATGAATCCGAGCTGGATGCCCTACCGTTCCCCGACCGGCAGCTATTATACGAGGCCCACCCGGCCAGCCTGCGCACGCGCATCCGACCCATCATCACCGGGCGCGGCTGTCCCTACGACTGTTCGTTCTGCTTCAACAAGGCGTATGCTGACCTGTATGCGGGCGCCAAGCGCACACGCCAGCGCAGCCCCAGGCGTGTGTTAGAAGAGATCCGGTCCGTGCGGGATTGTTACGGGCTCGACTTCATCACCTTCATGGACGACACGTTCATCCTGAACCGCAAGTGGTTGCGCGAGTTCCTGCCCTTGTACGTCCAGGAGATAGGCATCCGCTGGTGGTGCCAGGTGCGCGCTAACCTGATCAACGAAGACATGGCACGCATGTTGAAGGAGGGCGGCTGCGTCAGCGTTAGCTTCGGTGTGGAGGCGGGGAACGACCGGCTGCGCAACGAGATCTTGAACCGCCGTATGTCGCGCGAGCAGATCCTGCGTGCGTCTGAGCTTTTGCGCCAGAACGGCATTGCCTTTTCCACCAACAATATGTTGGGGCTGCCGACCGGCGGGCTGAGCGCCGATTTCGAGACACTGGACCTCAACATCCAGTGCCGGCCGGCTTACGCGAACGTGTTTCTTTTCCAACCCTACCCGAAGACGCAACTGGGCGAGCTGGCGTACCAGAGTGGCTTCATGGAAGGCTCATTTGATGATCTGAGTGGGTCCGTCAGCGATGACACGGTCGTGCGCTTCAGCAATGCGGCCGAGAAGCGGCAGATCGAGAACCTGCAAAAGCTTTTTGCCCTGACAGTGGCATTCCCCTGGCTACGTGGCGTGACGCGCCAGTTGATCAAGCTTCCGGGCAATCCCCTCTTCTGGCTGATCTACAAGGTGTGGAAAGGCTACGCCATGAGCCGCCGACTGTTCCCAATGCACATGACCGCCGGCGCCTATCTGCGTAGTGCGTTGAACTACATGCGTATCCGCAGCCAATAAGGATCGGCTTCATCGTTCGCCGTGGCCGGCTACACGCTCGGACCTGGGCAGCCGCAAGGGCGGCTACTGTATCCCATTCAGCCATTGATTGAATAGCGCCGTCAAGTCGCGGCCCGAGACCTCGCTGGCCAATGCCTGGAGGTCCTCTGGTCGCGCGATTTGCCAGCGATAGCGCTGCAGGTAAGCACGCAGGAACCGGTCGAATGCGTCGGGCCCCATTTCGTCGCGCAGGGTCGCAAAAAAGAGCGCGCCCTTGGCGTAAATCATCGTCTCATAGTTCCCTTGATTGTATTCAGGCACTGACCGGCCGATGGGCATGTCTCTCGGGGTGCCGGCTACCAGGCCGACCGGTGTTACCCAGCGCGAGCGGCGCAGCGAGTCGCCGACGGGCGGCCCGTAACGGTCGGCATAGTAGAAGTACGTGCTGAATTCGGTCAGCCCCTCGTCTTGCCAGGGCGCATCGATCTGGTCGCTGCCGACCTGGTTATACCACCATTGGTGTCCCACTTCATGCGCCACCCGGTTCTCCAGATCCTTCAGGAATGTGCTATAAGCCTGGCTGCCGATCAGGTTCAGGCCGGGAAATTCCTGGCCGCGGAAAGTGATCGGCGATTCCACGACAGACATTTCGCGGTAGGGATAGGGCCCGAAGTGGTCACTGTAGACCTGCAGGGCTGAGGCCGCGTCGAAGAGCGCCGTGCGGCCGGCATCGGCGTCTTCGGGGAAGAAGTACGAGCGGACGTGAGTGCCATAAGTATTGACTTCTTCGACCTGCCAGCGCGGGCTGAGAAGCAGCATGAACTCGCGCCCCGGACCCTGGACATAGTGGTAGGTGACCAGCCCGGGACCGGCCATCCGCGCGCCAGTGGCGCTGCCGCTGCTAACCAGTACCTGCCCGACGGGCGCCACGACCGTGACCTGGTAAAACGCCGAGTCAAAGAAGCCAATGTCTCCTTGTGGATCGGGGATGTCGAGCACCCACTGGGATTCCCGGCGCGGGGCCAGGATGGGGTAGAAGTTGGCAAGGCTAAGAACATCTTCGCTGATGCCGAATAGTGTGTAGGCCTGGTCGCTGTGGCGCGAGAATTTGCCGGTGAAGTCGAGATGGATCAGCGCTATCTTCCCCGGCACCACGGGTGCGGGCAGCGACAGGTGCACCGCCGAATGGCTGGTGGTGTAGGCGTAATTCACGCTGATCCCGTCAAGCCGAGCATTGCTGACTTCCAGGCTGCCGTCTAGCTGGCGCAGGTTCGGATAGAGGCGGAAGTATAGCTGGCTGATCGGGGTGTTGCTGACCGGGAGAGTGAGGTCAAGGCTGCCGGTGTAGGCCTGGGCCGGCGGATCGATGCGGACGGTGATACTATAAACGGGTATGGCATTCATCTGAACCGGTGGTAGGCTGAACGCCGGACTAAGGGCAGGCCGGTAAGCGGCCAGGGGATCGGGCCGCGGAGGAGCCAGCAGGGTGCAACCGGCCAGAAGAAGCATGGCCAGGCCCAACCCCAGTCCCAGGCTGAGCAACCGGCGCAGTGTCTGCGACGCGTAGTGTGGCGAATCGGACATCGGGGAGTCTCCAGCGCGGCTAACGATACCTACAGAATTATAGCATAACATGCAGCCAGGGCGAAGAAAGCCAAATTGGCGCAACCCAGGCGGGATGCTATAATTGCGCTCCAGGAGATATCCGCATGTCCCTATCCATTGCCGAAGTCGAACATATCGCCGAGCTGGCCAAGCTAGGCCTGAGTGAAGAAGAGAAGGCTCTCTACCGCGAGCAATTGGACGCAATCCTCGACTATGCCGGCGTGCTCCAAAGGGTTGATACGTCAGCAATCCCTCCGACCGCGACCGTCCTGTCTCTGCGAAATGTGATGCGGCCTGACGAGGTCGAGCCGTCGATGGCGCGCGAGGATGTTTTGGCCAATGCGCCCGAGGCGTACGATGGCTCGTTTCGAGTGCGGGCCGTCCTGGACTCTGAAGGTTAAGCAGCTGATTCTCCTCGTCCTCGACCGATATTTGAAGGTGGGCCTATGATGCACGCAGGGACTGATGAGGGATTGTACGGGCTGACCATTCATGCCGCCGCCAAACTATTGCAGGCCGGCGAGATAACTGCCACTGAACTGACCCAGGCCGTGCTGGAGCGGATCTATGCGGTGGACAATGATGTCAAGGCCTATCTCGCCCTGACGCCGGAGACTGCCCTGGAACAGGCCATCGAAGCCGACAAGGCGCTTGCCATCGCGCGCGCAGCCGGCGAGCTGGACTTCCTGTCTCCCCTGACCGGCGTCCCGCTGGCTATTAAAGACGTCATCAGCGTGGAAGGCGTGCCGGCAACGGCGGGTTCGCGCATTCTCGAGGGTTATGTCCCCCCTTACCAATCCACTGCGGTAAACAAACTGCGCGCAGCCGGCGCGGTCATCTTAGGCAAGACCAATACCGACGAATTTGCCATGGGTTCCAGCACTGAGAACTCGGCTTATTTCACGACTCACAACCCCTGGGATCTCGAACGCGTGCCGGGTGGGTCGAGCGGTGGCAGCGCGGCGGCAGTGGTGGCAGGAGAATGCCTGGGGGCGCTCGGCAGCGATACGGGGGGAAGCGTCCGCCAGCCTGCGGCACTGTGCGGCATTGTGGGCATTAAGCCAACTTATGGGCGCGTCAGTCGCTATGGCCTGATCGCGTACGCTTCTTCATTGGACCAAATTGGGACTTTCGGCAAAGATGTGACGGATGCCGCGATCTTGTTAAATGGCATCGCAGGTTACGACAGGCGCGACAGCACGAGCGTAGATTTGCCGGTGCCGGACTACCGGGCTGCCCTGCAGCCCGGCGCCCGCCAGGCGGGACACCCCGGCAAGGGGTCTCTGCGTGGGTTGCGGGTCGGCGTGCCCAAGGAATACTTCATCAGCGGGATGCAGCCCGAGGTCGAGCTGGCGGTGCATCAGGCGATCGGGGTGCTGGGCCAACTGGGCGCGGAGGTGCGAGAGGTCAGCCTGCCGCACACCGACCTGGCCCTGCCCGTGTACTATATGATCGCACCGGCCGAAGCTTCGGCTAACCTGGCCCGTTATGACGGCATCCGCTACGGGCTTTCGGTTCCGGCGGGGACTCTCTGGGAGAGCTACCGCGACACACGCGGCCGGGGTTTCGGTCCCGAGGTCAAGCGGCGGATCATGTTAGGGACGTATGCGCTGAGTGCGGGTTACTACGACGCGTACTACTTGAAAGCGCAGCAAGTGCGGACCCTCATCAAGCAGGATTTTGAGGCGGCCCTGCTCGACGTTGACATCATCGCCTGTCCCACTACGCCGACCACGGCGTTCCGCATTGGCGAGAAGGTCAACGACCCGTTGAGCATGTACCTGTCAGACGTCTTTACCCTTTCGCTGAATCTGGCGGGCATGTGTGGGCTGTCGCTGCCCTGCGGGTTCGACACGGCGGGCTTGCCCATCGGGCTCCAATTGATGGCCGGCGCTTTCCGCGAGGAAACCGTGCTGCGCGCCGCCTACGTTTACGAACAGGCGACCGACTGGCATAAGCGCAGGCCAACCCTTTGAGGTGAATCGATGGCAGTTGAGGCATCACCGGGTGAGGTGCTATCCGCCTTTGTCGAGCGCATGCGGGCCGAGGGCCTGCCCGATGTCGCCATCCAAACATTTGAGCATTACTACGGGCAACTGCGCCAGGGCCAGACCGGCTTGATCCCAGAATCGGCCTTGCAGCCGATCGAGACGCTGCCGGATGCCGAAGCGTTCCCTGCCAGGCTGGCGGAAGCCGGCCGCGCTGCCTTGTCGCAAACTGTGCTCCTACAACTGAACGGTGGGCTGGGCACCAGCATGGGGCTGGATAAGGCCAAATCTTTGCTTATCGTCAAGGACGGCCTGTCATTTCTGGATATCATTGCCCTTCAGGCGCTGCACGGCAACGTGCCGTTGGTCTTGATGAACAGTTTCAGCACCCGCAAGGACACTCTCAGCACGTTGCAGCGCTACCCGGGCCTGTGGAACAACATCCCGCTGGACTTCGTGCAGCACCGCTTTCCGAAGATCTCGCAGGCCGGCCTGAGCCCGGCGACGTGGCCGGCGAACAAGGACCTGGAGTGGTATCCGCCGGGACATGGCGATATTTATCCGGCTCTGCTGACCAGCGGCATCCTGGACACCTTGTTGGAGGCCGGCTACCGCTACGCATTTGTCTCTAATGCGGATAACCTGGGGGCGGTGATCGAGCCGGCCATTTTGGGCTATCTGGTCGAGAACCACCTGCCATTCATGATGGAAGCCGCCGACCGTACAGTAGCCGATCGCAAAGGCGGCCATGTGGGCCGGCTGTTGAACGGGCAACTGATCCTGCGCGAATCCACTCAGTGCCCGGCGGAGGAAATGGCGGACTTTCAGGACATCGAGCGCCACAGGTACTTCAATACCAACAACCTCTGGCTGGATCTCACAGCGCTCAAGGATCGATTGGAGGCGCGGGGGCACATCCTGGGATTACCGATGATCGTGAACCGGAAGACTGTCGACCCACGTGATGGCGCTTCGACCCCGGTCTACCAATTGGAGACTGCGATGGGCAGCGCGATCGCGGTCTTTCCTGGGGCGCGCTCCATCCGTGTCCCGCGCAGCCGTTTCGCGCCGGTCAAGACTACGGACGATCTCCTGGCGGTCCGTTCGGACGCCTATGTCTTGACGGACGAATACCGGGTGGCGCCGAACCCCGCGCGCAAGCTGGGGCAGTTGGCGGTTTCGCTGGATCCCAGGTACTACCGGCTGATTGACTGGATGGAGCAGCGTTTCCCCTATGGGCCGCCACATCTGTTGGAGTGTGAACGGCTGAGTGTGAAGGGAGATATTTGCTTCGGTAGAGACGTGGTGCTGAAGGGCGCCGTGGAACTGGTCAACGACACGGGGCGCCAGCTCCGGATCGAGGACGGCGCGCTTATCGAGGGATCGAAGGGCTAGCCTGTTCCGCCATGGAGGCGGGCTGACCACGAAGGAGTATTAGCATGGCTGATCGCATTTCGCAGCGGGTCGCAGTGGTGCCGCCGTCAGGCATACGCAAGTTCTTTGACATTGCGGCCACGATGGCGGACGTTATCTCGCTGGGTATCGGCGAACCGGATTTTGTGACGCCGGACGTGATCCGGCAGGCCGGCATAGCCTCGCTGCAGCGCGGCGAGACGCGCTATACGTCCAACTCAGGCATCCTCGAGCTGCGACAGGCCCTCTCGGCGAAGTGGGCCGGGTTGTACGGTGTCCAGTACGACCCGGAGGCCGAGATCCTGATGACGGTGGGCGGCTCCGAGGCGCTCTACCTGGCCCTCACGGCGATCCTCAACCCGGGCGATGAGGTGATCGTTTCCGAGCCATGCTTCGTGTCGTACGAGGCGGAGGTGATCTTTGCCGGCGGAGTGCCGGTGCCCATCGCCACCAACGTGGCGACCACCTTTCAGGTGACGGGCGCGCAGATCGAGTCGGCGGTGACCTCCCGCACCAAGGCCATTCTGATCAGCTATCCCAATAACCCGACCGGGGCGGTGCTGGACAAGGTGCGCATGCTCGAGATCGCCGAAGTCGCCGCGCGCCATGACTTGCTCGTGATCTCCGATGAGATCTACGACCGGCTGGTATACGCGGCGCCGCACATCACCTTCAGCAGTCTGCCCGGCATGCGCGACCGCACGGTGGTCGTCGGCGGTTTCTCCAAGGACTATGCCATGACCGGCTGGCGGCTGGGCTTTGCGCTCGGTCCGGCTGACATACTGGGTGCAATGCGCAAAGTGCACCAGTACACGATCATGTCGGCGCCCACTACCGGACAGGTAGCAGCTATCACCGGCCTGAGGGATCCGGCTGCCGAGGAAGCGGTGCTGGCGATGCGCGAATCTTACGATGTGCGGCGCAAGCTGTTGGTGAGTGGGCTGAACAGTATCGGTTTGCCGACCTTTGAGCCGCGCGGCGCCTTTTACGCCTTCCCCGACATCCGGGCCAGCGGCATGACGTCCGACACCTTTGCTTGGACGCTGCTGGAAGAGGAGCGGGTAGCGGCGGTGCCGGGACCGGCTTTCGGGTTGGCTGGCGAGGGTTATGTGCGCATGTGCTACGCGACGGCCAAGGACAAGCTCGAAGAAGCACTGGAGCGCATGGCGCGCTTCGTGCGGCGGCACGGTTGAGGCCACCCGCGTTTCGCGTTGTGTGCCGGCCTGCGACTTCGTGTATCATGGTGGCCTGACAAAGGGTTGATCGGGAAGGCGGCAAGGGAACTGATGACCGCATACGAGACGGTAATCGGACTTGAGGTTCACGTCCAATTACAGACGGCATCGAAAATGTTCTGCTCGTGCAGCGCGAATTACGCGGCGGCCGCGCCAAACACGCATGTCTGCCCGGTGTGTATGGCCTTGCCGGGCGTACTGCCGGTGATCAACCGCGTCGCGGTTGAGAAGACGATCCTGACCGGACTGGCGTTGCACTGCCGGATCGCCGAGGAGGCGGTTTTCGCGCGCAAGAACTATCACTACGCGGATCTGCCTAAAGGCTACCAGATCAGCCAATATGAGCTGCCGCTCTGCTTGGGCGGTTGGCTGGAAATCGAAACCGAGGCCGGGAACAAGCGCATTGGCATCACGCGTGCCCACCTCGAAGAAGACACCGGCAAACTGACGCACGTGGACGGCTACAGCCTGGTAGACCTGAACCGGGCGGGCGTGCCGCTGCTGGAGATCGTCAGCGAGCCGGAGCTGCGTTCGGCCCAGGAGGCGCGCGTCTATTTGACGAAGCTGCAGAGCATCCTGCGCTACCTGCACGTCAGCGCGGCCGACATGGAAAAGGGCCAGATGCGCTGCGAGGCGAACGTCAGCGTCAGGCCGGCGGGGCAGCAGGCGTTCGGGACCAAGGTTGAGATTAAGAACCTCAACTCGTTCCGCGCGGTCAAGCAGTCGCTGGACTACGAAGTGGCCCGGCAGACGGCGTTGCTGGAAGTGGGACGGCAAGTGGTGCAGGTGACTATGGGTTGGGACGAGGAGCACGGCCACACGGTGGTGCAGCGGGTGAAGGAATCTTCAGACGACTACCGCTATTTCCCCGAGCCTGACCTGCCGCCTCTCTCGCCCCTACGTGCCTGGGTGGCGGAGATCGAGGCTTACTTGCCCGAGCTACCTGACGCAAAAGCGGAGCGGTTTGTGGTGCAGTTGGGCCTGGACCGGCGCGACGCGTCGCTGCTCGTGGCCGAACGCGCAGTGGCCGAGTACTTCGAGGCTGTGGTTCAGGCGGCGCAGCGCCGGGAATTGGGGCTGCAGCTGAGAAATATCGCGAACTGGATCACGGGCGAGTTGTTCCGGCTTATGAACGCAGCCGGCAGATCGATCGCGGCGGTGCCGGTCACGCCGGAGCAGTTTGCGGAACTCCTGGCTTTGACCGCGGCGGGCAAGATTAATCTGAACAGCGCGAAAAAAGTCTTGGGAATTATGTTCGAGACGGGCCGCCCCGCGGCGGACGTCGTGCAGGAACTAGGCCTGGTGCAGGTCAGCGATAGCGGCGCTTTGTCACAAGTGGTGGCGCGCGTCCTGGAACGCTATCCGGATGAGATTGCGAAGTACCGGGCGGGCAAGGGCGGGATGCTGGATTGGCTCATGGGCCAGGTGATGCGCGAGTCACGCGGCAAAGCGAACCCGAACGTCGTGCGCGAACTGCTGCAGAAGGTGTTAGCCGAAGGCTGAAGCGCATAGTTTTCAGTGCACTTGCACTTCATGCGGGTGTTCTGCTCCTGCCGCGGCAGTTTATCCTGGATCTATCTGGCCCCCTATACCGGCAGGTTGCCATCGATCGCCCGGTCCCACTCGACCAGCAGGGCCGGCAGTTCGGCGAGGCTTGCGATCTGGGCGTCGGGCTGGATCTCCGCGTCCTGTTCTGTGGGGAAAGGAGTGGCTACCAGAACCGCGCGCATGCCGATCTTCTGCGGTCCGGCTATATCCACGGCCAACCTGTCCCCTACGAAAATAGCTTCGGCCGGCGCCAAATCCAGGCGGTCCAGCGCCTGGCGGTAGATGGCCGGATGCGGCTTGACCACGCCGGCATCGTATGAGTAGACCCGGACGGGCAGGTATTGTAGAAGGCCAAAGCGGGCCAGGTCGGCGTCATGCATCGCCGGCGACCAGAGCGTGTTAGATACCAGCCCGAGCGTGCGCCCTTCGGCCGTCAACTCGGCCAGCACCGCCGCGACGTCGCCCTCGGCCAGCGTGACGGTCTCCGAAATGGCAGCATAATAGGCCGCCAGACCAGCTTCCCAGGCTTTGGGGCGCAGGTGCAAACCCAAAGCCTCCAGTCCTTCGCGGATTGTGTCCTCGGCCGTGCTCGCGTGGTAAGTTCGGGCAGCTTTGGCCTCGACCGCAGCTGCTACCCGGCTGATCGCGCGTATGGCAAGGTCCGGATCGGGTATCTTGGCGCCGGAGGCGGCTGCGCTGTTCATAAAAGCACGCAGCCCCAAACTGTTCAAATTCTCAAACGAATACTCGGGCGGCTGATCGTAGTGTAGCAAGGTTCCGCCCAGGTCAAACAGGACGGCTTGGATCGCGGGCATTGCACCCCTCCCTGTGAATGATAGACGCACATGAGAACCCCTGAGGGCTTCGGTCAGAAGGCGATTCCGAGCCTTCCCAGCAGCAGGACGATAAGCGGCGCCATCAAGATCGCCGGCAACAGATTGGCGGCGCGAATACGCTTCAAATCCAACAGCAAGAAGGCAATGCTGAGGATGACGACTCCGCCGGTGGCCGTCATCTCGATCACCCACGGCGTCTGGCGGGTCACCCCACCCAGCGCAGTAGCGAACAGCATGGCCAACACGCTGAGGCCGCCCTGGTAGCCGAGGACCGCGCCCGCTGACAAGATCACGCCTCCGCCCAATGAAGCGGCCAGGGCCATGGCGGCAAAGCCGTCCATCAGCGACTTGATGGAGAGCAAGGTAAAGTCGCCCATCAAGCCATCCTGGATGGAGCCGAGAATGGTCAACGGCCCGACGCAGAAGACCAGGCTTGCGGTGATGAAGCCTTGCGCCAGGGTTGGGCCCGCCTGAACCAACTGGCCTGCCGGCGGACGACGTCCCAGCCGGCTCTCTACCCATTGCCCCAAACGCTCCAAGGCGCTTTCGATCCCCAACGCTTCGCCGAGAATGCTGCCGATCAGCACGCTGAACAAGGGGATCAGAATGTTGCGAGTAGTGATAGCCATGCTGATGCCGACCACCAGCGTCATCAGGCCCAGGCCATGCAGGACGGTTTGGCGCATTTTCTCCGGCAAGCGGTTGCCCAGCAAGGTGCCGAGCGCGCCACCGCCGATGACTGTGGCCGCGTTGATCAACGTACCGGTGATTGGAAAAGACATAATCAACTCGCGATGACGTTAA
>JADGQF010000275.1 GCA_017882045.1 Anaerolineales bacterium
CCGGGCGGGCGGTTGGAAACCGCAGCAACGCCTGCGAAGTGCCCCTACGGGCACTGGGAGGCGGTCTGCTTCGCAGGATTTGCGATGGTGGCTCCGACCTTGGTCGCTCGGCTTCCGGGCGCCCAAGGTCGCAGCCACTTCCGTGCCGCTCAAGCCATGTTCGGTCGCGCCTGACTGAAGCGGGCATTGCGACAGGCGCAATGCCCGCTTTTCAATGTGTCTCTCAGGATGGCGGGCTACGCCTTCAGGTACTTGTCGAGCCAGGCCACGGCCTTGGCCCAGGCATCCTGGGCGGCCTGGGGGTTGTAGTTGGCGCCCGTGTCATTGTGGAAGGCATGGTTGGCGTCCGGCTCGATGATCTTTTCGTAGAACTTCTTATTCTGCCCCATGGCCTGCTCGATCGCCGGGATGCCTGCGTCGATCCGCTGGTCGAGCGCACCGTAAATCGCCAGGACCGCGGCCTGGATATTGGGCACGTCGGACAGGGGTGGGTTAGGACCGTAGAACGGCACGGCCGCGCGCAAGGCCTGGATACGGGTCGCGGCCAGCCAGGTCACGCCGCCGCCAAAACAGAAGCCGATCATGCCCGGCCGGTCTTTGATCACATACGGCTGCCCCTGCAGGTAAGCCAGGCCACTCTGGAAATCACCTACCATCTGATCGGGAGCCATCTTGCCCAGCAACCCCGGGATCGAGTTCGGATCGGCCACCTTAGCCGTGCCGCCCTGCCGGGAGAGCAGATCGACGGCCAGGGCAGCGTAGCCGGTCTTTGCCAGGCGACGGGTTACGTCCTTGATGTAGTCTGTCAGCCCGCGGTTTTCATGGCATACCAGCACGGGCGGGAAGCGGCCGTCGCCTTTCGGCCGGGCGAGGTAGCCAAGCAAGGTGACATCCTGGCCTGGGAATTGGACGTCGCCGGCGCTGATGGCGGGGTCGTCAGGGCTGACGCGGACGCCGGGCGCGACGCCGGGCGCCGGCTGCGTGGAAGCCGTCGCGGTCGTCGTGATGACGGCCTGCGTGGCAACGCGGGTGGCCTGGGCGACCTGGGCAGGTGTTGGGGCAGCCGGGGCAGTCGTAGTTGCGGCCGTAGCTGCGGCCGTGGCCGCGGCAGCAGTTGCCGGGGCCGTAGTGGCCGCGCCAACCGGCGATGCAGACGGAAGCGGCGATGCCGCGGGGGCGGCAGCCGCTGGGCTGCCCGCAGCCGCTGCGGTAGGCGGGGGCGCGGGCTGGGTCAGCGGCGCACAGGCGGCGAGAAAGGTGTTGGCGGCGGCCAGGCTGCCCAGCACGCCGGCGATCATCTTGAGCGTCTGGCGCCGGGTGAGTTGCCCGTGCTGGAAATCTTCTACGGCTTCCTCGACCAGGTAACGCTGCAAATGGTTCAGTTCCCGTGACTCGTCAGGCATAGCTTTTCTCCTGTTCACTCTAGAAGTAGAAACAGGATAGGGGGCGAGGAGTGACCTGCCAAGTGGGAATAATCCGGTTCACTTTTTCTCAAGGGGATTGCATCTCCCGCCGGCCCGTAGTATATTCAGCTTGTCAGTTGGCATAGCCTCGCCGATCTTCCGGCTCTTCATCGCCTGGCTTGCACCATTCGCTGGGAGGGAGCACAATGCGGCACTCGTTTTCCCGTTCGGCCCGGTTGGCCCTCATGCTGGCGGTCGTACTAGCCCTTGTACTGGCCGTTGTCGTCCTGTGCGTAGTGGGTCCCGCCTACGCGGCGGGCCTGCCCCAACAGGCCGGTGGCGCGGCGGGCGGGATGAACAACTGGTATACCCTGGCAGCCGGCCGATCCGTGGAGTGGGTTTTTCACTATTCGGGGAGCGATAACCCGGCCCTGATCGCATTCGGCGTCGATCCGGCCAACTCGATCGCGGTCAACGTCTATGATGACGGGCAGTGGCGCGCGCTGGGCGCCGGCAACAGGTCCGTTGTGCCGGTTGGCCGGGGGACGTCGGGGACGGCTGGCGCCTGGAGTGGCAACCAGGACCTGATCAACAACGGTAAGTTGTTCTGGGAAGCCGGGGCCAGGCCCGCGGTGATCTTTCATATCCAGGTGATCAACTCAACGCAGGGCGCGGCTCGATACTGGATCGCCGAGGCCGGCCCGGGAGCCGGCGAGTTGACGCCGAACTTCTCGGTTGCAGCGGCCACCCCAACTGCACAACCCGCTGCCGCCGCGCCGACCCCGGCCGGCCAGACGCAACAGCCTGCCACCGCCGGGCAGGCGTCGCCCGGTGGCACAGGAGCCCAGGGTTCGCCGCCGCCCCAGACCCTACCCGTCTCGGGTAGCGCGCCATTGGTCCTGTCGTTTGGCGCCGGGCTGACGCTCGTCGGCGCGGGCTGGCTGGTGCGTCGTCGCACCGTCTGATATGCTTGGATCGACCGATTTCGCCCGGCGCTGCCAAGGAGTGCACATCTCTCATGACCACGATCAACACCGTCACCGGACCGATCGAGGTTGACCGCCTCGGCTTCACTCTCATGCACGAGCACATCGCCGTCTCGAGTTGGGCGATGCGCCAGTCCTACCCCGGCTGGTTCGACCGCGCCACTGTCGTCCGCCAGGCGGTCGACGCGCTGCGCGCGGCCCGAGCCTGCGGCGTCGGCGCGCTCGTCGACGTCACCACCGCCAATATCGGGCGCGACGTCGACCTGCTCTGTGAGGTCTCCGAGCGCTCCGAGATGCCGATCGTTGCCGCCACCGGCCTCAACTGGACCGAGGAGCCCTGGCTCGACGGCTGGGACATCGACCGCCTGGTCGACTGGTTGGTGCGGGACATCACCCACGGCATGCAGGGCGTTGCCACTGGCACCAGCGGCCGCGCCCGCGCCGGCATTATCAAGTGCGGAACCGACCGCCTCGGCCTGACGCCGCTCAACCGCAAGTTGTTGCAGGTGGCAGCCCGCCTGCACCGCCTCACCGGCGTCCCAATCACGACCCACACCAATGTCGCCTACCGGACTGGCCTCTTGCAGCAAGAAGTCCTGGCCGAGGAGGGCGTCGATCTCACGCGCGTCGTCATCGGCCACTGCGGCGATACCTCAGACGTCGAGTACCTGGAAGCCATCCTGCGTCGCGGCAGTTTCATCGGCATGGACCGCTTCTGGCACCCCCAGATCCACCCCACCGCCGCGCGCGTCGCCATCGTCGCCGAGCTGTGCCGGCGCGGCTGGGCCGAGCGCATGGTCCTGGGGCACGACGGCGATCTCTATTCCGACTGGTCCGCCGAGGCGCTCGACCAGCATCGCCAGGGCGCGCGCCCCTGGCCTTTCTGTAAGGTTGCGACGGAGATCCTGCCGCTCTTCCGTGAGGCCGGCGTCAGCGAGGAGCAGATCCGCCTGCTGACCGTTGCCAACCCGCGCCGGCGGTTCGAGCGGAGGGGTAGCGATTGAAGGCGATGAGCGTGGCGCGCTATCTCCAGGAACACGTGCGCGATCCCTTCAGCGGGCTGTCTCACCTGCTGACGGCCGTGGCCGCCGCCGCCGGCACCTGGCTGCTGGTCCTCAAGACGACAGGTGGGGCAGGCCGGCGCTGGCCGATGCTCGTCTATGGCATCAGCCTGGTCTGTTTGTTCTCGGCTAGCGCCCTCTATCATCTGGTCAGGGGACCCGCCGGCCGGCTGGCGCTGTTGCGCAAACTGGATCACGGCGCCATCTTCCTGTTGATTGCCGGCAGCTATACGCCAACCGCCGCCCTGGTACTGACCGGCTTCTGGCGCCCGGCGACGCTCATCATCATCTGGACGCTTGGGCTGGCCGGCATCACCTACAAGGTGTTTGCCATCGGTGCGCGGCGCTGGCTCTACACGCTGCTCTATCTCCTGATGGGCTGGTTGAGCATCGTTCTGATCGGCCAGCTTTACCGGGCGTTGCCGCCGGGCGCGCTGGCCTGGTTGGTCGCCGGTGGGGCGGTCTATACGGCCGGCGCCGTGCTTTACATCCTGAAGTGGCCCCGGCTCTGGCCGCCCGTCTTCGGCTTTCACGATATGTGGCACCTGTTTGTGATCGGCGGGGCCTTCTGCCATTACCTGGTGGCGCTGCTCTACCTGGCGCAGGGGGTGTAGGCAGATTCCTGCATTATCTACGATGACGGGCAGTGGCGGGCGCTCGGCGGTGGCGATCGGTCAGTTGTGCCGGTTGGCCGGGGCACGTCGGGGACGGCCGGCGCCTGGAGTGGCAACCAGGACCCGATCAACAACGGCAAACTGTTCTGGGAAGCCTGGGCCAGGCCCGCGGTGACCTTCCATATCCAGGTGACCAACTCAACGCAGAGTCCGGCGCGCTACTGGATCGCCCAGGCCGGTCCCGGCGCCGGCGAGTTGACGCCGAACTTCCCGGTTGTCGCGGCCGGCCCAACGGCGCAACCGGCTGCCGCGGTGCCAACCCCGGCCGCCCAGGCGCAGCCTCAGCAGGCCGCCACCGCAGCGCAGGCCCCGTCCAGTGGCACGGGGGCCCGGCGTTCGCAGGCCACCCCAGACCCTGCCCGTCTCGGGTAGCGCAGCATTGATCCTGTCCTTTGGTGCCGGACTGGCGCTCGTCGCCGCGGGGTGGCTGGTTCGTCGTCGCAGCATCTAATGTGATGCGCGGCTGAAGCTGGGGTCGGTCGGGGTTGAAGGGTGTACGCGCGGGCAATCTGGAAATCGGGCAGGAGGGGGCCTCGCGGCCCCCGTTTTTCCACACAAGCGCGTTCCTTGGCACATATTGCCTCCTTGACACTGATCAGGGGACGAAAAAAGCCCCTCTGACCATCAGAGGGGCGACACAGGGCGCTCGCGAACCTATGCCATCTTTCGGGCAGAATGCCCGCCGGAATTTGCACCAGCACTCTTGCTGTCTCGCGGGAGTAGGTTGCAGGGCGCCAAGCCGTTCTTATCGACGCCGCTCTTGATGGGTAGCCCGATTGTACCAGGAAGTGGGTGAATCGTCCAGGCAGGCGGCCGCGCGCCAGCAATTCCAAATGTGGCGGGTGATTCCGGACCTGCGCCAACCCAGGAATCACCCGCCGGTGGCTGCCGTCCCAGTACCGAATGGCAGGTATGGCTACACTACGACTGCATACTACGGCAGCCGAGCCACGACCTGCGCGAACTCCTCTTCGGATAGCGCCCGCATCGTCGTTGTGGTGACGTTGCCCGCCCTTCCCAGAGCGAGGGAGAACGCCGCTATCGTCTGGTCATCCGGCGCCTCTCCGATGATGACCAGGTCGTATGGCCCCATGGTAACCCACGTGCCGATAGACCGAATTCCCATCTTCTCGGCCAGCGCTTTGGTCTGCTTGATGCGCTCTGGCCCATTTTTGATGTCGGTCAGTCCCTGCTGAGTGTACTTCAACAGACCGATGTACCCTGGCATAGTTGCCCTCCTTGTTGGTCGCTTGAGCCCAGCTGACGTCATTGGCTGCCAGGACGGCGACTGGCAACTGTCGGCGCACAGCGCCAAATAACGCTGCGGCTCTCTGACGATTATATCACCAATTATGCCCTTGCGCGCGGTGAGTTTGAGTCAGGTGTCACGCTTGCCCGGATGACATGCAAGCAACCCCAACCTTAAGGAATTCGCCACATTTGGAATTGGTGGCCGCGCGCGCGACGCTCTCAGAGGCGCTCAGGTGGCCGTTGTAGAAGCTGTCAGGATTCAACATAGGCTCGGCGCCAGCGGTTGCTGAGGCGACCGCTGTGGAGTCCCTACAGGCTGTGCTTCAAAGGGGCCTTGACACGCTTCCCTCTCTCTCCGGCGGGCGCCCACCCGCCTGCACGCGCAGGCAAGTCCAACCGAGCGGCTCTGTTGGCCGGCGGTATCTGCAGCGTCTGCTGCGTCTCGTCGGGCGCGCGCACTTGAGAATGCACCTGCACTACTGCCTTCAACCGGCCTGCGCTCTCTGACGATGCGGATGCCCTCGAAGGCGGGTAGCTTTCCTATCCGACGGCCTTGGAGGATGAAGAT
>JADGQF010000072.1 GCA_017882045.1 Anaerolineales bacterium
CGGTCGGCGTCGGGATGGGAGTTGGCGTGGCGTCTTTCTGCACGCCGGCGCGTGGCCGGGCGGTAGGCAAAATCGTGCAGCCGGCCAGGACTAGCACAGCCACAAACAGTGTAGGCAGGAGCGCAGCTTTGCGTGACATAGGGACCATGTACCTCTGTGCCAAGTTTTTTGGGATTGTGAATGGAAGACGGCGCGACAAACGTGAAATGTTTTACATTGAGCTTATTCTAAGCCCATTTCGGCAAAAGCGGAAATTGCGCCCAAGGGCCACCTCCTCATATTATGGGCGCCGCTTGTCGGCGCCGCTTGCCGCTTGTGCCGCCGGCTAGAGCAGCTTGCGTGCCTGCTCCCACTCCTCAGGGGTGTTGACATTGAGGAAAGATAAGAAATTGGGGTCCAGAGGGCTGATCTCAGCCGGTAAAACATCACGTACTCGCACATCCGGCAAAAAGCTGATCACCCGCCGCTGCCCCGCGGCCAGCCGTCCCTCGATCGCCGGCAAGCAGCTGCGCCGATAAAGTGCGTGCAATGGCTCCCTCGCCAATCCCCCGCGTCCCGCCTCCGCCTCCAGCGGCCCGCGCCTTCGACCTTCCTCATCCTCCTCTTCGCCTCCCGCGCGGCGCGTCTCGACCTGCCCTCTGCCTGTTTCCTCATGCTTGTGCTTTGCTACCCAGGGCATCACCACCTCCACCCCCTCTGCCAGCCCGACCAGGTAGGCCAGCAGCGTCAGGTTAACCAGCGGCATGTCTGTCGCTAACACCAGCACCAGGTCGTGGCCGGCGGCCCTCAGCCCGGCGTGCAAACCGGCCAGCGGCCCGGCGCCGGGATAGACATCGCTTACCACCTGCGCCGGGATGGGCAGAGACGCCGCCAGGGCACGGTAGCGTTCGGGCTGGTTGGCGCTAAACAGGATCTCCCCCGCCAGCGGCAGAACGCGGCGGGCCAGCCGCTCGACCAGTGGTCCTCCGCCGGCCGGCAGCCAGGCTTTGTCGGTGCCCAGGCGCGAGCTGTCGCCGCCGGCGAGGATCAGGACTGAGAGAACGTTATCAGGCATCGGATATCAGGTGTGGGTTAAATCAACAAAAGGCCCATACTCCAACAAGCATGGGCCTTTGTACCTGTTAGCGGCCGGCTGCAGCCCGGGCTTCAGGCCGGTGGCAGCCGCTCAGGCGTTTGCCATCTGTTTGTCCAGGAAGGTGACGGCGTCGCCTACGGATTGAATCTTCTGGGCGTCTTCATCTGAAATGTTGCCGCCGAACTCTTCCTCGAATGCCATGATCAGCTCAACCAGATCCAGCGAATCCGCCTTCAGATCCTCACGGAAGCGGGCCCCTGGCGTGATCAGGCCCGGGTCGACGTTCAGCTTCTCGATGATGATCTGCGTGACTTTTTCGAAGGTATCCATTATGTCTCTCCTTTGGGAATATATCCAGCGAGTTTGGCGCCGGCTTGCGTGCCACTGCAGGGCCGCCCCGCGTGCGATGGCGCAATTTGGCCGGCATTGTAGCAGCCCGCCCGCGGCGTGTCAAAAGCCACTTATCTGTGGTAAGATCCATTGTGAAGAACACCAGCGTTCTGTGAAAGTTGCGTGCACTATGGAATCAGGAGTCGGTCGGCATGGCCCATGACACCCGCAAGGCGGACCACATCCGCATCAACCTGGAAGAAGACGTGCAGTTCCCGGACCTGACCAATGGGTTCGAACGTTATCGCCTGGTACACCAGGCGCTCCCCGAACTGAACCTCGAAGCGGTCGATATGGGCGTGGATCTGCTGGGCAGGCATCTGCGGGTCCCCTTGCTGATCTCGTCCATGACCGGCGGCACGGCTTCGGCGGCTGTCATCAACCGTAACCTGGCGGAGGGGGCGCAGGCACGCGGCCTGGCCATGGGCCTGGGCTCGCAGCGCACGGCTCTGGAGCAGCCGGGCACGGCCGGCACTTTCCACGTGCGCGAGGTTGCTCCCAGCATCCTCCTTTTCGCCAACCTGGGAGCCGTGCAGCTCAACTACGGATATACCGTTGACCAGTGCCGGCGCGCGGTGGACATGATCGGCGCAGATGCCTTGATCCTGCACTTGAACCCGCTCCAAGAGGTGCTGCAGGCCGATGGTAACTGGGACTGGACGGGCCTGCTGGCCAAGATCGAGGCTGTCTGCCGCAATGTCGGCGTGCCGGTGGTGGCCAAAGAGGTCGGCTGGGGCATGAGCGAAGTCGCGGCCCGCCGGCTGGCTGAGGTGGGTATCGCGGCGATCGACGTGGCAGGTTCGGGCGGCACTTCCTGGAGCCAGGTCGAATCGCACCGGGCGCCCAACGAGGGCTTGCGAGCGCTGGCCCGGGCCTTCGCCGACTGGGGCATTCCGACGGCTGACACCTTGCAGATGGCCCAGCGCGCTGCGCCCGGGCTGCCGGTGATCGCCAGCGGCGGAATGCGTAATGGCATCGAGGCCGCCAAAGCCTTGGCCCTGGGCGCCCGCGCGGTGGGCATCGCTTCGCCGTTTCTAAAAGCTGCCGCCGCCTCGGCTGAGGAAGTCATCACGACCATCGACCAGTTTACCGCCGAGTTACGCATCGCTATGTTCTGCTCCGGCGCAGGCAACGTCGACGCGCTGCGCGAGCCGGGCCGCATCATGGCGGTGAATGGGTGAGAGCAATGAACCTGACCGAAGCTTACGCTGCCTACCTCCCCGCCGTCGAGGCGGAGATGCGTTCTCTGCTGAGCGCCGGCGATCCGGCCTTGACGCGCCACTACGCCCTGATGCAGTACCACATGGGCTGGCTCGATGCAAACCTGGCCCCGGCGAACGCGCCTTCTGGTAAGCGCGTCCGGCCCATGCTCTGTCTGCTGGCCTGTGCCGCGGCCGGCGGCGACCCCCGGCGGGCGCTGCCTGCCGCCGCCGGGCTGGAGTTGCTGCACAACTTCTCTCTCATCCACGACGATATCGAAGACAACAGCCTGACGCGCCGCCACCGTCCCACCGTCTGGGCGCTCTTTGGCCTGCCTCTGGCCTGCAACGCCGGTGATGCCATGTTCAGCCTGGCTCACCTGGCCTTCTTCCGGCTGCCTGCGCACGACGTTCTGGCGGAAAGCGCCCTGCGGGCTCTGCAGGTGTTCGATGAGACCTGTACCGCGCTCACCGAAGGGCAGTTCCTGGACATGTCTTTCGAGACCCGGGTCGATGTGACGGTGGACGAGTATTTTGCCATGATCGCCGGCAAGACCGGGGCTTTATTAGGCGCGGCGCCGGAGATCGGCGCGCTGCTGGCGGGGGCGCCGCCGGAGATCGCGGCGGCCTACCGGCGCTTTGGTCGGGCGCTGGGGCGAGCATTTCAGCTCCAAGACGACGTGCTGGGTATCTGGGGGGACGAGACGCTGACCGGAAAATCGGCCGCGAGCGACATTCTCAGCAAGAAGAAATCCTTGCCGGTGGTCTACGCGCTCTCCGGCGAGACGGCGGGGCCCGAGTTGCAGCGTCTCTACGCCGGTCCGGCCTTCGGCGCGCCGGATGTCCCCGTCGTGCTCGGGTTGCTGGAGCGCGCCGGGGCGCAAGCCTACGTCGAAACGTGCGTTGGGGACGCCCTGCATGAAGCGCGGCAGGCCCTTGCTTCGGTAGAAGCAAGGGTTGGCCCTGCCGCGCAATTCCCTCTGTATGAATTACTGGCTGCCCTGTTGGGCCGCCGGTCCTGATGCGGGGTATATCTTCGTGGCTAAAGCCAGGCTAAAGCCGGGATTTAGCCCAGGATATCCTGGCGCATCGCGTCAAATTGCTCCTTAGTGATCTCGCCGCGCGCGTAGCGCTCCCTCAGGATCTCCAACGCCCGGCCGGAGCCCGGCGCCACCGGCTGATCCGGCGTGCCCGGTCCTGCGCCACCCATCGGCCCTGTGCCGCCCATCGGCCCCGAGCCGCTCGCCGGCCCTGGGCCGGCCCAACGTCCTGCTGTTCCCCGGTTGTAGGCGCGCAGGGCCAACACGGCCAGCACGACAAGCGCGGCCAGCACGAGCAAGAACAGTAGCCCGCCACAGATAAGCGGAAAACCCGTCATCCTGTACATGCACTCCTCCATTTACCAGCTTCTGACAGCCCCATTATAGTCCCGCCAGGGGCATTATCAGTAAGCTTGCTCTGTGAAATCTCTCAGCAATCTGCGTCCTAATGGCGCCTCTCGGTTCAGGCACTTCCGGATTTTCAGATGCGTAACCGGGAACGGGTACGCGCCCAGCTCGGCCGGCGCAACCCAGGCGACGGCCGCGTAGTAACTGGCCACGCCCGGCTGCCCGCCCAACCAGGCGCAGTGGTAGCTGTGCAGGGTGATGCGGAAGTGAGTGTAGGCATGGCTGATCTGGCCCAGCCGCGCCCCGGCTGCGATCTGTATGCCCAAGCGCTCGTCGACGGCGCGCACGAGGAAATCCGGCAGCGATTCCTGCGCCCTTTGTCCCGTGCCGCTCGCCTCCGCCGGTGTGCTGGGGAACTCCCAAAGGCCGCCGAGCAGTCCATGCGTGGGGCGGCGCGCGATCAGGTAGCGCCCGGCGTCGTCCAGGACCAGCGCCGCCGCAACCGTGTAGTGCGGCGTGGGTGCGCGCTTGGCAGTCACCGGCCGCTCCGCCTGGACGCCGCGCGCCTGCGCCAGGCATACTCCCGCCAGCGGGCAGGCGGAACAGGCCGGCTGGCCGGGCACGCAGACCAGGGCGCCGAGCTCCATCAAGGCCTCGTTCAGATCACCGGCCTGTCCCTCGGGCGCCGCCTGCACCAGGTTGCCGGCCAGCGACCATAATTCCCGTTCTGTCGCCGGCGCCGCCGGATCGCTCGCGATGTCGTAGACGCGGCAGAGCACCCGGCGCACGTTGCCGTCAAGCACAGGCTCGGCCTGGCCGAACGCCAGGCTCAGGATGGCTCCGGCTGTATAGCGGCCGATGCCGGGCAGTGCGAGCAGCGCCTCCCGCCGGGAGGGCAGCACGCCGCCATGTCGCGCCATCACTGCCTGGGCGGCGTGCTGCAGGTTGCGGGCGCGCGCGTAATAGCCCAGGCCCTCCCAGGCCTTCAGCAGCGTATCCTGCGAGGCAGCGGCCAGCGATGCGATATCGGGGAAGCGGGCCAACCAGCGCTCGAAATAGGGGATGACGGTTGCCACCTGCGTCTGTTGGAGCATGATCTCCGAAACCCAGACGGCGTACGGGTCGCGTCGCCGCCGCCAGGGCAGGTCGCGCCGGACGCGCGGCAGCCAGGCGAGGAGCGAGGCGACCACTTCGGTTGCGACGACTGAAGTCGTTTGGGGTTGGCTGTGGGACGAGACAGGCATCGACATAACGGACGGGTTCGCCATAGAAAAAACGCCCGCTGAACGCGCGGGCGTTGGGTACTCGAGCGAAGGGTGCACCTAGCGGGCCAGCAGGGCCGCTCCGCCGAACTGGGTCACAAGAAAGAAGACCAGCATGATGGCAAGCATGACCCATGCCCAGGTCGGCAGGCCGAGAAAGATACGCGGCTTGCGTTTCTTTTTCTCCACCGGCTTTGGCATCTCAGCCTGACAGCGCCAGCAGACGAGTTTGTCATCCGGGTTCCAGGTTCCGCACTTGGGGCAGTCCATGCTGCCTCCTTTCGCTGAAGCAGCTAACACGATATATGCATGTTAGCACAAACGGTTTAAGCGGGCAAAAACGTTCAAGCGGGTTCTGAATCGCCGCGTACCGTGAACAGAAACAACAGCGCGGCCAGGAATCGCCCACCTGCCGAAAAGAAGAAGCAGCCGCGAATGGTCAGCGCATCCGCCAGCAAACTGCCGATCAGCGGACCGGCGAAGGCCGCCGCAAACCCGACCACCTGGTAGATGGCCACGAAGCGCGCCCGCTGGCTCTCCGGCGATAGGCTGAGCACCAGGTTGAAGCTGGCCAGACCATAGCCCGCCCACAGGAACCCGCTCAGCGACTCCTCTGGAAATAACCACCAGATGTTCGGCACGACGGCCCAGATCAACGGGATAGACGGTATCAGCAAGCCCGACACGCGCGTAACCCAGGCCGCGCCGCGCCGGTCGTTCAATCGCCCCCAGACGCGCTGGCCGAGGATGTTCCAGACGCTGAATGTCGCGGCCAGCAGGCCGAACTGAGCTGGTATCCGCGCGGCGGGCCGCCTAACTGTATGATGACGCCTGCCACGGGCGCAAACAACAGCGCTGCGGCGCCCATTGCGATGTTGCGCGAGGCGAAATAGCGGCCCCGCATCCGGGTGGGCACCAGTCGCGATGCCAGTGCCGACCGGGCCGGGAAGCCGAGTTGGTTAAAAAAGAAACGCAGCGCAACGAACGTGATGATCGCAAAGATGGCCGCCTGCGCGCCGAGCAGCAGCGGCGCCACTGCTACCAGGAGCAGGATCAGCCGCGCGGCTATGCCCCCCGACCAGACGACGATGCGCTTGGGTTGCCCGACGCGCTCCACCAGTCCGGCGCCGGGCATCTGGCCCAGTGCCGCACCGGCGTTCATCGCCGAGTTGAGAATGCCGATCTGAGCGTTAGTCGCACCGAAGGTCAGCAGGAATGGGCTGAGGAAGCTGGTGAAAAACGACTCGGAGATATTGGTAAACAGACCGTCCAACCACAGCAGGCGCCGTCCCTGGCGCGCCAGGGGTTCGCTGCCTGATTCTTCCTCAAGCGGCCCGGCGACGAACAGATCGGCGTGCTGCCAAAAGCGTTGCCATGACCGGTTGCCCCGGCGGGCCGGCACGATGGAAGGTAGTGGTAAAGCTGGCATGTGCCGCCGTTGTGCCCCCCAAAAGATCGGCGGCCACTCGCGGCCGCCGGAACGGGAGTATACTCACTTCGCTTATTCCAACTCGATCCCCAGCGCGACGGCTTCCCCGCCGCCCAGGCAGAGCGCGGCCGCGCCGGTTGACAATCCTCGGTCGCGCAGCGCGTACAGCAACGTCACCAGGATGCGCGCTCCGCTGGCGCCAATGGGGTGCCCCAGGGCGATTGCCCCGCCGTTCACGTTGACTTTCGCCATGTCCAGCCCAAGCTGCTGGATGTCCGCCACGGACTGGGCTGCGAAGGCCTCGTTCAGCTCCAATAAGTCAAAGTCGCCCGGCTGCATGCCCAGCTTCTCGGCCAGCTTGCGGACGGCGAAGATCGGCGCCAGGAAAAGCTCCAAGGGCTTGACCGCCGCCTGGGCATAACCGGTGATACGCGCCAGCGGCCGCGCACCCAGGTTCTCGGCCGTCGCACGCCGGGCGATCACCAGCGCGGCGGCTCCGTCGGTGATGCCGGGCGCATTGCCTGCCGTCACCGTTCCGCCTTCCTTGAAAGCGGGTTTCAGGCCGGCCAGCGCGCTCAGGCTGGTTTCCCGTCGTGGGTTCTCGTCGACGTGGACCTCTACCAGGGCCGGCGGCCCCTTGCGCTGCGCCACGGGCACCGGGGTGATCTCGGCGCGGAATTTGCCGGCGTCGATCGCCGCCAGCGCGCGCTGCTGGCTGGTCAGCGCAAATTCATCCTGCATCGCGCGCGTCACGCCGCACGCCTCGGCCACCCACTCGGCGGAAAGGCCTATGTGATGGTTCTCGAATGCGCACCACAGCCCGTCGTTCACCACCGCATCGACCATCTCCGCGTTGCCCAGCCTGTAGCCGAAGCGGGCCCGGGTGAGCAAATACGGAGCCAGGTCCATGTTCTCCATGCCGCCTGCCACGTAAATGTCCCCGTCGCCCGCGCGGATGGCGTTGGCGCTCAGCATCACCGCCTTCAGCCCGGAGCCGCACACCTTGTTGATGGTCAGCGCGCCCACTTCGACCGGCAGGCCGCCCGCCACTGCCGCCTGGCGCGCCGGCGCCTGCCCCTCACCCGCCTGGATCACGTTGCCCATGATCACTTCGCTGACGCCGGCCGCATCGATACCGGCCCGCTCGACGGCGGCCCGGATCGCCACGCCCCCCAGTTGCGGCGCCGGAACATTGCTCAGCGCCCCCTGGAACTTGCCGATAGGCGTGCGCGCCGCGCCCAAGATCACAACGTCATTCGGATTTCGGGACATATAGGACCCCTTACTTCAATCCAAAGCCCTGCTTCTCCAGTACGCCTCGCATGTCGGCGCGGGCCACCTGGGCCACCCGGCGCGCGGAGTGTTCCATCCAGCCGTAGTCCTCGACCCGTCCCGGCTTGCCGGGCGGCGGCACCTGGCGCCCTTCGTAGATCCCGGTCGCGACCATGGCCCGGTCATACTCGTACAGCGCCTTGTCCTGGTCCTCGGTAGGATAGCTTTCCCAGTGCAGCACAGCGCCCAGCGGCAGGCGCGGGCGGATGACCGGTTCCGCCGCGGGCCAGCCGAGCGTCAGCCCGGTGACGGGGAAAACCAGGCGCGGCAGGTGGAGCAAGTCGATCACATCCTGCGGCCGGTTGCGGATGCTCCCTATGTAACACATGCCCAGCCCCAGCGACTCGGCCGCCAAAGCCGCGGTCTGCGCGGCGATCACCGCATCCACCGCGGCCACCAGGAAGTTCTCGACGTACTCCGTCACCTGGCTGTAGCCCCGCAGTTCGCAGACCCGCTCCAACCGTGCCAGGTCGGCGCACCAGGCCAGGAACACGGGCGCCTCGGCGACATGCTTCTGGTTGCCGCAAAACTCGGCCAGCCGTTTGCGTGTGGCCGGCTCTGTCACCGCCACCACGCTGTAGGTCTGCAGGTTTGACGAGCTCGAGGTGCGCTGTGCCGCGGCGACGATGGCTTCCACCATCTCGGGCGGCACCGGCTCGGGCTGGTAATTGCGGACAGAACCGTGACAGTTTGCCGCGTCGATAACAGGGCTAGACATAACGGGGATAGATGTGACGGAGTTAGAAATTTGGACCTCGCTGGCAGGGTTCAGGTCTTGCGCCAAGCTATGCGCAGGACCGCGTTACAGCCCTCCGAGTGTGAAGCGATCGTCGAAGAGCTTGATCGAGCGTAGAATTTCCTTCTTGGCCGCCGCTGCATCCTCCCAGCCGATCGGCTTCGTGCGGATCCCTTCCAGGTCTTTGTAGACCTCGAAGAAATGCGCGACTTCGTGCAGAAAGTGTGGCGGGATGTCGCTCAGGTCGTGGTACTCGGCAAACAGTGGGTCGGTGGCCGGCACTCCCAGGATCTTGTCGTCGGCCAGGTCCCGGTCCAACATGCGGAACACCCCGATGGGCCGGGCCTGGATCACGCAGCCGGGGAAAGTCGGCTCGTTCGTCATCACCAGCATATCCAGCGGGTCTCCATCATCATAGAAGCTGTGCGGGATGAGACCATAATCGCCGGGATAGTGCATCGACGAGAAGAGGACGCGGTCCAGGACGATGACCCCGTTCTCCTTGTTGTACTCGTACTTGCAGCGAGAGCCTTTGGGGATCTCAACTATGCAGTACATTATATCCGGCACCTTAGGTCCCGGACGCAGTTCGCGCCACAGGTTCTGCATGGCCTTACCTCCCTCAACTCGAGCTTCGACTTACACCTTCTGCTTGAGTGATCGACGTTAGAAATGGCGTAACCTTGCCACCGGGTGGTCGCTATAACTCTGTAGCTCATCCACCGGCGTTTTGATCGCGCGCGCCAGCAGCTTGGGCGTCACGAAATCGCCGGATCCTAGCTTCATCAGGGCTTCCTTTTCCTCCGACGTCAGCGCCCGGCCGCTGAACACCGAGGCCGGCTTCTCCAACAGCCGCTCGCGACACGACGAACAGGCGAGGGCATGCGAGAGTACGATCATGACCTCTCGGTGTGACATGACTACGCGCCTTTCAGCTCGGCGACGATCCGGGCGCCAGCGCTGGCCCCGATCCGGGTCGCGCCCGCCGCGATCATTGCCTGCGCGTCGGCTGCCGTTCGGATGCCGCCGGCGGCCTTGATACCCATTTCCGGCCCCACCGTCCGCCGCATCAGCGCCACGTCCTCGACGGTTGCGCCGCTTGGGCCAAAGCCGGTGGAGGTCTTGACGAAATCTGCGCCTGCCGCCTTGGTCAGAAGGCAGGCTCGGATCTTTTCGTCTTCCGTCAGGTAAGTGGTCTCGATGATGACCTTAGTGAGCGCGCCCGCGGGCCGAGCCGCGTTCACGACCGCCGCGATGTCGTCCTGCACGACCTGGTCTTGCCCCGACTTGAGCGCGCCGATGTTGATCACCATGTCCACTTCCTGCGCCCCGGCGGCGATCACCTGCTGCGTCTCGTAGGCCTTGACCGCCGTCAGGGTGGCGCCCAGGGGGAAGCCGACCACGGTGCAGACTTTCACCGGGCTGCCGGCGAGTAGGCGGGCGCACAGGGGCACCCAGGCGGGGTTGATGCACACGCTCGCGAAGCGGTATTGGCGCGCCTCGGCGCAGAGCGCACGGATCTCCTCTTCGGTTGCGGTCGGCTTGAGCAGGGTGTGATCGATCATGCCGGCCACGCGCTCCGCCGTCTGCTCGCGCGTCTCGTGGTTTATAACTGGCTGCATATGTATCCTCCTGAAGCATCCTCCGGATGCCCTAAGGCCCGGATTTACCGCAGCCCGGCCCAGGCCAGCGCCCGGCCGGGTAGGGCTGCCAGGCTGGAGAAGTCGTAGTGCGGGACGATGGACCAGTACTGTGGCGGCCAATAGGACAACCATGCCTTGCCGACGATGAAGTGCTCGGGCAAGGGGCCCCACATGTGCGAGTCGCTCGAGTTATTGCGGTTGTCGCCCATCACGTAGAGCTCGTCGCTGCCTAGTTTCTGCGGCGGCGCGCTGTAGCTCCCCGGGTTCGGCCCGAATGGTGCGGGCAGCATGTTGCCGTCGATAAGCACTTCCCCGTTGCGCACTTCGACCGTTTCGTTGGGCAGGCCGATGACACGCTTTATGAAGTCCCGGCTTGGGTCGCGTGGGTAATGGAAAACGATCACATCGCCGCGCTGCGGCTGGCTGACGCACCAGGTCTTGTTTAGCTCGATGCCCAGGGGTGGGAAGTCCAGGTGCAGCCCGGGGCAATAGGCAAAACGATTGATAATCAGGAACTGACCATCGTGCAGGTTCGGCTCCATGCTGATGCCGTCAATGCGAAAGTTCTGGATCACATTGCGGATCAACAGAAAGATCACGAACGCCAGCAGGATCGTTTGGATAAACTCGCCCAGCACGCCCAGGAAGGATGCCGGGTTCGCCTGTGAGTCGGCCGAGGGGGTTGGCCCTGCCTCGGGAAAATCGTCATTCGGCGGCGTCTCTAAATCGGTCACGGACTGTCCTTGTACTCCAGCTTGCGTAACACAAGAATAAGCTGATTATAGCACCTACCGGGGAGGCGAAGCAAAAGAGGGCTTACGTTTGATTATGGTTGCTCACGCAGCGAGCATTCTATCGAAGGCGTCTGCCGGCAGATCCAGAAGCGAGCGTACCTTCACATCAGCAGGCAGTGTCAGATGAGACGGGCCGACCCCGATGCAGCGCATGCCCGCACGCCGGGCCCCCTCGACGCCTGCCGGCGAGTCCTCAACCACCACACACTGCGCGGGCGGCACGCCCAACTTCTCGGCTGCCAACAGGAAGATGTCCGGCGCCGGTTTGCCGTGCGGCGTATCCTCGCCCGACACCAGCGCGTCCAGCCGGCCCTGCAGCGTGGACATGTTGATGATCACATCGATATTGGACCAGGGCGCCGAGGAGACCAGGGCCTGCCGCCAGCCAGCGGCCCGCAGAGCGCGCAGCCACTGCTCGGCGCCCGGCAGCAGTTGGATGCCTCGCGCCTGCAGCAAGGCGCGGTAACGCTGCTCCTTGGCCTCGCCCATGCGCTCGATTTCGTCCGGGGTCAGGTGCGGACCGATCAGCCGGCGCAGGATATAGTCGTTGCGCTGTCCGAAAGTGGCGATGAAGTCGTCATAGGTCATATCGCGCCCTTGGCCGGCCATAATCTCGCGCCAGGCGGACCAGTGACACTCGGACGAATCAAGCAGCGTGCCGTCGAGATCCCACAGCACGGCGCGCGGGGCGTGGTAACCTCTCATGCGCGTCTGTCGGCGGTGGTGGCGGAACTCAAAGCAGTGTGCAGGGCCTGCAGGAAGTCGACTGCCGGTGCTTTTTCAATGCCGTTTAACTTCGCGAACATGATCAGGTTCGGCTGGCGCCGCCGCAGAGACAGCCGTTCCACGTACCGGCCATATTGCTCAAGGAATGCCAGGACCGCGCAGCACAGCTCGCTATTGCCCGCCTCGTGGGTCGCCAAGCCCAGGCGGCTCGCCGCTGGCTGCCAGTTCCAGGGTTGGTCCCCCGCGTGTTGGTCCAGCGCCCGCCGCAGACTGCCGCGCAGCGGCACGACCTCGATCTCCTCGTTTAAAGAGCCGCGCAGGTCCGCGCGCACGGACATCAGATCGCGTTTGCCGCGCAGCAGCTCGACGAGCCACAGGGGCAAGAACTCGCGCGTCATCATATGGTAGGTGATGGTGAACTGGCGGAAGGGCCGCGCCGCGTGGTTGACCGTCAACTGCACCCCGGAGCTCATGGTGCCGATCAGGTTCCACGCCGGCTGCCCTCCCAGGGTGCTCAACGCGCTCTGCAGCCACTTCCCAATGGTCCGGCTGCGCCGGCGATTGAGCCAGTTGCCGCCCAGGTAACCGAGGACCAGCAGAATGATGACACCCCAGAGAATTCGCTGGCTGGGGGTTGCCGGTAGCAACATATGTTCTCCTACTTCAGTACGATCCCGCCGATGGATACGAAGGATGTCCCCTGTTCGTCCGCCGGGCAGCGGTCGTAGGCCACTTGCTCGCCTTCCGTTTGCCCGAGCACGCGCAGGGCCAGGTAGATGGGCGGCAGGCCGCAGACGTTGTTGCCGTCTCCTACCCGCTTGATGGCCTCAAAGAACCCCGCCGCGTCCCCGGCGCAGGTGCGCGCCATGATTTCGTCGTCCGCCACTCGCAGGCGGGCGCATTCGCTGGGGCCGAATGGCTCGCCGCCGAAGGCCGGTCCTACGTGCGACAGGTCCCCCGAAGCGACGACGATCACTCGCCGCCCCTCGGTCTTCTGCTTCAGCGTCTCCACGAACGCGTCGATCGCCGGGTCCCGCGCCGGATCTGCCTGGCCGGCCACGAAGTGCCCGTAGCTGCCGCACAGGACCGGCACCAGCTCGATGGGCGTCCCGGCGCGCATGTGGTGCAGCCAGACTGCGGCCAGCTCAATTGAGTGTTCGTTGCGGTGATGCAGTTCGGCTGCGAAAGCAGCCTCCTCGCCGATCGCCTTGGCCAGGGCATCCACCACGTCGCTTGCCGTTGGCAGCACGCCGAAAGGCGTCGCGTAGCTCTGGCGTGTCAGGGTAAGCGCGCCGTACCCGCCGTAATGGTCGGTGCCCAGGATAACGGCCAGGTCGGCCGCACGCACCATATCCTCCGCGGCTTTCCACACCGCCGCGTAGATCGGTCTGCCGCGCTCGTAATCGATGTGCGGGCTTACCAGACCGCGCCCGGCGCCGAACCGGCGGCTGATCTGCTCCAACGGTTCGGCGAACCCGGCGGACCCGGCCGGCTCGCTGCCGTCCACCATCTGCAGATAGGTGTTCAGCAGGCTGCTCAGTTCCGCGGGATCGGCCGGGTAGGACTGCCCGGCCAGGGCGGGTGGCCGGTAGGGCGCCGCGTGGTATTCGTTCAGTCGTTGGCGGCACGCGTCACGGAAGCGCTCGTTCTCCAGAAGGTAGGCTTCGTCGCACACTTCGACCAGCCGGTTCAGCACGTCCATACCAACGAGCAAGCGGAAATGCGCGATGCAGGCCGCACGCAGCGCGCTCAGATCACGCGTGCCGTCGCACAACGCCAGGACAGGTCCCAGTTGCCGGGGCAGCGCAACCAGCATTTCGCTCAATTGCAGCGGATCGCGCAACAGGATCACCTGGCGCCCGTCCTGCTCGATGGGTCGGAAA
This sequence comes from Anaerolineales bacterium, assembly GCA_017882045.1. GTDB lineage: Bacteria > Chloroflexota > Anaerolineae > CG2-30-64-16 > CG2-30-64-16 > JADGQF01. The sequence goes on from JADGQF010000072.1 coordinate 13,858, forward strand.
TCTAGCGCCCGTAGCTTGGGAAACTGAGCCTTTGCTGTCGCCATCACTCTCTCGCTATCCACACATCCTCTTCAGCGTCGACCGGCAGGCCCCCATTCTATCACACGTGTCTCTAAACCCCTGCTCTCGTCCCGTGCATTGTCTGTTTACCCGGTCGTTGCGCCGTATTCTTCGACCGCCTCGAGAAACGCCACCAGGTTGCGGGCGGGTGCAAAGTCCACATCGTAGGCCGGCGCCAGCAGCAACCCGCCCGGTCCCAGCGTTTGGCTGCGCCGCCTGACCTCGGCACGCACCTGCTCGGGTGTGCCCCGGTCCCAGAGCCAGGCGCTGCCCACGGTGCCCCACAGCGCCAGCCTGTCGCCGAACTCCTGTTTGATCTTCTGCCCGTCCATGCAGTCAGGCTGCACTGGGTTGATCACGTTGACGCCGATCTCCACCAGGTCAGGGATCAGGCGCGTGAAGTTGCCGTCACTGTGGTAGAAAACCAGCAGTTCCGGCGCGACCTCGCGTGCCAGGCGGATGATCCCGGCTAGGCGGGGTTTGAAGAACTCCCGCCAGGTCGCGGGGCTGATGATCAAGTCCGTCGGCATGGCGACGTCGTCGTCGAGCAGCAGCACGTCAATCCCCGCCTCCGCCAGGACCAAGGCGCTGTGTACGGTCAGCGCAGTTAGCTGGTCGAGCAGATAGTGCGCCAGCGGCTTGCGCACCTTCAGATCGGACAGAAAGTCGTGGAACCCGCGCAGCCGGTAAGCCATTTCGAATAGCTCGCCGCCCAGGTGCGGTGGTGACCCCGCCACGGCCAGCCCCTGCGCATGCCAACCTCCCACCTGTGCCGCCAGGCCGGCATAGCGGCTGGGATCGCGCAGATCCGGGAAGACGAAACGTTCGAGGTCGTCGACGGTCTGGGCGGCGTTCAGCGGTCCACCGGCCGGCGCGGCCTCGGGGTGATAGCCCCATTCGTGGTAAGTCTTGAGTTGACCAAGGTTGCCGACATGGACGTCGCGCGGGAGGCCGCGCAGGTATTCCAGAAAGCCCTCCTGGCCGGCCGGTGGCTTGAACTCGGCGAAGCGGACGTCCAGCTCGAAGTGGCGGGCTATTGCGCCGCCAATGCTTGCCGGCGGAATGGCCGGCAACGCCTCTTCCCAGAAGGCCAGGGCCACGGGGATACGGTCCGGTATCCCGCAGCTCAACGAGCAGCGCACACGTTCCCGTGAGTTCATCGGTCACCCCCTTCCGAGGCATCACCTCTGACGCGCATGTTAGCGGGCCTGACTTTCATGCGCCGTGCCTTGACGTGGTTCAGTCTAGCCTCAAGGCCGGCGCCTGTCAATCCATCCTTACGGTCTTCCAGTCAGTCGCGCCGCGTCGTTGACAATCCACCCATCCCTATGCTAGACTAGCGCCGTCAATCGCATACAAGCTGAACGATCAGGGCGAGAGAGTACCCCGCTCCGCGCGGAACAGGGTCGCCGTAGGGGTAACCTGGGCCGGTCGCCGAAGCCGTCCGGGCAATCTCTCAGATGGCAGGACAGAGACGGGATCCGGCAAGCTTGCCGCGACTCCCGTTTCCTTTTTAATCGGCCAACTACCCCAGGAGGCAAGAATGGCTTACAAGATCGATGCAAACGCCAGGTACGCCAAATCCCACGAGTGGGCCCGCGTAGAGGGCAAGCTGGCCGTGATCGGCATCAGCGATTACGCCCAGCACACCCTGTCGGACATCGTCTACGTCGAATTGCCGGATGTCGGCGATACTCTGACCCAGGGCGAGAGCTTCGGCAGCGTTGAGTCGGTCAAGGCCGCCGAGGAGATCCTGGCCCCCATCAGCGGGGAAGTGGTCGAGGTAAATGCCGGCCTGGAGGCCAACCCCGAGTGGCTGAACGATGATGTTTATGGCAAAGCCTGGTTGGTGAAGGTCGCGCCGACCGACCAGGGCGATCTGGCGACGTTGATGGACTCGAAGAGCTACGAGGCGTTTGTCGCCGAGCAAGAAGAGAAGGGCGCACACTGAGGCTAGACCATGACCTATATTCCTAATACCGACTCCGACCGTGCCGAAATGCTGAAGGTCGTCGGCGTCGCCTCCGTGGAGGATCTGTTCCACGACGTTCCGCCCGAGCATCGCTTTCCTGACCTGGTGATGCCGCCCGCGCTGTCCGAGATGGAAGTTTTGCGCGAGCTGGGCAGTCTTTCTGACGAGAACGACGACTTGAATCACGCGGCGTGTTTCCTGGGCGCGGGCGCCTACAACCATTTTGTGCCCAGCGTGGTGGACTTCCTGCTTCAGCGCTCGGAGTTCTCCACCGCTTACACGCCTTACCAGCCGGAGATCAGCCAGGGCACGCTGCAGGCTCACTTCGAATACCAGTCCATGATCTGCGCGCTGACCGGCATGGAAGTAGCCAATGTATCGCACTATGACGGCGCGACCGCGGTGGCCGAGGCGGTGATCATGGCGCTCCAGGTGGCGCGTAACAAGCGCGACCGGGTCGTGTTGAGCCCGACTCTGCACCCGCAGTATCGCGAGGTCGTGCACACTTACACGCAGGGCATGAGCCTCAAGCTGACGGGGGAGGATGCGCCGCTGGGCGATCTGCAGGCCCTGGCGGCGCTCTGCGACAAGGACGTGAGCTGCGTGATCGTGCAGAACCCGGACTTCCTCGGCCGCCTCTACACGCCGGCCGAGATGCAGGCCCTGGCCGATCGCGTCCACGCCTGCGGCGCGCTCTTCGTCGTCTCCACTGATCCCATCAGCCTGGGGCTGTTCCAACCGCCGGGCGCCTACGGGGCGGATGTGGTGACCGGCGAAGGCCAGCCGATGGGGAATGGGCTCAATTTCGGCGGTCCGTACCTGGGCTTCTTCGCCATGAAAATGCGCGACGTGCGGCGCTCCGCCGGCCGTATTGTCGGCGAGACAGTCGACGGCAGCGGCAAGCGGGGCTTCGTCCTCACCTTGAGCACCCGCGAGCAGCACATCAAGCGTGAGAAAGCTTCCAGCAACATCTGCAGCAACCAGGCATTGAACGCCTTGGCTGCCGCCATCTACCTGGCGGCCATGGGTAAGTACGGCCTGCGCACGGTGGCGGAGCTCAGCTACCACAAGGCTCACTTCGCGGCCGGCCTGCTCGGCGCACTGGACGGGTATACCGTCGCAGCCGGCGCGCCCTTCTTCAAGGAGTTTGCTCTGCGTTGCCCCCACCCGGTGTCGTTCGTGAACCAGGTCCTGCTGGACGAATATGGCATCGTCGGCGGCTACGACCTGGGCCAGGACTACCCGCAGTTGGCGAATCACATGTTGCTCTGTGTGACCGAGATGAACACGCGTTTCGAGATCGAAGAGCTGGCGGAGGCCCTGGCTGAGATCGCCGGCCTGGACCCGGCGGAATATGGCGCCGA
>JADGQF010000073.1 GCA_017882045.1 Anaerolineales bacterium
GTGGTCTTGACAACGGGGTTAACCATAAGTTTGCGCAGCTACGGCGAACAGGGGGTAAGCCTGGCTGCGGTCGAGCACCTGGCTCCGGAGGAGAAGTTTGCGGCCATCGCACGCTGGGAGAGCCTGAGAGAGTTCAGCCGCCTGCTGCTCATTTCGAGCAAGGGCTTCGCCCGCTGGTACCGCCTGGAGCCGCTGCGTGCGGCCATCGAGGGCCCCAATCCGTTCCAGTTAGACCACCCGGTGCCGGGCGTGCCGGTGGACATCCTGGGCGCCGGCGACGGGGATGAGGTTATAGCGATCGACGAGGCGGGCCACGCGCTGCGCACGCCCGTCAGTGCGATATCGGTGCAAGGCAGCCGGGTGATCAATGTGACGGGCCGCGAGCGGGTGAGGCTGGGGCTCGCAGCCGGCGACGGGCGGGACATCCTGCTCCTGACCGGGGATGGCTACGGCAAGCGTATCCCGAGCGGCCTGATCCCCGCCGCCGAAAAGCCCAATAGCCGCGGCAAGGGCTGGCTGGCGCGTCGCGTAGTGGCGGACGCGTGCACGCTGCCGGGGACGGCGGCGGCCGGCAGGGCCGGCTTCCCGCCCGCCCCGCTGGCTGCGCCTCAGCCAACGCCCGCAACCGGCGGCGTGTGGGTTGCAACCTCGCGCCGCCTGGCGCCGCTGAATCTCGCGCAGCTCGCGGCGGCGGAGGATCCGTCGCTGAGGACCCAGCGGCTGGTGAAGCTGGCGGCCGGCGAAGAGGCGGGCGCGCTCCTGGAATTGTAACGAAAAGAACCATTCACTCATCGTAAGAATGATTGACTTGGTCGACTACTCGCATACGATGCAAACGACTCCCATTAGAGTCTATCTCGAGGAGGCAGAAAATGAACTACCGTCGGATGGGAAAGCACGGGCTCAAGCTGAGCGAGTTATCGCTCGGCGCATGGGTGACCTATGGCGGCCAGGTGGGCCAGGACGGGGCGGAGAAGTGCATGGTCGCGGCTTATGAGGCCGGCGTCAACTTCTTTGATAATGCGGAAGGCTACGCCAACGGCAACGCCGAGACCGTGATGGGAAACGTCATCAAGAAACTCGGCTGGCGGCGCGAGAGCCTGGTGGTCTCCACCAAGATTTTCTGGGGCGGCGACGGGCCCAACGACAGCGGCCTATCACACAAGCATGTCATCGAGGGCCTGAACAACTCGCTGCGCCGGCTGCAGCTGGACTACGTGGACCTGGTGTTCTGCCACCGTCCGGACCGGAACACGCCAATCGAGGAGACGGTACGGGCGATGGATATCGTCATCAAGCAGGGCAAGGCGTTTTACTGGGGCACCTCAGAGTGGACTGCGGGGGAGATCTTTGCGGCGGACGGCATCGCCCGGCAGTATGGGCTGACCCCGCCGGCGATGGAACAGCCTCAGTACAACATGCTGGTGCGCGACAACTTCGAGAAGAATCTCGCGCTGGTCTTCCGCGACCTGGGCTACGGCTCAACCATCTTTAGCCCGCTGGCGTCCGGCCTGCTGACCGGCAAATACAACCAGGGCGTCCCCGAAGGCAGCCGGCTTTCGCTTCCCGACTACCAATGGTTAAAGAACAGCCTGCTGTCCAAGGCCCCATTTGAGAAGCTGAAGCAACTGCAGGGTCTGGCGAACGAGCTCGGCTGCTCGATGGCCCAGTTGGGCCTGGCGTGGTGCCTCAAGAACCCGAACGTCAGCACGGTGATGACCGGCGCCAGCCGCCCGGAGCAGGTGACTGAAAACATGAAGGCGCTGGACGTGGTGCCTAAGCTGACCGACGAGGTCATGGCGCACATCGACCAGATATTGGGCAACAAGCCGGAGTAAGCGGCCGGGGACTACGGACTGCGTCTTAAGGGTGACGAGCATGCAGATCTACGAGCTGCCGCCCGGCCAGTTCGCCAGAGTCGAGGGCCTGTTTGCGGCCGCCTGGTTTGACCAGGCGGTGATCGGCGCGGGCCTGGAGGGGCGGCAGCCGGTGCGGGTCTTCGTGGACGACCCGGACCGGCCCAGCGCGGCCATGCTCTGCCATCCTTATGACTACTACCTGGCCGGCGGCGTCAGCCCGGCCTTACGCCAGTTCATCGCGGATGCGCCGGCCGAAGCCGGCGTGTTTGCGCAGCTGTACGGCTATTGCCCTATCGGCGCGGACTGGGAACGTGCGCTGCTGACCGATTCGGGCGAGCGACTGGTGGTGATCCCGCGTCGGAACTTCAAGTACTGGCACGAGGCGCCCCCGGCGCCCGGCCAATCGGCGCGCCAGGCCGCGCTGCGCCAGGCCGAGGTGCAGCCGATCGACGCGGACCTGGCCCTGCAGATCGACCGGCGCTTCAGGCGCGCCATCAGCCGCAACTGGGGCGACCCGGCGGCTTTCCTGCAGGGCGCATTCGGCTTCTGCGTCACGGTGGGGCAGGAGATCGCCGCCATCGCCCTGCCGGCCGCGGTCAGCCGGCGCTATGCCGACCTGGATGTCGAAACGGCGCCCGCCTTCCGGCGGCAGGGCCTGGCCTACGCGGTCTGCGCGCGCTTCATCGGCGAATGCCTTGACAAGGGGCTCACCGTCTGCTGGGATACCGATGGGTCTAACCTGGCGTCGGCGGCGCTGGCCGAAAAGCTGGGTTTCAGCGAAGAAGCGCCGTTCAGCGAGTTGGGCAGCGGCCAGCGCGCGCCGCCACCCCTCTCCAGCAGCCGCTGGACCGGCCGGCAGTCAGGCGACGGTATTTGGGAATGGGCGGCCAAAGACCAGCCGGGCCGGGATCAGGCCATGGGGGGCTGATGGACAAGCCACAGTTTCTGAGTTCGGTGCGCCCCGACTGGGCGCGCTGGCAGGCGGTGCTGGACGAGGCCGAGCGGGTGCACCAGGACCTGGTGGACGCGCTGGAAGAACTGCCCGAAGAACACTACGGCAACCCGGCCCGTTTCCGCGACATGCCCGCCGATTGGCTGCCCTGGCAGGTGTTCGCCGGGAACACTTACGAGCATTATCGGGACCACGCGGCCGATGTGCGGGCCTGGCTGGACGGACAGATCACGGTATAGGGAACGCGGCATCAGAACCCATTATACGACCGGTCAGTGCTCCGCCCGCTCCCTGATCCCCAGCAACATTCGCCGTTCCATCACGAACTCGACCGGATTCAGCATCAAGCGCAGCGCCAGCGCAAACGGGTCGCGCCAGCGCCAGCCGTAGCGCTGCCGCCAGCGCACGACCAGCCGCGTGCCGCCACCCGGCGCTCGCCGCAGCGTCCACGCCCACGTCGACGCTCCGCCCGCCCGAGCCATCTCCCGGCCCATCATGCCCGGGCTGGATTCGTCGACGTGCAACAGCAGCAAACGCTCAGGCTCAAGTGCCACGACCTGGTAGCCGCTCCCACTCGGTTCAAGGGGGACCATGTCGCCCACCTTCAGCCCTTGCCACTCGGGCAGAATGGCATCCGCACTGTGCATATCGAGCCCGCTCATGTTCTCCAGCCAGTCATAGGTGTACATCCCGCCGCGCCCCTGGCCCATCTGCACGATCCACGGCCAGACCGCCGCCGGCTCCGCCGCGATAGTCACAGCGCGCGTGGTCACGAAGTCGACATCCGACACCAGATCATCGCCCGGCAGCGCCTCGCCTACTTCCTCATCTGTGGCGCCCCAACGTTGCATGCGCGCGCAGCACCGAGACCAGGACCGCGCCGGCGACGCCGCCCAGCAAGAACAAAGAGGGGAACACAATCGAACGCCGCTCACTGCCTGTGACTGACATAGGAACCTCCTGTGGTTCTGTCTCGCCCGGCGGTTGGAAACCGCAGCAACCCTCGCCAAGTCAACGCAGGTCAGACCTGGCGTCGACTCCGGAGGTTTGCGCATGTGCGCAGGCTAGTCCCAGTCTCCGCAGGGAGACTTTGCGATGGTTGCAGTGACCTTGGTCGCCTTGCTCCGGCCCCTAGCGCGGAGTCAGGTCGGCGCTGGGACGGAACTCGGGCGGGCGGCGGTGGCGGGTGGCCTGCTCGAAGGCAAAGGCGAACTTGAGCAGGGAAGGCTCGCTGTAGGCGCCGGCGAAGAAGGAGATGCCCACGGGCAGACCCCAGACAAAGCCGGCGGGCACGGTAATGCTGGGGTAACCGGCGACGGCAGGTGGGGTGGTGTTGCCGCCGACCAGGTGATCGCCGGTGACGTAGTCCATCAGCCAGGCCGGACCACCGGAGGGCGCGACGATCGCGTCGAGGCGGTGTTCGGCCAGGGTCTTGTCGATGCCCTCGGTCCGCGCCAGGCGCCGGCCGGTCGCGAGGGCCTGCAAGTACGCTTCCTCCGTGAGGGGGCCTTTGGCTGCCGCAGCCAGCATGTGTTCCTGGCCGAAGTAAGGCATCACCGCCGCGGCGTGCTCCTCGTTGAAACAGATCACGTCCGCCATGGAATGCACCGCCACGCCGGGGCCGCGCCCGGCCAGATAGCCATCCAGGTCGGCCTTGAACTCATACAGCAAGACCTGGAACTCGCTCTCACCCAACGCCTTGGGCACGGCCACCTCGGCCGGATCGACGATCTCCGCCCCCAGCTCACGCAGGACGGCAATACAATCCTCCAGGATGCGGTCGACACGCGGGTTGAAGCCGCTCAGGTTGCGGGCGATGCCGATGCGCGCGCCGCGCAGGCCGTCGCGGTTCAGAAAGCGCGTGTAATCGGGCTGCGCCTGGGCGGCGCCCTCGGCTGTGAGCGGGTCACGCGGGTCGGGTTGGCGCGCCACCAGCGCCCCCAGGAGAATGGCAAGGTCGGCGACGGTGCGCGCCAGCGGGCCGGCAGTGTCCTGGCTATGCGCGATCGGCACAATGCCGGCCCGGCTGACCAGGCCGAGGGTGGGCTTGAGGCCAACGATGCCGTTGGTGGTCGCCGGGCAGATGATCGAGCCGTCCGTTTCGGTGCCCACCGCCGCCGCGCACAGATCGGCGGCGACGGCGACGCCTGAGCCGGAACTGGAGCCGCACGGGCTGCGGTCGAGTGCATAGGGGTTGCGCGTCTGGCCGCCCCGGCTGCTCCAGCCGCTCACCGAGTGGCTGGAACGGAAATTGGCCCACTCGCTCAGGTTCGTCTTGCCCAGGATGACCGCGCCCGCGGCGCGCAAGCCGGCCACCAGCGTCGCGTCCTGCGGCGCGGGGGCGCTGGCCAGGGCCAGCGAGCCGGCAGTGGTCAGCATGCGGTCGCCCGTATCGATGTTGTCCTTGATGAGGATGGGGATGCCGTGCAGCGGGCCGCGCGGGCCACGCGCGCGGCGTTCCGCGTCCAGCGCGGCGGCAATTTCCGGCGCGTCGGGATTGACCTCGATGACCGAGCGTAGGTTCGGGCCGGCCTGGTCGAGCTCGGCAATGCGCTGCAGATAGCCTTCGGTCAGCGCCTGCGCAGTCAGCTCGTTGTGCGCCATCATTTGCTGAAGCTCGTCAATGGTCATCTCGGGCACGTCAGATCTCCTTGGGTGAAGGGTCGCGGCCGCTCTCCGGCGCTTTCAGTTTAGCGCGCTTCGGAGGTTCCTGCAAAGCAGCTGGACGCTCAACCTCCCGAAAAGGCCGGCGACCCGCATTTCTTGCGGCCTGCGACCTATGTTATCCTGCAGACGACGGTGGGATGACGGTCAACAGGAGACTTTGCGCGATCTTCAGACATCTGGGGAGGAGCACACGGCCATGGACAGGCAGGAACGGGCGGAGGAGTATTTCCGGCAGGGTTTTAGCTGCTCGCAGTCGGTGCTGGCGGCCTGCGCGGACCACTTCGGGCTGGACGAGGAGACGGCGCTTCGGGTGGCGGGAGCGTTCGGCGGCGGGCTGGCGCGCAGCGGGCAGACATGCGGCGCGCTCTCGGGCGCGTTGATGGTGATCGGGCTGAAACACGGCAAGGTGAAAGCCGAAGACGAGACGGCGAAGGACGAGACTTACCGGGTCAGCCAGCAGCTCATGGCCGCGTTTGCAGCCGAGCAAGGCTCAACCACCTGCCGGGTCTTGCTCGGCTACGATCTGAGCGATGCCGAGCAGCGCCGGGCGGCGCATGAGGCGGGAGCGACCAGGGCCGTCTGCCCCGCGCTGGTGCGCGCGGCAGTCCGCTGGCTGGAGGTGGGCGGGGTGTTAGACTGAATAGGGCTTCCTACCAGTAAAGGCTTCTTACCGTAAGGTCGCCTTACCTGTCGATAGCCATCATGTAGGCCTGCGAGCCGTCCTCACGCGTTATCGTCTCGTAGTGGCGGAAACCAACCTTCTCATAACAACGAATGGCCCGCTTGTTGCGCGGGTCGGGATCGATAAGGATGCGCGGCGGGTTGTGGCGTTCGATGAGCAGCTCCAGGAATTGGGCGATCGCCTGAGTACCGATCCCTCGGTTCAGCAGATGCCCCTCCCCGATGAACTGGTCGATCCCCGCCGTGCCATCGGGCAGCAGGTACCACTGGAAGTAACCGATGGGCTGCGCCTCCCCGCCGCCATCCTCGGTCCGCATAAGGATAAACCGCTCCTCATGCTTATCCTCGGCCGGTGCAGGCGGCTGCCCGTAGTACAAGGCCACCTTCTCCAGGGTATCTTCGCCGTCGTCCCACCACTCCTTGACGTGCGGGCGAGAGCGCCACGCGAGCAGGAGCGGAAAGTCGGCGGGAACCAGGGATCTGAACGAGAGCATGCGGGCTTTCCGACCAGCAGTGCGGGGCGTCACTGCACGACTGCGCGCCGCAACGCCGCTTCCCCACTTCCTGTCAAGTAGAGCGCGCGCATCTCCGCGCGCTACGCCTGTGCGCTCAGCGGAAAACCGAAAGGAAACACTGCCGCCAAGGAACACAGGAATCATGAGTCCCATCCTACCACACTACCGTTTTTTGCATGCTCTTGACAATAGCTATTGAAGGGTGTATATGAATATTATCAAGTTTGCTGAAACGATTGTTTGGAGCTGCTCCTGGCATTAATGCCCGTGGCATTGCCCTGTCATCTCATGCGGATGACTGCGGACGCTCAGTCCGCCTGGCGCTAGCCACACGCGCCCGGTTCGGGAAGGAGGTGACCAGCGCCCAAGGATCTTCGTTTCGTGCTTCGCTCTGCGTAGGGCAAGAAGCGTTCATGGTTCTTCCTGCATTTCGAAAGGATGGCTGGTATGTCCGACACGAAGAGGATTTCGAGGCGTAATTTTCTCAAACTAGCGGGAACCGGGGCCGCCGCCCTTTCGGCTGGCGCCCTTCTGCAGGCGTGTGTACCTGCCACATCTGCCCCGCCAGCCGCACCGCCAGCAGCCGCCGCGCCCACTTCCGCACCTGCCGTCTCTACCGCCGTGCCTGCTGTTGCAGCCGGCGGCAAGACGCTCACCCTCGCAATTCAGGCCTTTGCGCACGATGCCCTCAAGCCCGTGATCGCCCAGTGGGAACAAAAGTCGGGAAACAAGGTTACGCTCGATAGCGGACCTGCCACTGGCCAGGAGATGATGACCAAGTACGCGCCTGCGTTTCAATCCAACACCAGCTCAGTCGATGTTATCAGCGTGGACGATGTTTCGGGGCCGGCATTCGCCCGTGCCGGCTGGCTCATTCCGCTGGATGACGTCATCCCTCAAGACACCTGGAGCGACTTTCCGGCCAGCATGCTCCCTCCTGTCGACACGGACTTCTTCCACAGCTACCAGGGCAAGCGCTACCGCGTCCCGCATGAGTTTGCAGTCGGCTACACCTGGTATCGCAAGGATTGGTTTGACGATCAGAAAGTGAATGTGCCGAAGACGTGGGATGACTATGTGGCGATCGGCAAACAATTCACCAAGGACCCGGTCTGGGGCACTACCGAGGGCTTGAAGAAGCCAGGCCTGACCTTTGTGTACCTGGCCTACCTGGCCGGGCAAGCCGGTGGCGACATCTTCAAGTTTGACGACGGCACGGCCAAGGCCTTCCAGTTCTGCTACGACATGATCTACACCCACAAGATCATGTCCGAAACAGTGCTCAACGAGGACTACACGCAGCAGAACGATCTCTACATGAAGGATCGTGTGGCTATCATGCGGCAATGGCCTTACTTCTGGGGCGTGGTTACAGGCAACAAGGATTGGTATAAGGACGGTCGCGCGGCCATTGCCCTGCCTCCGGCCGGGCCTGGCGGCTCGAAGACCTGGTACGGCGGCTGGGGTTTGGCAGTGCCTAAGTTCTCCGCCAACCTGGATGCTGCCAAGGACCTGATCGCCTGGGTAACCAACAACCAGAATGCGCCGATCCTGGCCAAGGGCCAGAGCTGGTTCGTCATGCCGCGCAAGTCGATCCTGGCCGCCATGGGCGACGATCCATTCGTGAAGAGCATGCAGACCTACATCGACGGCAACGTGCTGGTGCCGCGGCCCTATCACCCTCGCCAGTCGGACGCCGAGACGGCCGTCGACGACGTGGGCCAACTGTTCCTGACCAAGCAGTCATCGCTGGCAGATGCCATGAAAGCCGGCAAAGACCGCATCGCTGCTCTCGGCTAGAGGGTGGCGTCTAAGAAGCTGTTCGAAAGGCGGGCATTGAGCGTTTCGACACTTGCGCCGCACGGAGCCGCAGGCCCCCGGGCAGCAAGTGCCGGGCGAATGCCCGCCTTTCAAACACTTTCTGACAATGCCGGAAAGGGACAAACGTGCAACCAGCCGCAGTGAGCCCGGACAGCACTGCTAAGAAAAGCGTCCGAGGGGCCGTCTTGAGGCATGGCATTACGGGCATGGTCTGGCAGCGCTACCTGGCCGCGTTCCTTTTGTTGCTGCCCGCAGCCGGGCTGCGTCTGCTGACGACGCTGTATCCCTTTATTGAAACGTTTCGCCTCAGCCTGACCAACTATAATCCGGCCTTTCCGCCCGAGAAATATATCGGGCTGGCCAATATGACACGCTTGGTTCACGACATTGGGGTCAGCAGCAGTATTACTTTCACCATCATCTACGTGGTTAGTTCAACGCTGCTGCAACTGGCTTTTGGCATTGCTGTGGCCTCGCTGCTCAACAGCCAGTTCAGGGGCCGCTCGGTGGTGCGGGCCATCACCCTGATCCCGTGGGCAATCCCCATGGTGGTGGCCGCCATCGGATTCAGCTGGCTTTATGACCGGGACTATGGCATGATCAGCGACCTGGTCGCGCGCGTGACCGGGGTACGCATCGCCTGGTTGAGCGGCTTCGCTACCGCACGCATCGCCGTCATCGCCACCAATGTCTGGAAAAGCACGCCCTTTCTCGCCCTGGTCTTCCTGGCCGCACTGCAAGGCGTGCCCGCCGAGCTTTACGAGGCTGCACGGGTCGATGGGGCCAACCGCTTCCAGACCTTCGGATCGATCACACTGCCGCTGATATTGCCGCAGGCCACAACCATGGGCCTGTTCATGCTGATATGGCAGCTGGCCTCCTTCGATCTGATCTACACGATGACCGGCGGTGGACCGGGCTTCGCTACTTCGGTGCTGGCTTACAGCATCTATCGGGCCGCGTTCGGCGGCCTTAATTTCGGCTACGCGTCGGCCATGAGCTTGATCCTGTTTGCCGTGGTCCTTGTCGCCGGTGGCCTTGCCCTGCTCCTCTATCGCCGTGTAGAAGTGAACTATTAAGACAGAAATGAGCCGAGCGATGCAAACGACTTCTGAAGCACAGCGCACCTATCGACCTTCGGGCATCCGTTGGCAGTTTGTACTGGATCGGGCCCTGACTTATCTGCTGGTGGCCATCTTCCTGTTTGTGGTGCTTTTGCCCTTCTACTGGATCTTCATTTCCTCGATCACGCCCAAATTCCAGATGTTCAGTATCCCGCCGCGCTATTTCCCCCGTGAGGTGACGTTCGAAAACTACCTGAATATGGCCCGGGCCATCCCCTATGTCGGCTATCTTAGCAACTCGCTTATCTTTGCGATTGGTTCCAGCGTCGTGTCGGTGATCCTGTCATTTCTGGCGTCTTACGCGCTCGCACGCATCCACTTCAGGGGCAGCAACGTGGTGTTCATGTTTTTCGTTCTATCCATTGCCGTGCCCCAAATCGGCACCCTCGTGCCGCTGTTTGAAATGCTCAAAAACGCCGGCCTCGTCAATAGCCGTTTCGCCTTGATTGGCCTGATGGCCAGCCTGATCACACCGTTTACCGTCTGGATCATGGTGCCTTTTATCCAACAGGTCCCGGCCGAGATCGAGGAAGCAGCCGTGATTGACGGCGCGCGGCTGCACCAGGTGCTTTGGCATGTCGTGATCCCCATCGTCAGGCCGGCCCTGGCAACGATGGTCATTATCAACTTCATCATTGCCTGGAACGAGCTGCTGTATCCACTGGTTTTCGCTACCAGCCGCCTCACCAAAACCCTCAGCGTGGGACTGGTAGAGATGGCGGTCGATCCCAGTATGGGCGCCGGGCGGCCCTGGGATCTTATGAGCGCGCTGAGCGTGACCATGATCATCCCGGTGTTGCTGCTGGTCCTCTTCTTCCAGCGCCTGATCATTGCCGGGTTGACCCGGGGCGCGGTCAAGTAGCCCATGACAGCCCCGGGAACAGATGGCGAACGCCGGAGTGTGTGGGCGTCGGCGCATCGGGTACGCCAGGGCTAGGACACATGGATCGTCAATTAGGGGAGGGCGGGTAAACGCCAGGGGGAAGACATGGCTCGCGTGATCGAGATTAACGTTCCTATGCAGGAGATCGCGGCGCGTGAGGCGCGTGTGGCCACGGCCCGCCGCTTCGAACGGCCGGACCGTGTGCCGGTCTGGCCCGCCATCAATTACCGTTATCTGTTGCCGGCCATTGGCGGGCGGTTTAGCGACTATTACGCCGATCCCGAGGTCATGCTGCGTTGGCAGATTCTGGGCCAAAAGTGGCTGATGGAGCATATCCGGACGGATCAATACTCGATCACCGGGGCCTGGGTAGGCGCCTGGACCGACTTTCAGAACACTACGGAAGCTTCGGCATTGGGCTGCGAGGTCGCTTTCCCGCCGGATGATATTCCGTGGGTCAAAGCGGGCTGGGTTAAGACCGACGCCGACCTGCGACGCCTGGAGCAGATCGATGTCGTGAACGGCGGGCTCAATGGGCGGCAGATCGACTTCCGGCGCAGGATGATGGTGGTGGCAGACCGGTACCCGGTACGCTTTCTGGACGGCCCGGTTTTCTATCCGGGCGCTACGCCTGCGCTGACCCACACTTCACACGGACCGTTCACGGTGGCGGGCGATTTGATGGGCCAGACCGAGATCTTTGCTGCCGTGCTGGAAAAGCCGGAATTCGTGCGCGAGCTGTTGAGCATCGTCACCGACAAGATCATCGCCTGGTTAGATTTTTGCTGGGCCGAAATGCAGATCCCCCATCGCGATTTTGCCTGGACCGACGATCTGGCGGCCTATCTTTCAGCCCGGGTTTACCGTGACATCGTACTCCCCTTCGAGAAGAAGCTGCGTTTCCACTTTGATGGCCGGGTCAGCATGCACATGTGCGGGCACACCAACCACCTGCTGAGCATCTTTGCCGACGACCTGCGGATCGACGAGTTCCAGGGCTTCGGTTGGGAGGTGGACCTGGACCGGATCGCAGAAGTTATGGGCGGGCGCGTCGTCCTTCTGGGCAATGTCAGCCCGCTGACGATCGCCAACGGCACGCCGGAGGAAGTAAAAACGGCTGCACGCCGCGTTCTGGAGAAACTGGCGCCGTACGGCGGCCTGATCATTCAGGACGGCAACAACATCGCGCCCGGTTCGTCGCCAGAGAACATCAACGCCATGATGGCCGCGGCGGAAGAGTACTGTGGGTAACGGATCCTCCGCGCATGGCGCCGGATTTAATCTGAACGATAGTCCTGCCAGTGGCTACGTGAGGAGTATCGGAGTATGACACAGGATAACATTTCGTTGGATCAGAACGTGCAGCGCCTGGTGCGCTACGCCTTTCTGGAGCAAGCCGTCATGCGCACGCTGGCCGGCTGGCTGCCCGGCGTGCCGGAATGGGACGCCAAGAACCAGATCGGTTTGCACATCTGGGAAGACGCCGATTCATGCGAACGGCTGCGCAGCAGATTGCGCGAGTTACGCGTTCATCGTCCCGAGCGCGACGTTCCCGCCGGCCTGGTTCACCTGGCGCGCGAGCTGGATCATGCGCAAGGAACGCTCGAGCTGCTGGCTACTGCCTACCTCGTCGTCAAGCGGGCGCTGCTCGAGGAATACCGCCGCCATCCGCATCTCACCTACCAGGTGTTTGACGCACCGACCGTCAGGGTGCTTGGCGAGTTGACAGGCATCTGCGAGCGGCAAGTTGCCTGGGCGGAGCAAATGATGGCCGAAGTGAGCGCAGCCCACCCGGACCTGCACTGGCAGCCGTGGCAAGACTACATCGCCGGACTGCTGGCCGCCGCGGGCGGCGTCGACGGGGATCAGCCGGCCCCGTCGCAGCAGGTAGCACGCCCGGCAGGACATGAACTGCTCTTGCCCTGGCGTGAGTGCCAGCGCGAACCGGACTTCCCCATCTTCGATCCAGACTCGGACATCGAGCCGGATGCAGAGACCCAGCCGGAGGCGCACCGCGCCTGGCGCTTCAAACACTACCTGAATGAAATGACCGCAGCCGAAACGTTGGGTTCAATCCTGTGGCTTACGCCAGAGATGCCGTGGGAGTTTCAGTATAATGCCGCCCGCCACCTGTGGGACGAGGTGCGCCACAGCCAGTTGGGCCAGACGATGGTGCAGCGCCTGGGTTACCGGATCAAGGACATCTGGCAGGTGGTGCAGATCTATAACGTCATGATGACCCTGCCCGCCGTCGATCAGTATGCGCTGCTGACCACCGTGATCGAGCCTAACGGTATGCCAGAGAAACGCCGCAACATCGAGCACTTCGAGAAGATCAACGATGACATCTCGGCCCAGGCCATCACCTACGACTGGAGCGACGAAAACTACCACATCCGCTGGGGCAAGAAGTGGACCCCGGTGATGCTGGAAACCTACGGTTACCAGGAAACGCCCGAAGAGATCGCCCGTCGCACGGAGCAGTGGCTGATGCGCAACACGCCGGTGAAGATGCAGACGCGCATGGCCGAGGAGCATGGCACAACGCTGGGATAGAGAGGGCATAGGTGGATAGAGGTTACCTTTATCCTAGATAGCTCTGACGATTGGGGTGTCACATGGACAAACAATACTGCGCGACGCTGGTGAGTCACACGCATTGGGACCGTGCGTGGTACGTTACATTTCAGGAGTTTCGCATGCGGTTGGTCCGGCTGGTCGACCGGTTGCTGGATTTGCTCGCCGCGCAGCCGAACTTCAGGGTTTACATGCTCGACGGTCAGATGGCCGTTCTGGAAGACTACCTGGAGGTCCGGCCGCAGCGGGGCGGCGAGCTGCAGGCGCTCTGCCGCAGCGGGCGCATCCAGGTCGGACCCTGGTACGTGCTGCCCGACGAATTCCTGGTAAGTCCCGAAGCGCTGATCCGCAACCTGATGTTGGGACATCGCATGGGGCGGGATTATGGTGGCGTGGTCAAGATCGGGTATGTGCCGGATGGTTTTGGCCACATCGGCCAGCTGCCGCAGGTTTTACGGGGTTTCGGCATCGACAACGCCTTCTTCTGGCGCGGTATGGGCGCGGAAGGCGACCGGCTGGGCACGGAATTCGACTGGTGTGCGCCGGATGGATCTCGTGTTACCACGATCCTGATGCCTTGGGGCTACCATAACATCTCGAACATCGGCTACGTGATCCATTGGGGCGATACATCCCAAATGGAGTTCGACATGTCCCTGGCAATCGAGCAGATCCGGCAGGCACTCGACGCGCTCAAACCTATGGCCCACACGCCAGCCCTGCTCTTGATGAACGGCATCGATCACGCCGAGCCTGAGCCGCGCATCCCTGAGATCATCGCGCAAGCGAACCGGACCATTGAGGACACGGAAATCCGGCATGGGACGCTTGCCGAGCACCTCGCCTCGGTGCGGTCGGCAGGCGCAGACTTGCCGGAGTTTGAGGGTGAGTTCCGCTGGGGACGGTATTCGGAAATCCTGCAGGGCGTGTACTCGACTCGCATTCACCTGAAGCAAATCAACCAGCGCGTCGAGACCCTGCTCGAGCGTTACGTCGAACCCTTGGCCGCGCTGGCCTGGCTGGCAGGCGCGCAGGCGCCGGCCGGTACCGGCGATTTGATCGCGACGGCGTGGCGCTGGCTGCTGAAGAACCACCCCCATGACGACATCTACGGCAGCGGGATCGACAAGGTACACGAGGAAATGCTCTATCGCTTCGACCAGGCCGAACAAATCGGCCAGTACCTGGTGCGAGACAGCCTGCGCCAGATTGCGCGGCAGGCCGACTTTGCGGCCCAGGCAGGGGTGCCGGTGCTGATCTACAACCCGCTGGGCCGGGACCGGCACGAGGTAGCCGTCGGAGATATTGATTTTGATTTCGATGACCCGACCGCCGGCGGCTTCCAGTTGGTGGATCACATGGGCAACGTCATGCCGCATCAGGTGCTGAGCGACGAAGAGGTCTTCTGGATGGAGACTCTGAAGCCCAACCGCAAGCGCCGCGTGCGGGTTGCATTCCCCGTCCAGGCGCCAGCGTGCGGTTACACGACCTGTTACGCCCAGGCTCTCAATCCCTCAGGCCGCACCTGCGCAGATACTTCCTCGGATGGCGATTGGCGCGTGCGCGAAGATGGTGCCGAGAACCGCTTCCTGGCTTTCAGCATCACGGCCGATGGTGGCTTGAATATCACCGATAAGCAGACCGGGCACACTTATAGCGGCCTCCATCATTTTTACGATGTCGAGGACGCGGGCGATGAATACTCGTACTGCCCATGCCCCAACACGCGCGTGGTGAGTACCGCTGGCGGAGAGGCCACCACTCGCTTGGTGCTCAGCGGGCCTTGCATGGCGAGCTTTCGCGTGGAACGCGCGTTGCAGGTGCCCGAGGCCCTTATGGAAGGCCGGCAGCGCCGCTCGCCCACCCTGGTCGAAATGCCCATCGCTTCCGAGATCCGAATTTATCGTGATCAGCCCGGTATCTACATTGAGCCAGAGCTCGAGAACACGGCCCGGGATCACAAGTTGAGCGTGGCCTTCCCGACGAGGCTGCCGGCCGAGGAATCCGCGGTCGATTCGTCCTTCGCCGTCATGCGCCGGGCCATCGATCTGCCCGCATCCGAAGGATGGGTGGAAGATCCGACCCCGCTGATGCACCAGCGCGCGTTTACCGACATATCGGCGGACGGCCGTGGGCTGGCCATCCTCAATCGGGGCTTGCCGGCCGTGGAAGTGACACATGGAGCTGACGGTGCGGTGGTCTCGTTGACCTTGCTGCGCAGCGTCGGCTGGCTCAGCCGCGCTGACCTGTCCACACGCCGGGTTGCAGCCGGGCCCCTCGTGCCGACCCCCGGCGCCCAGTGCCTGGGCCGGCAGCGGTACGAGTACGCCATCCTGCCCCACGAGGGAGATTGGCAGGCAGCCTACCCCGTCGCTTACGGTTATGTGGCGCCGCTGCTCGTGACCCGTGCGG
Organism: Anaerolineales bacterium; assembly: GCA_017882045.1. Lineage (GTDB taxonomy): Bacteria > Chloroflexota > Anaerolineae > CG2-30-64-16 > CG2-30-64-16 > JADGQF01. The sequence goes on from JADGQF010000073.1 coordinate 15,492, forward strand.
ATACGCACGAGGGCTTAGACCTGCGCGAAATGAACATCACACGCGATGACCCATCCCGTGTGAAAGGAGTGCCGTGGCCGCGGGGCGGTACTAACGGCGATACATTGAGCTTCCTCAAAGTCGAACCGCAGGAGGCTGTGCTGAGCGCGGTGCGGCGGACGGAGGACGGGCAAGGGCTGATCGTCCGCATCTACAATGTGAGCCGCAGCCCTGTTGTGGCGCACATTACGACCGGCTTCGACCTGCAGGCGGCTTACGAGTGCAATCTGCTGGAAGAGCGGGGAGATGCCCTGCCCGTCTCTGGCGCTCGTACGCTCGAACTGCCATTGCGCAGCGCGCAGATCGCAACTTGCGAATTGCTGCCTGCCCCGAGGCCTTTAGCATGATCGAGCGTGGTGACAAACTGACCCGTAAGGAGCGGATGCTCGTGGCGATGCGGCACGGCGTGCCAGATCGCGTCCCCGTCTGCCCAGATACATCGGCGATGATTCCCGCGCGCCTGACAGGCAGGCCGTTCTGGGACGTCTTCCTCTACAAGGCCCCCTACATCGGCGATGCGTACATCCAGGGGTCCGTATCGAGTCTGAGCCTGTCGTCGCTGCGCTTTTACCGGAAGTACAACCTGCCGTTTATCAAACAGGTGACGGCGCGGTGACGGCGCGCCGGGCTGATCAGCCACCAGCATACGTGCGGCAAATCCGCCAAGATAGTGCAGATCAACTACGAGGAAACGGATCTCGACGTAATGGAGCCACTGGAACCGCCCCCGGGAGGCGATGTCGACTTGCGGGCTGCCAAACAGCGTTGGGGGGATAAGTTCTGCCTCAAAGGCAACCTGAACACCTTTGACTTGATGCTGAACGGAACACCCGATGACGTCAAGCGTGCGGCCAGGGAGGCGATCGATGCCGCGGCGGAAGGAGGCGGTTTCATCCTGTCGACCGGTGATCAGTGCGGTCGCGATACGCCTGATGCCAATCTGGCCGGCCTGGTGGAGGTCTCGAAAACTTACGGGCGCTACCGCTAACCGCGGATGCGCCGGCTAGTATTGTCAATGCTGGTGCTGAACACAATCCCTCATTTTGGATTCAAACGCCAACCGACGCTCAGTGGCGCTCGGCTGGCGTTTGACTACTGTGGCCTAGAGCACCGGTCAAGTAGTCGCCGGCAACCGCTTTTGGACCAGAATGGCGGTCACAGGGGCTTCCTATAGGCCGAAATGGCTCTGAAACGGCTCTCAGGACGGCATTTTCGGGACTACACTGACTACTTGACCGACGTTCTAGCTGCCCGTAGTTCGAGGCCACCTTCTCCAGGGTATCTTCGCCGTCGTCCCACCACTCCTTCACGTGGGGGCGAGAGAGCCACGCGAGCAGAAGTGGGAAGTCGGCGGGAAGCAGGGGTCTGAACGAGAGCATGGGGCTTCTCCGACTGAGTGCGACGTGGCTCAGTCACAAAAAGAATGATATCAGCATCATCAATTGCTCCCTCCACAAACTTCATCATGGATTTATGCAATTCATAATGAGGTTTCACGATACCGGGGGTATCAGAGAATACTATCTGGTAATCATCACTATTAACTATCCCCAGGATACGATGACGCGTTGTTTGAGCCTTGGGGGTGATGATGGATAATTTTTCTCCAACCATGGCATTCATAAGAGTTGACTTCCCGACATTTGGTTTGCCAATTATATTGACAAATCCTGCTTTGTGTTCCATTGTTAGAAATTATTCTTTAAAAATATTTGTTTTACGA
>JADGQF010000074.1 GCA_017882045.1 Anaerolineales bacterium
TTCGAGCCGTCGGTGCCCTTGGTGTCCAGCGTCTCGACGTAGCTGGCGCCCATGATCTGCATCGCGGCCGCCAGGGCCGCCATGTCGCCGCAGTCGCCCTCCGACTCCTTCATCTTGCGCACGCGGATGAAGCGGCCCGGCATCAGCTCCTGGTTCGCGATGGCCTGTTTGGCTTCGGCGATCAGCCACGGGAAGTACTGCGCGGCGCTGATCTCCAGTGTCACCGCGAAGTCGTCCTTGAACGTCTTGCCGGCGGCGCGCGCGCCGAGCACGGACCGCCGGTATTCCGCCTCGCCGACGAAAGCGCCCGCGTCGCGCTGCGCCGCCAGCCACTCTACGTCGGCCAGGTACGGCGAGTCCTCGGCGCGGAGCCGGGCCAACAGGTTAGGTAACCGGCGTGCCTCGGCTGCGCGGGCATTGATCTCTTCGGGCGAACCGTACTTCGCCACCACGTCCAACAGGTCGTTGACGACCCCCGATCCAGGGTCGAGCAGCAGACCATTGATTGCGTCGAGCCGCTCGTGCGGGATTTGCAGTCGCTTCCTCAACTCGTCTCGGTTTGCCATATCTCACCCTCCTCGGAAAAGCTGAGAGGCGCTCTGCGCGCCTCCGCGCTCTGCGCGCTTCCGCTCTCAGCCTAGCTGGCGGACCAGTTCGTCGTACTCTTCGTCCTTGATGCCGAAGTAGTTCTCGGGCCCCGGAAAGACCTTGCCGGTCACTTCGGAGACGTATTGCTTCAGGCCGTCGCCGATCAGTTTGCCCGCGTCGGCGTATTTCTTGGCCATCTTGGGCGTGAACTTGGGGTAGAGGCCGAACATGTCATGGAAGATCAGCAGTTGGCCGTCGGCGTTGAGGCCGCTGCCCAGGCTGATGATCGGCACTTCAGCCCGCTTGGCGATCAGCTCGCAAATGCGGTCCGGCACCAGCTCGAGCAGGATGGCCATCGCGCCGGCGTCTTCCAGTGCCCTGGCATCGTCCACGATCTTGCGCGCCTGCTTGGCGCTCTTGCCCTGCAGGCGGAAGCCGCCCAGGCTCGAGACGCTCTGCGGCGTCAGGCCGAGGTGGCCCATGACCGGGATGCCGGCGGCAAGGATCGCCTTGACGCGCGACACGACTTCCTGGCCGCCTTCGAGTTTGATGCCATCGGTCGCGGCCTCGGCCATAAAGCGGCCGGCGCAGCGCACAGCCGTCTCGTCCGAGGGCTGGTAGCTCATGTAGGGCATGTCGCCGATCAGCCAGGCATTGGGCGTGCCGCGGCGCACGGCCTGCGCATGGCGGATCATATCGTCCATGGTGACCGGCAAGGTCGAGTCGTAGCCGAGCATGGTCATGCCCAGGCTGTCGCCGACCAGCACGATGTCAATCCCGGATTGCTCGACCAGGTAAGCCATCGGATAATCGTAGCAGGTGATCATGGTGAGTGGAACGCCCTTCGTCATCTTGTCGAAGAGGAAGGGGAGCGAAACCTTTTTGCGGTCGTTCATGAGACGGACTCCTTCGTCAAAGGGGTGAAGCCTGACAATTGAAATGGTTAAGCCGTAACATTATCCGGCTTTCGCCAGATAGTGTACCCAGATAGGTGTGCTTGTGCAAAGCACGGCCGCGAGCATTTTGCCGCGGCTGCTCCCGGTCCTCGGCGTCACGCCGCCGAATCGTTCGCTTACGCCAGAAACTCAACCGCCGCCAGCGCATACACCCGGGCCGCCTCTACCAACTGGGCGATCGGGACGTGCTCGTCCGGTTGGTGAGCCAGGGCGGGATCGCCGGGACCGTAGATGATTGCCGGCACGCCCAGCGCCGGCACATAGATCGAGGCCTCAGTGGCAAAGCGCACGCTGCGCGTTTCCGGCGGCCGGCCGGTGGCGGCCAGGGCAGCCTCGGCAAAGCGCCGGACCGCGGCATTTTGCGGATCCGTAGTCACGGCCGGCAGGTCGTAGAGCACTTGCAGCCCGGCGCTGAAGCCCTCGCCGCGCGCCTGGAGTCGAGCGATCAGGCCGTTCACCTGCTCGACGATGGCTGCGTGGTCCTGGCCGGGCACCGTGCGCATATCCACGCTTACCACGCAGCGGTCGGGCACCACGTTTGTCTTGAGGCCGCCTGCGATCGTGTTGATGCTGCGGCTGAAGTCGCCCAGGACCGGATGGTGCGTAAAAGGGATCGGCAGTCCCTGTAATTCCGCCAGCAGGGCGGTCATCATCAGGATCGCGTTGCGACCCAGCTCGGGCATCGACCCGTGCGCCGTCTTGCCATAAGTGGTCAGTTCCAGCCAGAGCACGCCGCGTTCGGCCAACCCGAGGGTGTTGGCAGTCGGTTCCGCCACGATGACGGCCTGGATTGGCGCCAGGCTGTCTGTAATGCTGCGCGCGCCGCGCATGCCCGCCTCTTCATCGGCAGTCGCGGCGACGATCAGGTCGCCGCGCAGCGGCGTGTGCGTCGCCGCACAGGCCGCGGCCACGGCCTGCGCGGCCAGCAGCAGGGCAGCCAGCCCGCCCTTCATGTCCGCCGCGCCCCGCCCCCAGATCTTGCCGTCCGCCATCTCCGCCTCGAACGGCGGGTAGGTCCAGCCCTGTGCCCCCACCGGCACCACGTCAAGGTGCCCGCTGAAGAGCAAGCCGGGGCGTTCGCCGCTGCCGCGCAGGTGGCCCAGCGTGCTCGCCCGGCCTGCGGCCAGCGGAACGAGCCCGCTCTCGAAACCGGCCCGGCCCAGCAGGCGGGCTACGTACTCGGCCGCGACTTGCTCCTCGCCGGGGGGATTGACGGTCTGGAAACGCACCAGCTCGCGGCAGACGCGCACGACCTCGGCTTCGTCAATGCGGTCGAAGAGGTCCTGATAAGCGATGGTCGGCATGGCATCATCCTGTAGGGAACGAGCTGAGTCTTGCGTGCAGACGCCGGTCGTGTTAGATTCACGGCGCTGGCAGAGCACGCAACAGAGCCAGGCCAGCAAGCGGGATAGGCTAGTGATTGACTGATGACTGACGAAACGCGCTTCTATCACAATGCGGCCGGGCTGCCGGTCGCCGAAACCCGCTTCCGGGTGCGCTACCACGAAACAGACGCGATGGGGGTGGTGCACCACGCGGCGTATATCACCTGGTTCGAAGAGGGGCGCAGCGCCTTCACGCGGGCAATTGGTTATCCCTACTCGCAGATGGCCGCCGACGGCATGGACCTGGCGGTGGTCGAGCTGGCCGCGCGCTATCACCGGCCGGCCCGCTATGATGATGAGGTCGTCGTCAGCACCTGTTTGCAGGAGTTGCGCAGCCGCGACATGACCTTCACTTACGAGGTGAGACGGGCGGCGGACGATGTACTCCTGGTCAGCGGCTCTTCCAGGCACATCTCGGTGGATCGTTCCGGTCGCGCCATCCGCATCCTCGAAGCAGTCCGGCAGAGGCTGGCGGGGCGGGGATGAGCGCGTAAGCCATCCTGAACGCTCAGCCTTCGGCCTTCGGGAACTGGTCTTCCGACAGCACGTCGCCGTCTTCGCGCGGGTCCCAACGCTCGACGGCATGGCGCTGGATTACTATCAGGCTGCTGTCAGAGAGTTCCACTGCCGCCGCGCCCAGGTCCCACCAGCGGACCTTGCCGGTCACTTCCTGGCCGTTCCACAGGTGCAATGTCAGTGGAGAGCCTGTCTTGGTGGACGCCACCAGCGCCCGGCTGAGCGCCTTGCGCGGCCAGTCCAGCCGCCAGCGCATCTCTTCAAAGGGAACGCCGTAGAAGCCGGCCAAAATGCGGACGGATTCGTCGTCGCCGACTGCCCGGTAACGTTGCTCCATCTGCCGGTAGAGCCCCTTCGGCAGGTCGGTCGCGGCCTCGATCTCCCAGGGGGTGACGCCGCCGTGCCGGGCACGTTGCAGGCGCAGGTAATCGCCCAGGCTCATGCCGTCGCCTCCTTGGTGTAGCTGACCAACGCGAGCTTGTTGAGAGTAGTCTCGCTACCATCCGGCCGCCGTATGGTGATGTTGTAGGGCGAAAAGCCGGTCACCTGCCCGCTCAGGCTGGTCCCGTCGAATAGGGTGAAGTGAAGCACTGGCTTCTGTTCCTGGGCCGCACTCAAATATTGCGCTTCGTAGGCGTCCACTGCTTCCGGCAAGTACGCGCGATGACGGTTCACGGGGCCGGCCTGCGCGGCCTCGGCTTGCAGTTTCTTGATCAGCTCGCTGGCCGTTGGCCGGTCCAGGTCCGCCACCGGCCGGCCTATCTCGGTCTCGAGGTCGGCCACGTTCCGGTTGAGCCGTTTGAGAAGCCCTTCCAGGTACGTGATCTGGCTGGGGCGGGCCGGAGCGGGCGGTCTGGGCGGCGACTTGCTGTGGGAAACTCGCTCTCTGGGCTTCGCCGGTGGGCGCGGGGCCGACGCCAGTTCGCGCGCAGGCTCGCGCGGAGCAGTCACTGCCGTGGCGGGAGGCCGCCGGTCGGTCTGTAGCTTGATGTCGGATTCCTCAACATAAAGGGCGCGTGCCAGGCGCCCCAGATGGCGTGGGTCAATACTGCGCTGGCCCGACTCGTACTCGATGATCAAGCCGATGGGCAGACCGGCCCGGTTGGCCAACGCGGCAACACTCAGCTTCTTTTGCTCACGCAAGGCCCACAGGTTCTCAGCCACTTAGTTATCCTCCGAGCGCTTTACCGTCCGGCAAGGGAGGCAAGGCTTCTATACTTTCCAACCCGAAATACTGCAAGAACTGAAAGGTAGTACCGTACTGAAACGGGCGCCCCGCCTGCTCCAGCCGGCCAACCGGTTCGACCAGACCACGTGATAACAGCGTTCTTAGCACGCCGTCGCAGTTTACGCCGCGCACGGCTTCAATTTCGCCGCGTGTCAGGGGCTGGCGGTAGGCGATGACCGCCAGCGTCTCTAACGCCGCCGTCGAGAGGCGAGTCGTCAGATCGAGGCCCAGCAAGCGCTCGATGTAGGGCGCCGCTTCGGGCTGTGTGACCAACTGTAGCCGGTGACCCCGTCGCTGCACCCGCAGCCCGCGTGCCGGCGCTGCCGACTGGACCGCCTGCAGCTCGCCCAGGGCCGCCTCGACGACTTCTTCCGTCACCTGCAGCACGCCGGCCAGGCGGCCGATCGTTAAGGGCTCCTCGGCGGCAAACAGCAGGCTCTCCAACAGGGCTGCCAGCCCGGCTTTCCCCTCCCCGGCGGGTGAAGCTTGCGCAAGCTGAGCTTCAGTCGCCTGCCCCTCAGCATGGTTCAGTTCCGCCTGTCCGCCCGTCGTCTCCGCCGCCTGGCCCGCCGCCTTCTCCTCGATTGGAGCTTTGATTGGAGCTTGGGCCGTCACGCCTTCGGTGCCCGCGCCCATAGGCGCTGCGCTCAGGCTGCCGTCCACGCTTCACCCGTCTCTTCCTCTTCGTAAGCCGCATGTTCGATGTGCGCTTCGATCTTGCCTGCCTGCAAACCCATACGCTCGGTCAGCACCTGGCGGGCGAGCTTGACGATCTCATCCGTCTTGGCCGGCACGTCGATCTCCGGACTGGTCTGCAGGTCCAACACGACGTTGACCGACCGTCCTTGGGCAATGACGTGGGGAGTAACCGAGATGACGTCCTCCAGTTGGTCGATGTGCCAGGCCAGTCGCCGCTCGACGGAATCAATCGTCACCAGCGCCCGGCTGCCGGCCTCGGTGCGCACCTGCACTCCCTTCGGGCGGCCCGGCCGGATCTCAGCCCAGAACAGGAGGCCAAAGATCACCACGGCCAGCAACACCGACGCGCCGCGCACCACCACGTAGGGCCAGAAATGGGCTCGCTCCAGCGCACTTAACGCTTGCCCGGTAGTTTCCAGGCTGCGTGCAATGCCACTGACTACCTCGACCGGGAAGACCGCGATCAAGAGGACCAGCGACAATAGCACGAGCAGCACGAGGACCGTGACGACTCTGTTGAAGACGTTCAATTCTCGGTCTCCTGAGCGTGAAATACAGGACGTGGTGATTATACAACAGACGGGAATGGGAGTCTACGCAGCCGGTTCTAGCCGGGTTTTCGGCTCGTTCTGGCCCGGTTTTCAGCGGCGCCGGGCTCTAGAGACGAGGTAAGTGATGGCGAGGGTGGCGGCCAGCAGGATAATGCTCGCCAGGCTGATGCTGACGCCCCAGCGCCAGCTTGCCGGCCGGAAGCTGAAGACCACCTGGTGGGCGCCGGGCTGGACGACCACGGCCCGGAACATGACGTTCACGCGCTCGATGCTGGCCGCCTGGCCGTCGATCGTGGCCTGCCAGCCGGGGTAGAACGCGTCGGCCAGCACCAGCAAGCCCGGCCGGCTCACCTGCGCCTGCAGGACGATGCGCTCGGGCTCCGCGGCCTGAATGCTTACCGACTCGCTCACGCCCGTCTGCACTGCGCCCGCCTGCACTGCGCCGGCCGCTTCCCTAGCGCCGCTGAGTGCGACCGGCAGGCTGCCGTCGAGGACCGCTGTGTTGCGGGGATCGAAAGCCGGGTCTGCCAGGCGGGCGAGAGCGCCGGCATCATCCGCGGCCGGCTCGACCTGGTGGACCAACCACGCCCGTCCCGGCGCCCCCGTGCGCTCGTAGACCTTTACGTCACCCGACTCGATGCGCCGGTAGTCACCCCGTGGCGACAGGGTGATGGATTCGTGAGCGCCCGTGCGCCGGTCGATCAGGCTCAACCCGCGTATCACTAGTGGGCTGCCCGCACCGGGCAGCACCTGCAGGCGGACGGTGCCTGCTGCAAAGGGGCAGAACCCTCGCTCGTCCAGGGGACCGGGACAGCCGGCGCTGAAGTCCTTGATTGCCAGGTAGTCCTGGCCTCTGCCCATCCAGTCAGGCCAGGGCCGGGCGGCGGTGGCGCCGGGTTGGACGGCCTGGGCCCAGGTAGTGTCCGCTGGGGCGCTGAGGCTAAGCTGCACTCCGCCTGCCGTGCCTGCGCGAGAAAAGGTGATGGCGACGACCGGCCCGGCGGCCGGCGAGTTCTCGGACAGGTAGGAGACTAATCCCACCGCCGTCGCCGAGAAGTCCGGGTAGCCGGAAAGCTCCAGCGTCAGCGCCTCGCCCGGCCGGATGGTTACCGGCTGTTCCAGGTCATAGTACACGTCGTTGGCCCACAGGTCGTTCTGCTTGTCTGTGATGAGGAAGCGCGTGCCGGTCAGGTCGAGCAGCCGGTCGGATGGGATCTGGCGCAACTGCTCGCGCAGCCGCCCGTCCGTCGAGACCTGGCCAGGCGGCAGGAACAGGCTACTTAACTTGACATAATTCGAGAGAGGCAAGACCCCGCCGTCGTAGCCGTCCACCGCGGGCAGGCCCAGCAGCAGCGACAGGTTGGGCGCGATCACTTCCATCTGCTTGGCCGAGCGCACCAGCAGGTCGACCGCTGCCACGGGCAACCGGTCGGCTTCGAGCTTGCGCAGATCTGCCAGGTCACCCGGATCGAAGCGAATGTCCGACAGGCTCAGGAAACGGTCGCGTCCCGCCGGTGGCTGCCCGGCGCCGGCGGCCAGCAGGGCGGCAGGGGCATTGCGCAGCCCCAGCGCGAGCGGCGCGCTGGCCTGCACGAAGGGGAGGGCCCGGCTGCCCAGCCACAACTCGGCCAGGGTCAGGGCAATCAGCCCGGCTTGCGCCGCGCGCGGGCGGCGGCGCGCCGTCCATAGCAGCGCGCCGGTCGCCGCCACAGCCAGCCCCCAGCCGGCCAGCGTTGCACGCCCCGGCCACTGCTGATAGGCGGCCAGGGCAAGCAGGGCCAGCGTCCCCAAGAGCAGAGCAAGCCCGGCCGGGCGGGGCAGACGACGTGCCCATGCTCTGACGTCCCCTCGCCGGCCGGAGCCGGCCTGGCGCGCCGCGATCCCGTCCAATCCCACTCCCGCCAGCGCGGCCGCGCCCAGCGCGTACAGCGCCAGCCAACGGGCTGGGACACGGAAGAGGGCGAAGCCGGGCACGAAGCGCCAGAGCAGATAGTAGAGTGGGTCGTAGGCGCCCAGCGCCAGGAGGATGCCCACTGCGACGAGGAGCAGCATCGCCCGGCGTCCAGTCTGTTGATACGGTCTGATTCGATTGTCAAGGTGCAGTGAGCGCCACAGGCCGAACGCGCCAAACGAGGCCAAGGCCAAGCCGGCGATGCCCACGTAGGATACAAATTCAGCGTATCCTTCGCTGCTGAAGGCTTCTGCAAGCCGCGCTCCAAAAGGCGGCAGGAAGGTTTGCGCCAGCAGACGCGGGCGCAGCGAGAAGCTCACTGCCACGCGGTAGGCCAGCCCGCCCGCGCGCAAGCCCAGCCCGTTCAGCTCGAGGCTGGGCAGTAGCTGGGCGGCGGAGAGCAGCAAGGCCGGGACAAGCGCCAGCAAAGGGGCCAGGCGGCGTAGCGGCAGGGCGAAGAGCGGCGCGCGGTCTGGGCGCTCGCCCGCCGTATCACCGGTTGGCCCGTGCCGGCCGCCGCCTGCGCCGCCGGGCCGCCGCTTGAGCCAGTGGTCGCCCACCCAGGCGACGGCGCCCGCCAGGACCGGGTAAGCCGCGTACAGCCCCAGTCCCACCAGATTAACGAACATCGTCTGCGTGTGGCCCGCCAGGAATTGCAGGGCCAGGACCACCGCCAGGGCCGCGCCCCAGCGCAGACGGGCCGGCCAGCCTTTGGCGGCCGCGGTCTCGTCAAGCAGCCAGAGCGCGGCCGGCAGCCAGGCCAGCGTGTTGAGCTGGTTGATGTTCTCCACGCGCGCCAGGCTGAACCCACTGAGCCCGAACAACACGCCGGCCAGCCAGGCGGCCGGCCTCGTCAGGCCCAGCGAACGGCGCGCGAACGTGTAGGTGAAGCCGGCCGCCAGCCAGGTATGGAGCAAGGCCGACCAGATGAGCGCGGATGCGGGACTGAGCCAACTGAGCGGCCAGTGCAGCGGGTAGAGAACCGCGGCTTGTGGGTTCGCCAGGAAGGGAGCGCCCAGGAAGAGGTACGGGTTCCACAATGGGATCTGGCCGGCGCGCAGGGCGGACAGGCGATAGGCCCAATACGGCGTGAAGTAGGTCAAGGCGTCGACGCCGGCCAGCACCCGATCCGTCAGGCCGAGAGGCCAGAGCACGGCCAGCGTGGCCAGCGCCAGGCTGAGCCAGGCGAGCACGTCGCGCAGCGCAAGCGTGCGCAGCAGAAAGCCGCCCACGGCCGCGCGGGCACGCGTCGCGAGGCCAGCCGAGGACGGCTGCCCGGCCGGGAGAGCGGGGGCCGGATAGGGGGGCTTAGCTGCCATGCTGGCCCACCGCGACGATCTGATAGAGGGTGAAGGACAGGCTGCCATCGGGCCGGTAGGTACGATCGCGTTCGGCCAGCGTGAGGCTGCGGCTGGCCAGGGCGATCTGCAGCGGCCCGGCCGCCTGGTCTTCCCAGCCGGGCATCGCCAGCCACTGGGTCCGCCAGGGCTGGTTCTGCGCCGTCGTCGCCGCGTCGTCGGCCAGTTTCCAGGGAGTGCCCCACCAACGGCGCTCCTGGGGCGCGTCGAACAGGTAATAGTCGTAGTGCCAGCCGATCCATTGATGGTAGATGACCGCGCTGGACGGTTGCGCGCGCAGATCGGCGACGATTCGCTCCAGGCCGAAGTAGGCGCCGTGGTCGCTGCCGACCGGCAGGCGCGCGCCGGCCCCGAGCCAGGCGGCCCAGGCCAGGAGCGCCGCCAACCCGACGGCGGACCCATAGCGGGCAAGCTGCAGCGCAGGCGCCGCGAGGCGTGCGGTGCCCGTTCTCACCGGCCCGGTCGAGGGGCCTGCGGCCGCGAAGCGGCGCCCGAAGCAGCGCCCGGCGGCCCCCAGCCCGCGGGCGGCGAGGATGGCCACCAGCGGTACGACCGGCAGAAGGTAGCGGTCCCAGGGCTGGAAGCTGAGTATGAAGTGCAGCGTCAGGTAACCGGCGACGTAGAGCGCCAACAGTGCGTCGGTCCGGTCAGCGGCTGTTTGCCCGGCGCGGCTCCCGGCGTCCCCGGGCGTAGCTGCGCCGTCCTCCGCGCGCCGCTGCATGGCCGCCTGCCGGCCCGCCCGCCCTGCCCGCGCGTGGGCCAGCCTCCACATCGCCGCGACACCCGCGCAGCCGGCCAGCAATAGCATCAGCAGGCTCAGGACGGGTAGGCCGTACAGATATCCCAGTTGTTGGCCCCACTCGGCCGCGCGTTGCGGCCAATGGGACAGCGGCGCCAGGCCCAGCCCGCCATAGGTCGTCGCGCTGCGTTCCCAGAAGCTGGGCCGGTTGCTCCAGCGCAGGCTGTCCCAATAGGTGAGCGGGGCGAAGATGAGCGCGAAGCCGAACAGCGCGGCCGCCAGCGTTCCGACCGGCCGAAGGGGCCGCGCGGAACGCCGGGCGCGCAGGAGCAGCAGCGCCAATACCAGCGGTATCGCCAGCACGCCTTGCTGCTTGCTGGCCACAGCCAACCCGAGCGCCAGCCCGGCCGCAAAGGGGCGCTGTGCCAGGGCCGCCCAGGCCCCGCCCAACAGCCACAGGGTCAGCCAAGGATCGGTGAAAGCGGTCGGGGAAAACAGGATCGCGAAAGGCGAGACGGCCAGAAGTAAGGTGGCCAGCGCCGCCGTCCTGCCGCCTCTGCTCGCCTCCTCGCCGCCATAGGCGCGCCGGGCGAGCCCGTAGCAGGCGAGCAGCGCGAGCAGACTGGCCAGCATGCCCGGCAGGCGCAGCGCCAATGCCGAGACGCCAAATAGCTTGAGGCTGCCGGCGATGAGGTACGGCACGAGGGGAGGCTTGTCCACCCAGGGCGTGAGGAGCAAGGGATCCTGGCCGCTGGCGATCAGCCGCGCCCAGGCGCCGTACAAAGCTTCGTCACGGTGCAGGGGATAGGCTGCCAGCCAGGGAACGAGCCGCAGCGCGGCCCCCAACGCGAGCGGGGCGAGCGGCAGAGCGCGGGCAAGCGCACCGCTGGATGTGAGAGCCCGGATTCTGGGGCGCACCCCGGCGTGTCCGGCGGGCAGGCGATTACGGCCTCTACGGCCTGGAAGATCCAGCGTCACATTCCCAGGTCCAACGCTCACTTGACGATGCGATACTTGAGCAGTGTCCACAATATCGTCAGCCCATCTCGCCAGCGGATTTTCTTGCCCTCGCTGAATTCGCGGCCAGTGTAGGAGATCGGCACCTCGTAGATACGGTAGCCACGCCTGAGGATCTTGGCTGTGATCTCCGGGTCGAAACCCCAGCCGCGCTAGTTCAATTGTAACTGGCAGGCCACTTCGCGCGTGAAGACCTTATAGCAGGTCTCCATGTCGCTGAGAATGGTGTCGAACAGGATATTGGCCGAGAAGGTCAACAAGCGGTTCCCCAGCATGTGGCTGAAGAACATGGTCTTGCGCGGGCCGCCCAGAAAACGGCTGCCGTAGACCACCTTCGACCGGCCCTCCAGGATCGGCTGCAGCAATGCCGGGTAATCGCGCGGATCGTATTCCAGGTCGGCGTCCTGCACGAGCATAAGGTCGCCGCTGGCCTTCTCGATGGCGGTGCGGACGGCGCCGCCCTTGCCGGTGTTGTGTTCGTGATAGTAAATGAAAACGTCCGGCAGGCAGGACAGCTCGGCCAGGATCGAGCGCGTGCCGTCTTGCGATCCGTCGTCGACGATGATGATCTCTTTGTCCAGCACCACTTCGACGGTGCCGTCGTGGCGCGAGGGGAGACCGTCTTGCCCGCGGCTGAGATCGGGGTGCATGCGGTGGCCATCCCGCACAGCCAGGCACACCTCCACGTCTCGCACGCGCTCGACAATCTCGCGGATTGTGTCCTGCTCGTTGTAACAGGGAATGAGTACTGAGAGCTTCACTCCTCCTCCTCTAAGCGAACAGCCGCCCGGCAGTGGCGCCGGACGGCTGTATATTGTTACATGGGCACTCGGCTCAGCCGGCTCCGACCTGGTGGGCCAAAATGATGGCCTCGGCCACGTCTTTCATCGGCTTGCGATTGTCCATACTCATTTTCTGGATCTTGCGGAAGGCTTCGGCCTCGCTGAGCCCTTGCTTGTCCATCAGGATGCCCTTGGCCCGGTCGACCAGCTTGCGAGTCTCCAGCGCTGTCTGAAGATCCAGAACCTGCTGTTGCAGTTCCTGAAACTCTCGGAAACGGGCCAACGCCACCTCGATGGCCGGCGTGAGATCTTCCTCGCGGTAGGGTTTGACAAGGTAAGCCGTCACCCCGGCCTCGCGTGCACGGTCAACCAGGTCGCGCTGGCTGTACGCGCTGAGCAGCACCACCGGCGCGATGCGCTCTTCGGTCAGGATCTTGGCTGCTTCGATGCCGTCCATGTCCGGCATCTTGATGTCCATGATGACGATGTCGGGGCGCAGCTCGCGCGCCTGGTTGACCGCGCTGCGGCCATCCGCCACTTCGCCCACTACCAGGTAGCCCAGATTGGTGAGCATCTCCCGCAAGTCCATGCGGATCAAAGACTCGTCGTCGGCCACAATAACTCGTGTTCGCTCCATCGCATTACCCTCCTTGAAGTGAGGCGAAAACCATCCACAACAACCCTGAGGCTCTACCCCGCGTCGGGCGCAACGACCAACTTGGGGAACTGCACCGCCGCCAAGACGCCTGCCTCATGGTTAGCCAGCGTAAGCTTGCCGTGAAGATCATCCTGTACGAGAGAGCGCACGATCTGCAGGCCCAGGCTCGGCGTCGTCGTCAGGTCGAAATCCGCCGGCAGCCGGTCGCCGTCATCCCATATTTCCAGTTTAACCTGGTCGCCGCCGTCGATCAGCACCAGCCGTACCTGTCCCGACTTCTCACCTTCGAAGCCATGCTCCACGGCGTTTTGGATCAGCTCGTTAATTACCAGCGCCACCGCAGTCGCCTGTTGGCTGGGCAGGTATATATTCGGCCCTTCCAACGAGAAGCTGATCTGCAGCCCGGGCGTCACCGCGACCTGGCGGCTTTGCGTGATGATGCGCTGGCCGACATCCCGCACGTTGATTGCCTGGGCCTCGTGGCGAGACAGAAACTCGTGGATCACCGCGACGCTCAGAATGCGCGAAATCGCCTCGTTGATGGCCAGCAGCGCGTCCCCGTCTTGCGTCCGGCGCGCCTGCATCCTTAACATGGCCGCGATGGTCTGCAGGTTGTTCTTGACCCGGTGGTGCACTTCCTGGATCATGGTCGTCTTGACCTTAAGCTCCTGTTTCTTCAGGCGCTCGTCGGTCGCGTCGTGTACCATGATCAGCACGCCGCCAATGTCCTCACGTCCCTGCCGGGAGACCAGCCGGCGCATCCATGAGGACACATTCGGCGGCGCCCAGACGGGCAGCACCTTGCGTACCCAGATGCGCGACCCTTCCTGGACCTCGGCCTCGTAAGGAGTGCGGCTCTCCAGCGCCTTACGCACCATATCGTCATCGGTGGTGTTCAGAAAAGATAGGCGCTGGCCGCGCAGATCTTCCAGGTATCCCAGGCGGCGATAGAGGTTGTTGGCGATCCCGCTCAAATAGGTGATCCGGCGCATCGGATCGACGAGCAGCACCCCGTCCCACTCGCTAAATGGCGAGAGGGTGGCCGTATCGGCCAATTCGCCGCGCATGCACACGGATTTCAACAACTCGATGGCTTGCCGAAAGGAACGGTGCCGGCTGCGGTGCCGTTCGAGTTGGATCAGGCTGATCTCGAAGCTCATCAAGGCGATAATCTCGCGGTTGGCTCCGTAGATCGGGTAGACATCCTGCATCACCGGCGCCCGAGACGGGTGCATCTGATGTTGGGTGCGCACGTGACGCCTGCCACGCCAGGCTTCGAATACCGCCGGGGCCTCATCAGGCGTCAGCTTATTGCCGATCAGCCGGTTATCATACAGGGATGCGATGGAATGCGGCTGGGCCTGCTCGGCGACGACGACCCGTTCCGCGCTGCGGGGAAAGAGGAGCAGGATGTCGGAGCGGCTTAAGTCAGCCGTGATGGGCATCCCTTGCCCGATCCTCCGCAATAACTCCAGGTCTGGCCCGGCCAGCCCGGAGTAGACCGTAGGCAACTCACTCATGGTGCGCTCCGACATCGAGCCCACCTCAAAATGACATGGGACTCTTACAAAAGGGGAGGGGTGGACAACTGAACGCCACCCCCCTCCTGCAGTCGGGGCGAGAGGATTTGAACCTCCGACCACTTGAACCCCATTCAAGTGCGCTACCTGGCTGCGCTACGCCCCGTCGACCAGGAGTATACCCAAGGGTAGTTCTTTTGGCAAATAGCCGCGGGGAGAGCGTTGCCGTTCGCAGGCGTGAAGAACGCAGTTAAAGCGATTTGACTTTTCGACCGCTGCTGGCTTAGCATCGGAGACATGACACCTGCAACCAAACTGCGTGCTCCCGCCCTATACGTTGCCGCTGCGCTGCTCGCCGTCTATCTCATCTGGGGTTCCACCTACCTTGCCATCCGTTTTGCGATCGAAACCCTGCCGCCATTCTTGTTCGCGTCCCTGCGCTTTCTCATCGCCGGCTCGGCGCTGTTTCTCTGGCGGCGGGCGCGCGGCGAGAGGGCGGCCCCGCTTGAATGGCGCTCAGCCTCGATCGTCGGGCTCTTCTTGCTGGCCGGCGGAAACGGCAGCGTGGTCTGGGCCGAACAGCGGGTACCCTCCGGACTGACGGCGGTGCTGATCGCCACCGTGCCGCTCTGGATGGTACTGATCGACTGGCTGCGTCCCGGCGGGCGCTTTCCGCGCCTGCTGCCGCTGGCCGGCTTGTTGGTCGGCTTCCTGGGCATCGCCTTGTTGGTGGGGCGAGAAGGCCTGGGAGGAGGGCGACAGGTTGACCCGTTGGGCGCGCTGGTGATTGTGAGCGGCGCTTTTCTGTGGGCCGCCGGCTCGCTTTATGGACGAGGGGCCAAGCTGCCTTCGTCGCCCTTGCTCGGCGCCGGCATCGAGATGCTCGCCGGCGCGGCCGGGCTGCTGGTTCTGGCAACGCTGGCCGGCGATTGGGGACGCCTCAATCTGTCGCACATCTCGCCCAAGTCGCTGCTGGCCTTCGCCTACCTGGTCGTATTCGGTTCGTGGGTGGCTTTCAGCGCTTACGTGTGGCTGTTGCGCGCCGCGCCCACCCCGTTGGTCTCGACCTATGCCTACGTCAACCCGGTAGTCGCCATCCTGCTTGGCAGCGCCCTGGCAGGCGAGCCCTTGAGCCTGCGCACGGTGCTGGCGGCGGCGATCATCCTCAGCTCCGTCGTCTTGACGACCAGCGGGCCGCGCGCGCTGCTGAGGTGGACGGTCGTCAAGCGTCTCTAGGCAGCGCGGCGCTCCGCCGGTTAATTCTCCACGCGCCGAGGCAGGGCGCAGGATGCGCCTCGGGCGATCAGGAGGGGAGTATGCTTCCCACGAACCCAGGCGCGCCCCTGAGAAAGGCCACGCTGGGCAGCACCCGCTTACCCGCCAACTGCAGCTCTTCCAGCCAGAGCACACCCTCGCCCGTCACCATACCGGCTTCGTGCGGCGCACCGATCACCTGGCCGGGCACACCTGTTTCCGGAGGGGCATTCCCCAGCCGGGCCCGCAAGATCTTGAGGCGCTGGCCTTTCCAGGAGGTGAAAGCGGATGGCCAGGGTTGATAGGCGCGCACAGCACGCTCGATCGCGACCGCCGGCGAGTTCCAGTCGATCTCCCCGGCTTCCTTGCTCATCCTTGGGGCGTAAGTGACCCCTTCTTCGGGCTGCACTTGCGCGCTGATGGCGCTGTCCAGCCGGCGGGGCAAGGTGTTCAGGAGCAGTTCGGCCCCCAGCGCGGCCAGTTTCTGCGTGAGAGTGCCGGTCGTATCGTCAGGCGCAATGGGCAGCGCGGCTCTGTCCAGCACCGGGCCCGTGTCCAGCCCGGCGTCCATGCGCATCAGGCTGATGCCGGTCTGCGTATCGCCCGCCAGGATCGCCGCGGCGATCGGGGCGGCGCCGCGGTGGCGAGGCAGCAAGGAGCCGTGCACGTTGAGACAGCCGAAGCGCGGCAGATCGAGCACGGCTTGCGGGAGCAGCAGCCCGTAAGCAGCGACGACGATCAAATCGGGCTGCAGTGCGGCCAGCGCCGCCTGAGATTCCTCGTCACGCAGTGTGCGCGGCTGCTGGACCGGCAAGCCGTTGGCACGGGCCAGCTTCTTGACCGGCGATTCCTCGACGTGCTGCCCGCGCCCCACCGGCTGGTCTTCGCGGGTTAGCACCCCGACCACGTCGTAGTCCCCGGCAAGCAGGGCTGCCAGCGACGGCACGGCAAACTCGGGTGTGCCCATAAAAACGATACGCGTCACGGCAGCCTCCTCTGGCAGAGCGCCCAACTTTCCGGCGGATAAAGCAACTAACGCGACGACAATTCTAACATATGCGCGACGGCCCGGCCAAACAGCAGTCAATGGGTATAGTACGAAAATACCTTCGTTGCAGTACTTTCTATTGTTGGACTGAGGACCCTCAGGTCTTCAAAAGTGGTGGCACATGTGCTAACCTGCCTGGACTTTATTGATCAGAGATACTGCAGAGAAAGGCACGGCTCGTGGCCAGCCGAATTCGCCGATGGCCGGAGATAAAGGGCCGGCCCCTCGAGCGCATAGCGAGAGTGTAAATGGCACAGGACGATTGCAGACCGAAGCCAGCTCAACTCGCGTTTGGGGTCCCGCTCCGGCCACCAGCGCCGGGGAAAGCTATAACGGTGCTTTGGATGAGCGCGAAGCCCGATCCCGAGATGCGAGAATGCCTGCTGCTGCTGCGACGCAAGGGCTACCGGGTGAAGATGGTGGACGTTGACCCGTACCAGCCGGTCGTACTGCTTACGCACGAGGTTTCGGTAGTGATGATCGAGGTCGACGGGTGCGACAGCCCGGGCCATCACTTGTGTTCGGCCGTGAGAGCCCGATCGCCGCTGCTCATCCTGATGATCGTACGCAACTCGACATTGGAGAGCCTTCTCCGGTCGCTTGGATCCGGAGCCGACATGTACGTCGTGGCACCCTTCCAAATAAGCGAGCTGCTGGCCCGGCTACACGCGCTGCAGCGCCGCCACCCACACGTACCACACCCGGCGTGGCCGGTACCTGATCCGCCCAAAGCGGTTCTCGCAGGGATGCACCTTTAGGAGAGAACGCGACTGATGGAGCTTGAACACTATCTCGAGGTACTGAATCGACGCAAATGGGTGATCCTGCTGACAGCAGCCGTGAGGTTGGCTGTGGTTGTCCTCGGCACCCAGCGGATGGTTCGCACTTACTCGGCCGCAGCCACCGTGCGGGTGGCGCAAGGTCACGACGTTGCAGTGAGCTACAACGATCTGAACTATGCCGACCGCCTGATGCAAACCTA
>JADGQF010000276.1 GCA_017882045.1 Anaerolineales bacterium
GGGATGGGGCTCTCGCAGCGCCAGGGTGCCTCGGAATATATCGGGCACGCTCCGTAGGCTAAAGAAGTAGCCGAAGGCTTCATCCCCGCGGAGTTCCTGGTAGCCGAGGCGGTAAACGCGCAGGGCGAAAGAGGCCAGGATGATGACGAGCAGGAGCGCTTTGCCCGGATTCCAGGCTGGTGTCGCGCTGACCCTGGACAAACCCAGCGGCCTTGCATGTGAACTCAAAGAGTTCGCCGGGGAAAGCGGCTTCACGCGCCGCGCGCCCGTCGGGACCAGAGCAGCCAGGCCAGGGCTGCCAGGAGCGTTGCGGCGGAGATCAGGGCGCCCCAGGCCAGTGCCGCCGGGCGGAAGTCAAGCGTCACCGCATGCTGACCGGCGGGCACCACGAGGCCGCGGAAGGCGCCATCGGCGCGCAGTAGGCCTGCCGGCCGGCCGTCGATGGCTGCACGCCAACCGGGATAGTCCAACTCCGACAGCACCAGGATGCAGGGCTGCTCCGCACTCACCGAGAGCGCCAGGTGTTCGGGCTCCAGCGCTTGCAGGCTGACCTCGCCGCTGCAGCTCGACCGTGGAACGTAGCCGCCAGGGAGGGCCGGGAGCAAGACCTGGCGCGCTGGATCGAAGGCCGGATCGGCCAGCCGCTGCCATAGCCTCTCATCATCCGGCTCGGCGATGGCGTCGCCCGCGAGCCAGGCGCGCGGTCCAGGTTGCGCCAGGCGGTAGAGGTAATCCGGCTGCCCATCGGTCCCAGGCGCCTCGGCCACGCGCTCCGCAGGAACGTCGATGACCGTCCGTCCGGTCACCACGTACTTGACGCTGAGCAGCCACCAGACGCGCGCACGAGGCAGGCGATCAAGCAGCTGACGATAGCGCGCCAATTCCAGGGGGCTGGCTCCGTCGATGCCGGCGAGCCGGTAAATGTCTCCGTAGTTGCCGGGCAGCCGTCCTTCATCGGCGATACGAAAGACGGTGCTGTCGGCCAGGGCCGGCGCCAACACCGGTTGGGGAGGAAAGGGGTCGCCTACGCCAACGCGTCCGGCGTGGCTGCCGTTGACCTGCGTAAACAGGTCGAAGACGACCAGCGCGAGGAGGAGGACCGGGCGCCGGCTGCGCAGAGCCAACGCAGCGAGCGCGGCAAGCAGGGCCAGGAAGAGAAACGCAGCCGTGAAGCCCCATAGCGCCTGGCTGCCGGCCTGGTACCCAACGAAGCAAGCCAACGCGGCCGCGAGGGCGACCAACGCGGCAAGCCCGTAGCCCCGAGCAAGCCCGCGCTCGCCCACGCCGGGAGGCCGGCTCCCTTCGTCCGCCCAGTGTGACGCCAGCCAGGCCACCCCGAATCCGGCCAGGAGGGCCACCGCGAGCACGGCCCAGGCGATTGTGCGCTCTTGCCCGCGGAACAGGCGCCAGCCGGGAGCCAGCAGGTAAAAGACCGCGTAGATCGGTGTGATCTTGCCGAACGACAGCAGGAGTGCAAGCAGAGCGCCCCAGCCTAAGAAGGGGATAGGAGAGCGCCTGCTTGACGTTGCCGGACGCGGCTCCAAGGGGGCCGCAGCGGTCGGCCACAGCCTGGCCCATGTCGATTTCGACAGGGCCAGCGCGGCCAGGCCCAA
Organism: Anaerolineales bacterium; assembly: GCA_017882045.1. Taxonomy (GTDB): domain Bacteria; phylum Chloroflexota; class Anaerolineae; order CG2-30-64-16; family CG2-30-64-16; genus JADGQF01. The sequence continues at coordinate 1,614 of JADGQF010000276.1, forward strand.
GGGCAGGATCCCCACGTACAGAGCAGGGAAGGGTACACCCACAGCAGGCAGGACGACCTGGAGCAGATCGTACGGGGTGAAGCCCTGCCCTGCTTCCTCAAACCCGATGCCGGCGCGGGTCGACAGCGCCATGAACTGCCAGGAAGGCGCCAACTGGACTGCGGCCAGCCCGCACCCGGTGATGGCGAAGATGACGAGGAGGCCCAGGGGCCGTGCCCATTGTCTCCAGTTGATCTCGATCTTGCCATCGGAGGCCCGGCGCAAGTCCACGCCGGGCCAGGTGCGATAAAGCCCAAAGGCCAGTGCGGCATAGAGCACGAGCAAGCTCGATTGCGGGTGCCCGGCCAGAAATGAGATGCCCAGGACCAGGCCCGCACCCATCGCCCAGCGCCCGGCGCTGGACCACTCGCTCTGGCCCGCGCGACCGGCCGAAACGTCGAGCAGGAGCAGGATGAGCGGCAGCCACGCCTGGACCTCGAGCACGGCCAGTTGGAGAGGCGGGTAGCTGGTGAGGTAGCCGCTGAAGGTGAAGGTGGCGGCAGCGACCAGGGCGCCCGGCCTGCTGCCGGTCAGGCGCCGCGCGAGCAGGTAGGTGAAGATGCCCGCCAGCGGGAAATGCAGCACAGCCTCCAACTGCAGTGCCTGGTAAGTGAAGCCTGACCCGGCGGTCAACAACATGGTGACCAGGCTGAGCGGGTAAAAGATTGCCGACTGAATATCGGCCAGGAAGGGATGCCCGGCAAAGGTGTACGGATTCCAAAGGGGCAACTGCCCGGCGTGCAGGCGTGCCGCTTCGTAGGCTGCGAACGCGTAGAATTGGTTGGCGAAGTCCCCGTTCGCGAAACCCCGGTGATCGGCCGCACTCGGCGTCAGGTCACGCCAGAAGAAGAGCAAGCATAGGCCTACCAAAACGAGGAAATCGACCAGGTAAGTCCGGGCTCGGCAACCGCCTGTTCGGGGGGCGGGCGGGGCAGAGGGCGCGGCCTGAGAACTCTCTTCCAGGCGTCCGGCGGCCCGCGACCCGCGCACCTTCGTCACCATCAGTCACTGACCTCGATCGTCACAAGATCCACCTGCGCATCGGGTAGCGCGCGGCCGCGGGCATCCGCGGCCGGCAGGCGTAGGCCCCCGTTTTCGTTGTCGTAGAATCCCATCTGCAGGTGATACTGGCCCGAACGTGCGCCGCCCTCGATCACGAGTTCCATCCGGTCTGCAACAACTTCCCCGGCAACCCAACTCCAGGTGGGGTTGAGGCCTCCCTGGGGCAAGCCGTCATTTTGCGCTGCCATACCCAACTTGGGATCATAGAAGTGCACGAAGCGGGTGTAGTTGTTGGCGGTCGGTGCTGAGCTGCGATAGTATAGCGTGAGACCAAACCGGCTGCCCGGGTGCAGGCCACCGGCCGGCAACGCCAGGTCATAGCCAAGCAGGTCGGCCAGGCCGTCAAAGTGAGCCGGCACTGTATGCTGCGGGCGGGCGTCCTGGCGTCCCAGCACTTTAACCGGCGGCAGCCGGTAATGATCGCCCTCGTCCCCTGTCAGGGTATCGGTGACCGCCAACCGGTCTTGAGTCTTGAACTCATAGAGCCCGGCCCACGGCCAATATAGCCCGCTCTCTGCGGAAGCCGGGACCCGCAGCCGGTAAGTATCGGGATACAGATGGTACGCATCCCACAGCCGGGGAGCGGCAAACACTCCTCCCAGGAGCGCGTCTTGCTGTACCAGCGGGTGTCCCTGGTTGTCCACCATGTGCAAGAAACCGTGGTAATTATCCTGCAAGGGACCGAGCGCCCGCCAGTACAGTGTGTATTGTACTATATCCCCTGCATTCACGATAGCCGGCGCCGAAGGAGTCGCAGCCTCCCTGGCACCTTCGACGTCGAAACCCACCAGTTGGATTGCGGGACCAAACTGAACGTTGAGCAGTGAGCGCGGCTTGAGCCCCAGAGGCGATACTCGCCGTAGGACAACGTCGCCCACTACACGTGCTGCTTGCCACTCACCATTCAGGCCGGCGCCCCTGCCGGCGTCGCCGAGTTGGAGCGCCAGGCGGTAGTCGCCGGCCGGAGTGCCGGGCGGCAGCGCCAGCGCATAGGCATCGTCGACCAGGGTGCCAGGCGGCCAGTTGTCGCCGTCGAGGGCGTTGAAGTAAGGCCGGCTCTCTACCTGGCTGACGATCTTGCCCTCACCATCGAGCAGTTGCCAGCGCGTGCGGAAGGTGGCGGCCGGTGTCTCTCGAACGTACCAGTAGGGAAAAAGCAGTACCTGTTGCGCGTTGGGCGACTCCTCCGTCCTGTACCCGAGGAAAGAAACCTCTGGCGAGCCGACCGGCTGCGCTGGTGTTTGCACCGGCTGGCTCCCGGGCCGCGTGAGGGAGGCGAGCAGTCCGCAGACCAGCAGCACGGCTGGCGCGAGGGCCAGATGGCGTTCTGGCCGGCGCGGCAGGTAGAACAGTACCAGGCCGGCCAACGTCAAGAGCGTGACCAGGCCTGCGACGTGTTGGAGCGGGGTGCCGCGCCAGGTAAGCCTGAGATCGTGCTGGCCGGAGGGCAGATCGACCGTGAGCAGGCCGAGATTGGTGCTGGGGTACGCGGGGAGAACCGTCCGCCCATCGAGGACCACTTCCCAGCCGGGGAAGTAGAAGGTCGTGAAGCGAAAGGCGCCACCCGACCCGTCGGTCGTAGTGGCGGTGAGCCCGAAATCGTTGGCTTCGTGCACGCGTACCTGAGCTGTGTCGGCGGTCGTTGTCGGATCTTTCGCAAGCCGGATGCTTGTAGCCCAGCGCGGCCTGAATTCTGCCGCTGAACTCGTCCCCACGGCGCCGGTCTCGTCCTCGAACTGAGCAACAGCGGCAAGCGGGTTCGGACCCGTGTCAGCCGGGTAGGTTTCCATCCAGCCCAGGCGCGGGGTATTGGCGAAGATCACGAGCGCGATAAGGAGCCCGGCCACGAGGAGGCGGGCCAGCGGCGCGCGCAGGCTGAGGACGACTCCTCCCGAAAACAGCGCCAGCGAGAGGCTGACGATGATCAGAAGACGCCATGGGAACTGGGCAATCAGTAGAATGGAGCTTTGCAGCCACAGCGGCAGGGACCACGCACTGATGCCGGCTGCCGCGATCGCAGCAGCGACGAGGAAGAAGACCCAGGTCCCATCACGCCGCCGGGCCAATACGAGCCCGACCAACGCCAGCGCCAACTGGGCGAGCCCGAGCCGGAAAGGTATCGCGAAGGTGTAGCTGAACAAAAAGCTCGTGTCGAGGAAATTCTTGAGCGTCCAAACGTTTTCGGGAAGGTATTTGGCCGAAACCTGGTAGGCGGTCTCGGCCAGGTAACCCCGCTCTAGAAGGAGAGGGACCCAGAAAAAACAACTGATGCCCGCGGCAGCCGCACCACCAAGCACGGCCCAGGCCAGCTTAGCCGGACGACGCCCGGTGCCGAGCCAGGTGACCACGACGAAGGCGAGCCAGAGTGGCGGCACGAAAAGCAGGTTGATGGTATGAGTGATGATCAGTCCACCGAGGCTGAGTGCCACGGGCAGCACATAACGCGCCGGGCGTTCGGCTGTCAGCACGCGCCACGTGCTCCACATGATCCATGGCAGCAGGGCTTGTGCACCCACCTCGGCAATCGCGCCCCGGATGAAGACGTTAGTCAGCAGGTACGGCGCGTACATATAGGCTGTCGCAGCGACCATGGCAGCCGCGCGGCGCCTGGGTCCAAAGATTGCCAATGCCATCAGGTACATGCCCATGCCTGCGGCCACAATCAGCACGGCGAAGGCGCCCATGAGGGCCTGTACGTAGCCCAGACCCAGCAGGTGCAAGGCCTCAGCAATATAGTAGGAGCCGGGGCCATAATAGCTGAAGACCGGGTAACCAAAGCCGAGGGTAAGATCAGGCAGCCAGCGCGCATAGAAGACGCCTTGTGCCAGGTGCCGGTCAAGCAGAATCAGGCGCAGAAGGTGCAACAGCCCATCAGCCGAACGCGGAAAGCCTACGGTCCAGAACGGCGAAATGGCAGGAAGAGCCAAAAAGGGCAACAGCAGCCAGGGGTGCTGCCCCAGGCGCGCGGCCGTCCACACGAGGGCCTTAGCCGCTGCGCGCCATGCCGGCTCCAGGCCGGCGCCGCATGAGCGCAAGAGCGAGCCCGTAGAACGAACCATGATTCTCCTTATCTCCCAGCGCTGCACGCAAAGTGACTTGCACGTCTAAGCCGTCATGACGGGGTAACCGGGCAATGTGGTGGTCTTCTCAATGCGTACCTTCAAGCGGCAGC
>JADGQF010000075.1 GCA_017882045.1 Anaerolineales bacterium
AAGCTCAGCGCGAAAGGGCGAAGGAAGCGCATGCTGACACCCCGGAAGTAGACATAACGTCGGGGCTTGTCAGCCCCGTCAGATGCTTATTGTACCATGCGCGCCGCGATTGGGGAAACGAGGGCCGGAGCGCGGCCCGGCGATGGCGAGCCTATCGCCAAGCTAAGGCCAGAACTGGCACGGACAGTACGCTGGAACGCCACTTCAATAACCAGGGATCGGCAAGGCACTGATCGCCGCCTTCGAGGCAGCCAGGCGCATGCGGCGCGGCGCTGGTATTCGGGAGTCGTGCCTTGGGGATCGCCGGGTGCCGGCCCGCCGGCGAGGCGCGTGCCGGAGCACGCAGGGTGGGTTTTTCGCCGCCGAGCAGAAGGGAAGAGCGCAAACGAGCGCCCTACCGAGTCAATGAAGAGACATAGCTTATGTAAAGTTCCGTTTGAGAGAGCCGCAAGTCTACATAACATATATAGTGTGAACAATTACGGGGGCAAAAAACGGGCCGCCGATCGCCGCTGGAGCGGCCCCCTGCCCTTCTGAAACAGGAGCGAGGGTTTGGGCCATGCCGGAGCGTTGCTCTATAATGCGCACGCTGTCTGAGCAGTATGATGTTCCGACTGAGGATGGAGACGTTACTCGAGGCTGGCCGGAGCACAGTGCTCGAGCGAAGTGCTCACGCGAACGGATAGTATTGGCTGAACACCCGGCGAAGCCGGTGGTACAACTCGGGTGTCTCGCACGCGCGCGCCCGCTCACATCCGTCGAGGCGCCGTAGTCGATGTCGCAGCCCAGGTAATCCGTGACCTTGCCGCCGCTTGCACGGATCAGCACTTCGTGGGCGGCCACGTCCCACAGATCTTGAGAGAAAGACCTTATGTCAAACACACATCGACGCACCACCCTGCTGGCCTCCTGCCTGATCTTCCTAGCCTTCGGCTTCATCAGCGCCGCTTTTGGTCCCCTCCTGCCCGAGCTGGCGGCCCGCACCGGCGCAGGGCTGGCGGTGGTAGGTAGCGTTTTCACGGCGTCCTTCCTGGGCGGCCTTTGTTCGAGCCTGGCCGGCGGGCCACTGAGCGACCGGATCGGCCAGCGGCGCGTTCTCCTGGGCGCAGTGACGCTTTATGCCCTCGGCGTGGCCGGCATCGCCGTCAGCCAGAGCCTGCCCGCCCTGCTGGCCGCCACGCTCCTCTCGGGGTTCGGCACCGGCGCCATCGACGTGTGCACAAATGTTCTGATCGCCCGCACGTTTGCCGAGCGCAACGTCTCGGCCCTCAGCCTGCTGAATGTGTTCTTCGGCGTCGGCGCCGTCCTGGGGCCCGCCGCCGCCGGGCTGAGCCTGGCCCTCTCGTCGACGGCCTACCCGACCCTGTGGATCGGCTTCGCCTTGTTGCTGTTCTGCCTGCCGGCTATCTACCTCTCGGGACGCGGGACGTCCGCCGGTGCGCCCGCCGCCGCTGCCGGCGCGCCAACCAGCCGGCGCGAAACCACGCTGAGGGTTTACCGCTCGCCGCTGCTCTGGACCTTCGGCGCGCTCCTGTTGGTCTACGTGGGGGCGGAAACGGCCATCGGCGGCTGGACCACCACCTACCTGGGACGGACCACCGGCCTGGCAATCGAAAGCGCGGCCCTGGTGGCCTCCGGCTATTGGCTGGCGCTGACGGCAGGGCGTATGATCAGCGCGGCGCTGGGCACCCGGCTGAGCTCGCATGCCGTGTTGGTGATCTGCCTGGGGACGACGTTGGTGGCGGGCGCGCTGCTGCCGCTCAGCACAGGCAACGCTCCGCTGACCGTCTGCGCGATCCTGCTGCTGGGGCTGGGCTACGGTGCGATCTTCCCAACGGTGTTCGCGGTCATCACGTCGGTGTTCGCGGCTGGGCCGGGCACAGCCGGCAGCATCGGCACGGCCATGGGAAGCATCGGTGGCATGTCGCTGCCCCCGCTGATGGGGGTTCTACTGGTGTCGGTCGGGCCGCGCGCGAGCATGGCCTTCATCGCCGGGACGTCGGCGCTGATGATCGCCTTGTATGCGGCAGCCAGGGTGCAGGAAACGCGGCAGGTTGCGCTAAGCGCGCTCGATGCGGGCGCCTGGCGGGCGGGCTAATAGAAGCACATCACCGGCCAACCCCGGGCGGCCGCGAGGCGCGCCAGCCGGCGGTTGGGGTTGACGGCGACGGGATGGCCGACGGCCTCCAGCAGAGGCAGATCGCGGTGGCTGTCGCTGTAGAAGTAGCTCTGCGCGAGGTCGATGCCGTGCCGGGCCGCGTAGTCACGCGCCAGGATCAGCTTGCCTTCGTCGTAACAGGCCGGCGCGATCACTCTGCCAGTAAAACGGCCGTCGATGACCTCCAGGCGCGTGGAGAGGTAAGCCTCGCCAAGGTCAAGCGCCTGGGCGACCGGATGCACGGCGTAGGGCGTGGAGGCCGAGACGATGGCAACCTGGTGCCCCTGCGCACGGTGCCAGGCCACGCGTTCGCGCGCGCCGGGGGCAATGTAATGGCGCAACATGGCCTGGAACCACTCATTGCTCATGCGCCAGGCCTCGGCCTCGCTCGAACCCGCCGAAAGGACCATCAGGCGGGACATCATGGCCGGAAAGCGCAGCGCGCCGGCAAGGTAAAGCCCCACCCAGGTCATGATCTGGGCCCATTGGCTGAGGGGCAGATAGCCGTGCTGCCGCAGGTAGCGCAGGTAGAGCAGGCCGGAGCTGGCGGACAACAGCGTGTTGTCCATGTCGAAGAAGGCGCCGATCATACTTCTTCTGACAGGTCGAAGGGCTCGAAGCGCGGCAACAGGCTGGCCGGCAGCTTGCCATTGACGCGTGTGCCCGTCTCGACGTGAGCCTCGCGCTCGATGACGCCCCGCTGGTGGAACAGGCCCAGCAGATCCCCCCGCCGGTACGGGATCAAGACCTCTACATCCACCAGCTCTTCGGTCAGTATCTCGTCGATGCGCGCCGTCAACACGTCCAGCCCCTGCCCCGTTAAGGCCGAGATCGCTACTGCATCAGGCAGGTCTGCCAGCAGGCCGGGAACGGTCTCCGGGTCGGGCAGTTGGTCGACCTTGTTGAGCGCCGTCAGGATCGGCTGGCCCGTCGCATTGATCTCCTTGAGCACTTGCAGCACAGTCGCGGCCTGCTGCTGGGCATTATCGTGCGTTATGTCAACCACATGCAGTAATAGATCCGCCTCGGCGATCTCTTCCAGAGTGGCCCGGAAGGCGGCTACCAGGGCCGTGGGCAGCTTCTGGATGAAGCCGACGGTGTCGGTGAAAAGGACCTCCCTGCCCCCCGGCAGCGCCACCCGCCGCGTGGTGGGGTCGAGGGTCGCGAACAACTGGTTGGCCGCGTAGACGTTGGCGCCGCTCAGCGCGTTCAATAGGGTGGATTTGCCGGCGTTAGTGTAGCCCACCAGCGCCACGACGGGGATGGCTTCTTCCGACCGGTGCCGCCGGTAATTGGCCCGGTGAGCGCGCACCTCCTCCAGTTCCTGCTTGAGATGCGTAATGCGCTTGCGGATCTCCCGGCGGTCGACCTCGAGTTGGGTCTCGCCGGGGCCGCGCAGACCCACCCCGGCCGCGCCGCCGCGCGCCGATCCGCCGCCGGCCTGGCGCGCCAGGTGCGTCCAGGCGCGCGTCAGGCGCGGCAGACGATACTGGTATTGCGCCAGCTCGACCTGCAGCGCGCCCTCCCGAGTGCGCGCGTGTTGGGCGAAGATGTCCAGAATGAGCGCGGTGCGGTCCAACACCTGCACGTTCTCGTTGTCGATCGCCCGTTCGATCTCGCGCTGCTGAGCCGGTGAAAGCTCTTCGTCGAAGATGACGGCGGTCGCACCAAGGTCACGCCGCAGCGCCACCAACTCGGCGACCTTGCCCGAGCCGATAAGCGTGGCCGGATTGGGCCGCTCGATCTTTTGCTCCAGCGTGCCGGTCACCTTGACGCCGGCCGTATCCGCGAGTTGCGCCAGCTCGGCCAGCGAGTCTTCGATGCTCCACTGGCTGGTCTTGCCCTTCAGCTCGATACCGACCAGGATGGCCGTTGCCTTTGGTTCGTCAACAGGATAGATGTGTTCGCCGATGGGAGTCTCTCCTCTAAATGTCAGAACTTGAGGCCCTTGAGCCGCCCAATAGCCTCGACGATCTTGGCAGTCGACTGGGCGACTGAGATACGGATATAACCTTCGCCGTGCGGTCCGAACTCAGCGCCCGACGTGAAGCTGACGCCGGTCGTGAGCAGGACCTTCTCGGTGAAGCTCGCGGAGGTGTAGCCGGCCGGAATATGCGGCCACAAATACAACCCGGCCAAAGGTTTGGCCACCTGCAGGCCCCAATCGTCCACCAACAGATCATACAGCATATCGCGCCGCTGCTGGTAGACCAGGTTACGTTCTTGCAGCCAGGACTGGTCGCCGGTCAGCGCGCTCACCGCCGCGTCCTGGATCGGCAGGAAGATGCCGCTATCGACATTGCTCTTGATCTGCAGGAGCGCCTGGAGGGCGGTGCTGTTGCCGGCAGCCACGCCCACGCGCCAGCCGGCCATGTTATGCGACTTGGACAGCGAGTTGAACTCGACGGCCACATCCTTGGCGCCCGGAACGCTCAGCAGGCTTGGCGCCCGGTAACCATCATAGCACACATCCGAGTAGGGCGCGTCGTGACACAGCAAAATCCCGTGGCGGTGGCAGAAGTCGACCGCCCTGGCGAAGAACTTGGGCGACGCGACCGCACCGGTCGGGTTGTTCGGATAGTTCAGCCACATCAAGCGTGCCCGGCCGGCCACCTCCGCCGGGATGGCGTCGAAATCCGGCAGGAAGCCGTTCTCGGCCAGCAGCGGCATGTCGCACACCTCGGCGCCGGCCATCAGCGCGCCCATGCGGTAGGTGGGGTAACCGGGGTCGGCTACCAACGCCAGGTCGCCGGGATCCAGCCAGGCAAAGGCCATGTTGGCGATGCCTTCTTTGGAGCCGAGCAGCGGCAGCACCTCGTCGCTGACGCGCAGGTTAACGCCGAAGCGCGTGGCATAGTAATCGACCAGGGCCTGGCGCAGCCTGGGCGTGCCTAGGTAGCCGGCATAGCTATGATGCGTCGGATCAGCTGCCGACGTGCCCAGCGCACGCACGATGAACTCCGGCGTGGGCCCATCGGGGCTGCCGATATCCAGGCGAATGACACTCAGACCTTGCGCTTCCAGCACCCTCAGACGGGCGCCCAGGGTCGCAAAGACGTAGGGCGGAACTGAGTCGAGACGTTTGGCGGGATGAAACAAAGGGATCGCTCCTCAGGGCAAGCTCGTCCCCTCCAGCAACACCTGCAGCACACGCCCAACGCGCTCCAGGGAGGCCGGCGCCACCTTATCGGCGGTGTCCTGCGTAGTGTGCCAGTAGGGATAGTCAAAGTCGATCAGGTCGGCGGCCGGGATGCCTTTGGCCAGGAACGGCGTGTGATCGTCGGTCATCGACCATTTGTAGGCCGGCTTGAAGGTATCGGCGTAGCCCAGGTGGCCGGCAACGGACCAGATCCGCTCCACCAGTTCCTTGGTCGAGTTCTGTTCCTTGTAGATGTCCTGCTGGGCATCACCGACCATATCCGCCAGCACCATGAATTGCGGCCGGGTCGTCAGCTGGTCCACGAAATAGGTCGAGCCGGCGCTCCAATCCCAGCCGTCCAGATCGCCGTTGTCCTCGGCGTCGAAGAAAGTCAGCCAGACCTCGTTGGTCAGTTTGGACTTATCCACGATGCGCGCCAGCTCGAGCAGAACGGCCACGCCACTGGCGCCATCGTTGGCGCCGGGCACCGGGTCATTGCGCTTCGTCGGGTCCGGGTCCTTGTCAGCGCGCTTGCGTGTATCGTAGTGCGCGCCGACGATCGCCAGCGGACCCGTTCCGGCCTTGCCGATGACGTTGCGCGCCTTCACGCCCTGGTAGGTGAAATCCTGGAAAGCCACCTGCCAGCCGGACTTACGCAGCTCGGCGGCAATGGTGTCGCCCAGCTTTAGGTCAGCCTCCGAGCCGGCCGGCCGGGGACCGAGTTTCAACTGAGCCAGCACATATTGGTAGGCCTCGACGCCGGCGAACCCCCCTGCCGCAGGGGTCGCGGTCGGCGTAGGCGCCGGCGTGCGCGTCGGGACCGCCGTCAGGGTCGGCAGGATCGGGGCCGGCGGCGGCACGGGCGTTGGCGTGGGCGCCGGCTTGGGAAGGAAACTATAGCCCAGCCCACCAAACCAGGTCAGGATGCTCAGCAAGCCCAGGACCAACAACAACTCGAGCCAGCGCTGCCTTGCCCAGGCCCGCAGCGCCGCCCATTTTTTTCGCATAGCCAACTGTCCTCTTGCGGAAAAGGCTAGAAAATTAGCCGGTTTGTAGCGCAATGGCTACACGAATAGAATACTAGTTCTGGTCTGCCCCATGCCCCTCGCCGCGATTGCGAAAGATTAACCGGATCGGCGTACCCTCAAACGGGAAGCTGGCCCGGATGCGATTCTCCAGGTAGCGCGCATAGCTGAAATGAACCAGCTCCCGATTGTTGACGAACACGATGAAGGTCGGCGGAGCCACAGCCGCCTGCGTGGCGTAGTACAGCTTCACCTGCCGCCCGCCACTCGTCGGCGCGTGCGCGGCCACCGCATCCTGAATCAAGCGGTTGAGCTCGCCCGTTGGCACCCGCACCTTGCGCTGTGCCGCGACCGCCAGGGCTGCGGGCAGCACCTTGCCCACGCGCTGCCCGTTGAGGGCCGAGATAAACAGCACCGGCACGTAATCCAGGAAATGCAGCTGCTCACGGATCTCCTCCGTGTAGCGCACCATCGTCATCGAGTCTTTATCCGGGATCGCGTCCCACTTGTTGACGATCACGACCACGCTCTTGTACGCTTCAAGGATGAAGCCGGCGACGTGCGCGTCCTGGGAGATGACGCCCGCGGTGGCGTCGATCACCAGCAAGACGACGTCCGAACGCTCGATCGCCGAAAGGGCGCGCATGACGCTGTACTTCTCGATCCCCTGCTCGACCTTGCCTCGCCGCCGGATGCCGGCTGTGTCGATCAGGACCAGCTCCTGGCCCTCCCACTTCAGCGGCGTGTCGATGGCATCCCGGGTGGTGCCCGGGATCGGGCTGACGATCGCCCGCTCTTCTTGCAGCAAAGCATTCAGCAAGGACGATTTGCCCACGTTCGGCCGGCCGACCAGCGCGATATGCACCGCGTCGCTCTCCGGCTCCTCAGGCACAACCGGGATCTTTTCGACGATCGCGTCCAGCAGATCGCCGGTCCCGGTGCCATGCAGCGCCGAAATCGGGTAGACCTCGCCCAGGCTCAGCTCGTAGAACTCCAGCGCCTGCTGGCGGCGCGTCTCGTTGTCGGCCTTATTCGCGGCTAGGATAACGGGCCGGTCCGTGCGACGCAGCACGTCGGCGATGTCCCGGTCGGCGGCGGTCACGCCGTCCTTGGCGTCCACCATGAACACGACCACGTCGGCCTCTTCGATGGCCGCCTCAGCCTGGGCACGGATCTCGCGCACGAAATCACGCGACGAGGGTCCGAGCGACTCCGGCTGGCCCTTCTGGGGTGACCGATCGGTGGCCGCGATATCCAGCCCGCCCGTATCAACCATCATGAACGGTTGGTTGGTCCATTCGGCGGGCGCGTAGAGGCGGTCGCGGGTGGTACCGGGCTCGTCTTCGACGATCGAGAGCCGCTGGCCGGCCAGCCGGTTGAACAGGGTGGACTTGCCAACATTCGGGCGTCCCACCAGGGCAACAATGGGTGTATGCATCAAACATCCGTTCTAGATACGCAATCTATCATCATTCAGGCCGGCAGTCACCGAACGGGCCCGGCAAGCGCGCCTCAGGGCCGGCGTGGCTTGGGCGTGGCGGTCGGCGTCGGCGTAAGGCTGGGCTCCGGGGTAGGCGTTGGCGTCGGCGCCAGCTCGACGGCCACCTCGATGTTCTGGGGCGACAGGCCCTGCACCGTGATCCCTTCCGGAGCCGGCACGCGCGGCTCGACCACGTGCACTCCCGGTCCAAGCCCCGAAAGGTCCAGGATGACGGGCGCGGCGTCGCTCTTGAGCGCATCGAGCCGGGGCAGAGGACCGGCCAGGAACACGTTGACGGTCTCCAGCGAGAGCGTGTACGTCAGGCCGGGTCCTAGACCCTGAATCACGGGCCGGCGCTGCACGGTCTGTGCCCCATTGATGGGTATGATGCTGACGTCAACGGTCACGCTGGGCGTGCCGAGGGCCGCAATATTCTCCGGCAGCCGCAACGGGACGCGCTCGATCACGTTGGCGTTCGCGTTGGAGATATCGACCGAAACCGTGATATAACCGCTCATTTGCGCAATGGCTGCCGGGTCCCCACGCAAGGTGACCAGCTTGGGGTCGGCATTGACACCATTGATCGTGTAACCGCTAGCCGGCTGGCCCGTGGTCTCGACCAGAATGGCAACCTCGCGGTAACCGGGTAACTGGATGATCGGCACCGTCACCTGGACATTCTGCGGCGTGAGCGTTACCAGGCTGATCACCTCGTCGGTCGCATCGTGCGCCACCACCCGCAGGGTGCGGTCGACGTTGCTGCGCGCCCCGCGCAGGTACATGTCGGCCGAGAGCGACTGAACCTGGTCGACCGCCGTAGCCGAGCCAGAGACCATCACCATGGTCGGCGTCACCACCGGCGAGTTCCAATCATAGCCAAAGGCCGGCGTGTCCAGGACGTTGATACGCACGGGCATCAGCCTCTGCTTGCTCTTTTCCAGGCGCACGCGGATGACATCCGGCTCGACGCGCAGGACCTGCACCTGTGGGTCCTGCGTCGTGACCTGCGGATGTTGGTCGTAAGTCCCGGGCTCCAGATGGCTCAGGTCAATCGTGGCCGTGAAATCGCGGGGCTGCAGATCGGGCCAGAGATGCTTCGGCGCACGGATCTGCACGCGTACCTGGTCCTTCAGATCGCCCAGGATGCTCAGGTCCTGGCTCAATCCGGTGCGTGTCAACGGGATGGGCTGGCTGTACCAGTCCACCGGGTTATCCTGCTGGACGGCAAGCACCCAGACGATGCACGCCAGTATCAGGGATAACAGCACGGAGCCCAGGTTGGCAAGCCAATTCCTCATCAACTACTGTCCATTTCCGAACAGACGCCGCGGCTGGTAAAAGGCCTGCAAAATCCGGCGCAGGCGCTGGCTGTCGAGGCGCCGAACGATACGCCCGCTGCGGGCGATGGAGACGATGCCTGTTTCCTCAGAAACGGTGATCGCCAGGGCATCATTCTGCTCCGTGATCCCCACTGCCGCCCGGTGGCGCGTGCCCAGGGAGCTATCTGGGAGGGCACGCGCCGTTAACGGCAACACACAGCCCGCGGCGACCAGCTTGTCGCCACGGATGATCACCGCCCCATCGTGCAAGGCGGTATTTGGGAAGAAGATGGTCTGGAGCAGGCGCGCCGAGACGATAGCATCGACGCGCTGGCCAGATTCGATATGGTCCTCGAGCCCCGTCTCCCCTTCCAGGACGATGAGCGCGCCGGTCTTCTCACGCGCCATGATCTCCACGGCGCGCACGACCTCGTAGATCACACGCTGCACCACGTCCGCCGGCGCGTTACGGCTCAGCAGGGGACCTGTCCGCCCCAGCCGCTCCAATGCCCGGCGCAACTCCGGTTGGAAGATCACCGGGATAGCGACCAGGAGCATGGGCAGCGAGTTGGTCAGGAGCCAGCTCAGGGCGGTCAGACGGAACAGGGCGGTCGCCAGCGACACCACCAACGCCACAGCCAGGATCCCGCGCAGCAACGACACCGCCTGGGTACCCTGCAACAGCCGCAACAGACCGTAGAAGATCAGGGCGACCAACAGGATATCGACGATCTCGATGATGCCGCCGGGCAGCGTCAGGCGTTGGAAAATGCCCAGGATGTCAGGCATAACGTCTAGCCAAGGAGATCCACCAGGATCGCCTTCTGCGCGTGGAGCCGGTTCTCGGCCTGGTCGAACAACACCGAGTGTGGCCCGTCGGCCACCTCGTCGGTAATCTCATCGCCGCGGTGGGCGGGCAGACAGTGCATGACCAGGACGTCCGGGCGAGCCGCGCTCACCAGGCGTGCATTGACCTGAAAGGGCGGGAAGATGGCGGCGCGTTGCGCCTTTTCGACTTCCTGGCCCATGCTCGTCCAAACGTCCGTGTAGATAACATCTGCGCCACTGACCGCCTCCAGCGGATCGGTCGTCGCGTAAACGCTGCCGCCGCTCTCGGCAGCCAGAGCCTGCGCGCGCGCCAGTACGGCCGGCTTGACGCCATAACCCGCGGGGGCGCCGATGCGCACGTTGACGCCCAGCTTGCCTCCGCCGAACAACAAGGACGTGGCCACGTTGTTGGCGTCACCCACATAGGCCAGGGTAACTCCCTTGAGGTGGCCGAGTTTCTCCCAAACCGTGAAATAGTCGGCCAGGCCCTGGCAGGGATGGTTGAAGTCAGACAGGCCATTGATGACGGGCACGCGCGCGTATTGCGCCAGTCCGAGAATATGTTCGTGCACGAACACGCGCGCCATGATGCCGTCGACGTAGCGCGAGAGCACGCGGGCCACATCGGCCACGCTTTCACGGCCGCCCAGGCCGATCTCATTGGGCGAAAGGTAGAGCGCATGACCACCCACGTGTTCCATCGCCATCTCGAAGCTGACACGCGTGCGCAGCGACGGCTTCTGGAAGATCATGCCGAGCGACTTGCCCTTCAAGAGCGGCCGGTTGCCCCCCGCCAGCCATTCGGCTTTCAGATCCCTGGCCAGTTCGAGCCAGGCCCACAACTGGGTGGCGCTGAGATCTGCCAGACCGACAAAATCGCGTTTCGGCTTGTCGGACAAATGATCGGACATTCTTGGTTCTCCTCCTGATTAGATGACAAAGACAGCAGGTTTTGCAAACGCAATTACAAACGTAAACTGAGGGCAGCCAGCATCATAGCTACCCACCACCACGGCCCGCTGCGGGCCAGGATCGTCGCGCGCTGCGCCGTGGTCAGCGCCGCCTGCAGCACAGGATCGCTGCTCAACGCCGGCGCGAGCCTGCCGGCGCGCAGGCAGTACCAGGCAGGCGGCAAGAGCAGCACTGCCACGACCGCGGTGGTCCAGGGTAGCCGCAGCGCGACCAGCGCCAGAACGACCGCCAGTTCGCCGCCCCACACCCCGCGTGCCCGGCTGTCACAGCTCGAGTAGGCGCGCTGGCTGCCCCATTCGAGCAGGGTAAAGGCTGCGCCCAGCGCCAGCCCGGCGGCGGACAGGCCCGGTAGGGCGGGGGCGTTGCCGGTCACGAGCGGCTGAGCGCCCTGGCCGAGAGTCATGCCCAAGAGCCAGGGCAAGCCAACCGTCAACAGAGCACGCGGCAGGGCGGGCTGGACATCCCACTGGACCACGAACAATGCCCAGAAGGTCACCGCCAAGGCGACCAGGCTGAGCAGCAGCGCAGGCAAGCCCAGCAGAGCACCCAGGCCGGCCATCAGGAGCGCGGCAACGAGGATATTATGCCAGCGAGCTTCGGGGAGCATCGCCCGCAGCCGGGCAGCCGGGGCAGCGGGCTGCAGATAGGGCAGCGGCCAATAAGCCCTTCCCGGATCCCTTTGGCCGCCCAGGGCAGCGATCCAGCGCGGCCCACAGCCGGCCACCGGCACCCAAACGGCGCCCCAGGCCGGGTCCGCCAGCACGATCGCTCCGGCCAGTCGCAGAAGGGTATCCCCACCCAGCAAGGGTACGCCGCCGGCCAAGGCTCCAGCGAGCACGGCCCAGCCCGGCCCCAGCCGCCACAGCCTGCGACTGGCCGAGACGCGCAGGCCAATCAAAGGCCCGGACTCGGGCGCCGCGCAGCCGTCCTCCTCGCTTCGCTCCACCGCCTGTGCAATACCAACCATCCACCACTCCCGCTCGCGCCGCGCTTGCCCGCAGGCAACGCGCTTGCGGCGAACGCGCCCAGAGGGCAGCGACAACCTCTGACCGGCCGCCCCGCGGTATTGTAACCTGCGACGCGAGACTGGTCAAATGGCCCGTGGCGACGGCTATCCCTCTTCAATAAAGATGGCCCCCGGCGGGGAGTGCCACTGGAGGCCATGCGCAACGTCTTATCTGACTTCAGGGCAGGGGACGGTCGTCGGCAGCCGAGGCGCCGGGCCCCAGGTAACCGGCCAGGGTGTTCGTCCGGACAAACAGGCGCGTGCCGAAACGGGTCAACACCACCGCCCCCAGGCCCAAACAGCCGGCGACCAGGGCGAAGAGGAAGCCAATACACGGCAGGCGCGCGACGACGGTGATCAGAAACACCCCCAGGGCAACCTCGGGCAGCGAGGAAGCCGTGTGCAGCCGCAAGGCTCGCAGGAGGCGCTGGCCCAGCCACAGCCCGACGGCAAGCCAACCTACCAGCAGGCCGAGGAAGGCGGCAAACCAGAACAGCAGGCCCAGACCGCAGGCCAACAACAGGAGAGTGCCGGCCAGCGCGGCGACGATCAGTGTCAGCAAGCCCACAGCCACGCTGAACACCGGCTCAGTCGCGACGGTGGAGGCGATGCGCTCCATGTGCCGGGGAGCGAGCAAGATTGCCCCGACCCCCAGCAGCGCGAGCAGCACGGCCCACCCCAAGGTCGCCAGCTGCCAGATCACGAACCGGCCAAACAGACCGGGGCCAGACGGGGCGGCCGGAGTCGCCGGAGCAGCGGGCGGGACAAGCGGCAGCGCCGGCGGGACGAGCGGCAGCGCCGGCAAGGTGTCGCCTAACCGAGGCGCTGGGAAGCTCTCAACGGTGCGGCCATGGACCTGCGCCCCCGGCGCCTCATGCAAGGCGCCGCCGAAGGTCGCCAGATCACCCTGCACCACGGCAGTGGCGGCCAGGTTGAGGCTGCCACCAAAGACGCTGAGGTTGCCACGCATCTCGCCGGCGGCGCTCAGGTTGCCGCCCAACTCCACGACGTTGCCCTCAACCCGGCTGCCCTTTTCCAGCCTGACATCGCCGCCGAGCACGGTGAGGTTTCCGCTCAGGTGCTCTCCGGCCCCCAACGTGTAACTCTGGCCGAGCACAACCTTATCACCCTCGCCACCCTGGGCATGCGCCACCGGCCCCGACACGGCGAAGGCCGCGAACAGCAGCAGGAAAGCCAGGCCGGCAGCCAACATCATCTTGCGATACATCAGATCTACCTCCACGTCTAGCCCTTCCTGCCGGCGTCCGCCGGCGTGCGAGCGGCCACTGCAAGCAGCGCGGCGCTGCGAGCAGCACGGCGAAGAGCATCATTCTGTGACCGTCACGCTGCCCTGGGCCATGTCACTGCGGACCATGACCCACACCCACAGCAAAACGAGGCCGCCGGTCAGGCTGACAAAACAGGCCGAGAGCAGCGCCAGCACCGGCTGACCGAGGCTACGCAGGAAGCTCTGCACACCGCTCAGCAGCCCGGTCAGGCTGGTCACCACCTGCGCCCCGGAAGAGAGCAACAGGCCCGCCTCCAACGGATGGCTGTAGCCCCAGGCGGCCAAGATCAATGTCACCAACCAGAGAGCGCCCAGGGTGCCGCCCCAGGCCAGGAGTAACCCCGAGGCCAGACGGCGGCGGCGTTGGCGCTGCGCGTTGCGCTCGGCCAGGCGCGCGGCCACGCCGACCATCAAAGAGGCTGGCGGCAAGACAAGCGGGGCGGCAGCCAGGCGGACATCCACCGCCTGCCACTCTCGCCAGGTAGCCGCGCATTCAGCACAGCCGGCTACGTGCTGGCGCAGAACGGTTGCCTGTGCCGGAGTCACCTCTCGGTCCAGAACCAACGACATCAAACTGGTAAATTCATCATGCATATGCTCTCTCGCTTCTACGGGTTCGGCGCGGCCACTGCCCAACGGTCAACGCCGTGAGGCCCGGCGTCGTCCGTGGCCCCCGCCTTCGTGGCCCCCGTCTTCCCCAGATCCGCAGGCGCCGGAGCGCCCGCCCGACCCGCCGGCACTCGCTCCGTCATTTGCAGGCGTGCCCGGTGTAGCCTGGATTTGACCGCCTGCACCGATAGGCCCAACACGTCGGCGATCTCCTGGTACGACATGTCCTGCCAGTAGCGCAAGATCAACGGCACCCGGTAAGCCGGGGGCAACTGCGCCACCAGTTCCTGGATCTCATCCCTGGTCTCTGTGCGCAACGCGCTATCTTCGGGACCCTGCTCGCCGCTGGGCAGGACCGTAACCAACGGGTCCTCGTCCAACGACAGGAATGAAGTGTGGCTGCGGCGACGCAACCGGTCAATGCAATAATGTGATGCGATCGAGAAGACCCAGGACGATAACTTGCGGTCGGGCTGGTAAGTGTGCAGCTTCGTGTAGACGCGCACGAACGTCTCTTGCGTGGCATCCTCCGCCTCGGTAGCATTGCCCAGCATGCGGTACGCAAGATTGTAGACCGGTCCCTGGTACGCTTCTACCAACCTGGCAAAGGCTTGTTGGTCACCACGGCGGGCCCGCTCAAGCCAGACCAACTCCTGATTTTCCACGCCACTCCCCTGGTCTGCTGGCTGCGATCCTCTTAACTGATGCGCTAGACCACAATCAACCAACACTTCCCATACGAACAGCCACGGGCAAAGGTTTCAGCTTTGGGATTCCATCTCTCCCGATATATAATAGCATAAGCTTGTCCTCAGCGAAGGAGACTGTTTGTGCCCACTCAGCCCTATATTGCCATCGAGGGTGCGATCGGGGTTGGCAAAACCACACTGGCGCGTATCCTCGGTGAGGCCTTGCCCGGCGAAGTCCTGCTGGAAGTGTTCGAGGAAAACCCGTTCCTGAGCAGCTTCTACGCGGATCGCGCCCGCTACGCTTTCCAGACGCAGATCTTCTTCTTGCTCAGCCGCTACCGTCAACAACACCAGGTGATCGCCGAAACGATCGAGCGTCAGTCGCTGGTAAGCGACTACCTTTTCGCCAAGGACTGGCTGTTCGCCCACTTGAACCTGGCCGGGGACGAGCTGGCCATGTACGAACGCGTGCACGCGATCCTCGGCGAACAGATCCCCACGCCGAGTCTGGTCATCTACCTTAAGGCCTCGACCGAGAGCCTGATGCAGCGCATCACCTTGCGCGACCGGCCCTATGAACGCCAGATGTCGCGCGAGTATATCGACGATCTGCGCGCGAGCTACGATCGCTTCTTCCGGGATTACCCGAAGGCGCCGGTGCTGGAACTGGATACCAACGACCTGGACATCGTGCGCGACCCGCAGGCGCGCGCACAGGTGATCGGGCAGATCAAGAGTGCGCTGCATGCCGAATCGTACCAGCTCCCACTGCCCGAGCTGGAGGGTGTGGCCGGCAGGACGCCGATCCTGGACCGCGGGCGGCGCCTGGCCGACTATCAGCGCTTCCACCAGGTGCTCGATCAGGAGAAGGGCTTCACAATCGACCCGTTCTTCAATTTCATCGGCCTGACCGAGGAAATCGGCGAGATCGGCAAGGTGCTCAAGCAAGCCTGGGTGCGGCAGGACCGGCTGCTGCCCGCCGTCGGCAACCGCCAGGAAGCGCGTTCGCAGGCCATCCAGGCGCTGACGGGTGAGCTTCAAGAAGAGCTGGCCGATGCCCTGGCATACCTGCTCAAGATCGCCAATGATACCGGCATCGACCTGGAGAGCGCCTATCTGAACAAGATGGGTTACAACTGGCGCCGCACCTGGCCGCACAACGAAGGACCGACCCACTGAGGGAGCAGGCGGGCTGGCGCTAGGCGCCAGCCCGCCTGCCCGATGGACCGATCACAAAAAACCAGCCGACCAGCCAACGAAGGAACAGGTTCCAAACCATGCCTAAGCGTTTCATCGCCATTGCCGGCAACATCGGCGTGGGCAAATCGACGCTCACCCGCCTCGTCAGCCAGCGGATGAGCTGGGAGCCGTTCTACGAAGCCGTGTCCGAGAACCCCTACCTGGCGGACTTTTACCAGGACATGGGACGCTATGCCTTCCATTCGCAGATCTTCTTCCTGTCGCGCCGGCTGCGACACCACCGGCGGCTGCTGGACTTTCCGGGGTCTGTGGTCCAGGACCGCAGCGTTTACGAGGATGCTGAGATCTTCGCCCGTGCGCTCCACCTCCAGGGGCACATTGCCGAGCGCGACTACGTCACTTATCGCGAGCTGTATGAGGTGCTGGTCGAGTTCCTGCCCCCGCCTGACCTGGTCGTTTATCTGCGCGCCTCGGTGCCGACCCTGCTGAAACGCATCCAACAACGCGGTCGTGCTTTCGAACAAAACATGGACCCGGTCTACCTGGCCCAGCTAAACGAGCTCTACGAAGGCTGGCTGGAAAACTTCGCACAGTGCCCCGTCCTGACGATTCCCTCCGACGATCTGGATTTCGTGCGCAGCGAGACGCATTTGCAGCTTATTATCGGCAAGATCGTGGAAAAGCTGAGTGGCAAAGAGGAAATGTTCTTTGCTTGATCCATAGGAGGACCCGTGACAAGCTCGACTCTCTGGTCGGCGCCCGAAGTGGTATCCGAAACGACTACGTCCGACCGCGATCCGGCGCCTGCGACAGCCGGTGAAGTACCGCACCTGGTCTGGAGCAAGAACAGCATCCTGTACCACAGTTATCGCGGGTCCGCCGGATGGTCGAGAGCAGCGGCGGTGACGGGGGGCACCCAACCCGTGCTGGTGGCCGGCCTGGACGGCCGCCTACACTGTGTCTTCACTAACGTCTTCGCCGGCAACTCCGAGATCTATTACCAGATCTGGGACGGCAAAGCCTGGTCGCTGCCGGTGAACGTGTCCCACACGCAGGGAGTCTCCACCGACCCCACCCTGGCGCTCGGCTCAGACGGCGTGCTGCACGCGGCCTGGTCCGACACCACCTCGGGGTATTCGGTTATTTACTATGGGCGACGCGTGCTCGGCACGACTTTCTGGAGCAGCGGCCCGATCCCGGGCACGCGCGGGGGTTTGCCGGCGATCGCCGCAGGACGCGGCGGAAACGTGTAGGTCGTCTGGCAGGACCGCCAGGGAGACAACGGCCCCTGGGACATATTTGCCAGCACCAGGAGGAACGGCGCCTGGACCCTGCCGTTGAACCTGTCCGATAGCCTGCTCAAGCACTCGATCATGCCCAGCCTCGCCGCCACGGCCATCGGCACGTGCCACCTCGCCTGGCAAGAAGAA
>JADGQF010000277.1 GCA_017882045.1 Anaerolineales bacterium
TCTACCGGGGCATCGCGGCTCTCAACGCCTGGCTTAACCACCTACTGAGCACGACCGTGACCGGCCGGCTGCGCTGGTATGCGGCGACGATCGTGGGCGGAGCGATCATCCTGATCGCGCTGGCAGTGATATTGCGCTAGTCAGAACGGACGCGTGACGTCGAGGGTTGATTATGCCACTCACACTCGCACTGTTGATCTTCTGGTTGGTCCTGGGCGGCGTCATCGCCTGGGCCACGGGCCGGCTGGGCAAGGATGTGCCACGCTGGGTCTCGCTGATCACCTTATTCATCCACATGATCGGCCTGATCGTGCTGTGGATCCAGTTTATGAACGCGGGCGGCGCGGCGCAGGGCCAGCGTTGGTATCTCGAGCTTAACCTGCCCTGGATCCCCCAGTGGGGCATCAGTTTCTATCTGGCGCTGGACGGCGTCAGCCTGTTGCTGATCCTGCTCTCGAGCTTCCTCGGCATCATGGCGGTGCTCGCGTCCTGGTCGGGCATTACATACCGCATCGGCTTCTTCCATTTCAACCTGCTCTGGATCCTGGCCGCCATCGTGGGCATCTTTCTGGCCGAGGACCTGTTCCTATTCTACTTCTTCTGGGAGATGATGCTGATCCCGTTGTACTTCCTGATCGGCATCTGGGGGCATGAAAACCGGGTCTATGCCACGCTCAAGTTCTTTATCTTCACCCAGGCCAGCAGCCTCTTTATGCTGCTGGCGATCGTCGGCCTGTATATCGTGCATGGCCAGGCCACCGGCGTCTACACCTTCAACTACAACGTCCTGCTGGGCGCTTCCAAAGCGGTGGCGCCAAACGTGGCCTTCTGGCTGATGCTGGGTTTCTTCATCGCCTTCGCAGTCAAGCTGCCGCTCTTCCCGTTCCATACCTGGCTGCCCGACGCGCACACCGAGGCGCCCACCGCGGGCAGCGTGGATCTGGCCGGCCTGGTGCTCAAGGTCGGGGCTTACGGCTTTCTGCGCTTCCTGATCCCGCTCTTCCCACAGGCGGCCTTCGCTTTTGCGCCGGTGGCGATGACCCTGGCGGTGATCGGCATCATTTACGGCGCGGTCGTGGCCTACGGCCAGACCGATCTCAAGCGCCTGGTCGCCTTCACCAGCGTGAGCCACATGGGCTTCGTGCTGCTCGGCATCTTCGCCTGGAACCAGCTCGCGCTGCAGGGCGCAATGATGGTCATGCTGGCGCACGGGGTAACTACCGGGGCGTTGTTCATCCTGGTCGGCGACATGGGCGACCGCTTGCACACACGCGACATTAACCAGATGGGCGGGCTGTGGCCGGTCGTGCCGCGCATCAGCGGGTTCAGCCAGTTCTTTGCCGTGGCCACGCTCGGCTTGCCCGGCCTGGGCAACTTCGTCGGGGAGATCCTGGTCTTGTTCGGCGCGTGGCGCGTCAGCCCGCTGCTGACGGTCATCGCCACGCTGGGCTTCATCTTCTCGACCGTCTATGCCCTGTGGATGATCCAAGCGGCCTTCTTCGGCAAGAACATACACAACTGGAAACTGGCGCCGTCAACCCCGCGCGAGATCGGCATCATGGTGGTGATGGCGCTGACCGTGCTGTGGCTGGGCTTATATCCGCAGACTTTCCTGAACACGGCCCAGAAAGCGCTGGAAGCACTCCAGCAACAGACGCCCAGGCCGGCGGCCGCGGCGCAAGAGGTGGGGGCGTTAGCGGCGCCCCAAAAAACGGTTGGCGTTGAACAACAACAACAACATTGAGCCTTGAGGATTGCGCATATTCGTGACGGCTTCCCGGGTGGGCGGAGCCCAAGTGGCGGAGAGATGCGATGACTGGTAATGCTATCCTGGCCCTGTTGCCGCTGATCATCAGCGGTGGGGCGGCCGTGCTGATCATGGTGGTGATTGCGTTCATCCGCAGTCATCGGCTGGCGCTGGCGCTGACGCTGATCGCCCTGGCGGCGGCCTTCGCCTCGCTCTGGCTGACCGGCGGGGCGGCCACGGGCCAGGTGACCGGTCTGCTGATCGTGGACGGCTACTCGCGCTTCTTTATGGGGCTGTTCTTCGCCGCCGCCTTCACCATCGCCCTGTTGTCGTATGGCTACCTGGCCAGGAGGGCGGGCCCGCGCGAGGAGTACTACGTGCTGCTGCTGTTGGCCACCTTCGGCGCGGCAGTGCTGGCCGCCAGCAGCCATTTCGCTTCGTTCTTCCTGGGCCTGGAGATCCTCAGCGTCTCGCTCTACGCCCTGATCGCCTACACGCGTGCGAGCCGGTTCAGCGTCGAGGCAGCCATCAAATACCTGGTGCTCGCCGGCGCTTCTTCGGCCTTCCTGCTCTTCGGCATGGCCCTGGTCTACTCGCAGGCCGGCAGCATGCAGTTCTCGGCCATGGCCAACCTGCGGAGCCAGGCCGGCACAGCGGGGGAGCCCGTCCTCTTGGCCGGGATGGCCATGCTGATCGTCGGCTTCGGCTTCAAGCTGGCGGTGGTGCCGTTCCACCTGTGGACGCCGGACGTCTACGAAGGCGCGCCCGCGCCGGTGACCGCCTTCGTGGCGACGGTGTCCAAGGGCGGCATGTTCGCGCTCTTGCTGCGCTATTTCATCGCCGTGGACGTCCGGGCCTTCCCGTCGCTGTTCGTCGTCTTCGCGCTCATCGCAGTGGCTTCGATGCTGGCCGGCAACCTGCTGGCGCTGCTCCAGAACAACGTCAAGCGCGTCCTGGCGTACTCGTCGATCGCGCACCTGGGGTATCTGCTGGTGGCATTCCTGGCGGCAGGTCCGGCGGCGGGCGCGGCAGGGAGGGGGGCCGGGACGGCCCAAGCCGGGACGGCCCAGGCGGGGATCGTCGCCGTCACTTTCTACCTGACCGCCTACTTTGTCACCACCCTGGCGGCTTTCGGCGTGATGACCGTGCTATCGACAGGCGAGCGCGACCTGGATGGCATCACGGACTACCGAGGTCTGTACTGGCGGCGCCCCTGGTCGGCGGGCATCCTCACGGTCGCGCTGTTCTCGCTGGCCGGTCTGCCGTTGACGGCCGGGTTCGTCGGCAAGTTCTACATCATCACGGCCGCGATCGGCTCCGCCCTGTGGTTCCTGGTCATCATCCTGGTCATCGGCAGCGCGATCGGCCTCTACTATTACCTGCGCATCATGGTCACGATGTTCCTGCAAGCGGAGGTCTCGGAAGCCGGCCAACTCCCGCCCGCCGCAGCGCCTTCGCTGTCCTGGGCGGGCGAGATTGCCCTGGCGGCCCTGCTGTTGGCGATCCTCTGGCTGGGGATCTACCCTGGGCCGTTGATTAACTTGATCCAGGCGGCGGCCGGGCGGCTGTAGCCGCCCGTTTGCCGGGGACCGAGATTAGCGGGCGCCGGCGGGCCGGTGCTCGCAATAGTACGTGATCGCCTGCTCGAGGAAGCCGGGCAGGTCGGGATGGTACTTCTTCTCGTACATCGACTTGAACCGGGGGTCCTCGTTGTACATGTGGCCGAGGCCCTGGAAGAGGTCGTAGGTGCAGTCGTAGAAGAAGTTCATGCTCTCGTGCATGCGGCTGATCAGGCGCTGCACCTCGGGGCCGGCCGGTCCTTCCGCCATGTGCGCGACGATTGCGCGCGTGATGGCGTCACCTTCGGCCTGCCTGGCCGCCTTTTGCTCGGGCGTCAGGTGGTTCCAGCGATTCTCGGATTCCTGCACCACTGCCTCCCCGTAGCGCTGGCGCGCCTCCTGCGAGTACTCCTTCTGCTTTTGCTCACTGAAGCCCTCGTAATATTCGTTCTCGCTCATGTCCAGCTCTCCCTTCAGATGCAGAATAGTCTTGTCGACCGTGTGGATGAGACGCTTGAGCCGCGAGGCGCGCTCTTCGAGCAGGCGCCTGTGTGCACCCAGGGCACGCAGGACGTCGAAACCCGGCCGGTCGACGATCTCCCGTATCTCGGCGAGGCTAAAGTCCAGTTCCTTGAAGAACATGATCTGCTGCAGCCTGAGCAGTGCCTCCTCGCCATAGTAACGGTAACCGTTCTCGCCATGGCAAGACGGTTTGAGGAGCCCGATCTGATCGTAGAAATGCAGGGTACGAGCGCTGACGCCGGCCAGGTCCGAGAGCTGCTTCACGGTATAGGTCATATCCCTCACCTCCTGGCACACTCTACACTATGACGTAACGTTAATGTCAAGAGGGAATTACGAGCAATTTCAGGAAGTGAGGGAATGTATTGACTACATCTGGTGGTTGAGTTCTTTCAGCGCCGGGTAGATCTGCTCAAAGAGCGCCATCCGCTCCAGGTAGCGTGCGTGCATCGTCATATCCGGTTCAAAGGGGTGTCCGGGCCGCAACATCTGCGCCACGCCGGCCGTCACCGAGGGGAAGACCCCGGTCGCAACGCCGGCCTGGATGGCAACGCCCAGGCAGGGCGCCTCGGTCACGTCCATGGCCACCACGCGTTTGCCCAGGATGTCGGCTTTGGTCTGCAGCCACAGTTTTGAGCGCGAGCCGCCGCCGAAGGCGCGCAGCTCGTGGACGGCGATACCGGCGGCCTCCATCGCGTCCATACTCAGCTTGACCTCATAGGTGACGCCGTCCAGGATGCCTTTGATGATCTGCGCGCGCGTGGTCGAAAGATCAAGCCCCAGGATCGCGCCCTTGGAGGCCGGGTCCATCTGCGGCGTGCCGCTGCCGACGAAGTGCGGTTGGATGAGGACCGGCGAGGGACCCGGGGCGGCTTGCGCCAGGATCAGATCGTAAACGCTCTGGCCTGTGCGGGCGGCTTCCTCCCGCTCGGCCTCGCCGAAGTTGTCGCGGAACCAGCGCAGCAGCGCCCCGCCCGCGCTGGACCACCCCAGGACGAAGTACATGCCGGGGACAGTATGCGCGGCGATGGGCAGGTTGCTGTCGAGCAGGCTCCGGTCCAGCGTCAGCTTCGGCGAGGCGACCCCCAGGCACTCGACGGTGCCGGTGGAGTCCATCACGATCCCCTCGGCGATCGCGCCGCAGCCCAGCCCACCGCTCGGCTGGTCGTGCCCGCCCGTCACGGCCACAGCGCCGCGCGCCAGCCCGAGCTCACGCGCCACGTCAGGCGCGATCTCGCCCACCACTGTGCCCGCCGGCGCCGTGCGTGAAAGCTGCCGCTCGTCCAGGTGTGCCAGCGCCAGTATCTCTGCCGACCAGGTCAGGCTTGACACGTCAAACGCCATCGTGCGGCCGGCCAGGCTGTAGTCCATGGTCGGCGGCAAGCCAAGCCGTGTGAAGATGAAGTCGGCCATGCAAACAAAGCGCTGGGCCGCCCGGAAGGTGGCCGGGTCGTATTCGCGCAGCCACATCAGCTTGTTGACAGTGTACATGGGGTGCAGCGGCATGCCGGTGATCGCGAAGATGCGCTCGCGGCCCAACTGCTCCGCCCACCAGTGCGCTTGCTGCGAGGCACGCGTGTCGATGGAGGTGATGAAACCGCACAGCGGGCGCCCCTGCTCGTCCAGCGGTACAACCGACTCGCCATGCGTGGAGATGCCCAGCGCCTGCACGGGCTCGATGGCCATTTGCGCGAGCGCAGCTGTCACCTCGCAGATGACGGTCTTCACGGCGGCCCATACTTCAGCCGGATTCAGCTCCAGCCAGCCGGGCTGCGGCTGATAGAGCGGGTACTCACGGTAGGACTGGGCGAGCATCCCGCCGGCCGGGCTGAAGGCAACGGCTTTGCAGCCAGATATGCCGATGTCGAGACCGAGTAGACTCATTTGCGCCCCTCCTCCGCATCAGGCAGGCTGGCTGCTCGCGTCCTGCCCTGCCACTCCCTCGCCAACGATGACCCGGCGCGTCCCCGCCAGGCCCAGGTAGTCACGGATGACCCAGGTCGTCCGCCCATAT
>JADGQF010000076.1 GCA_017882045.1 Anaerolineales bacterium
GCGAGAGGCGGATCTGCGGCCCGCGCGGGCCCTTGTGTACCTCAGCCAGGTAGCTGCGCACGGTCTGGCCGGGGCGGAAGCGCTCGTTGGGCAACTGGTCTTCCGGGGCCAGGATCGCCTCGGCCTTTTTGCCCAGGGTGAGGGTGACCTGGTTGGTGCGATAGTCGATGGACTGCACCGTCCCGGTGATCAGCTCGCCCTCGCGCTCATGATAGAAATCGTAGAGCGCATCGCGTTCGGCCTCGTGAATGCGCTGCAGAATAACCTGCTTGGCGGTTTGCGCGGCGATACGGCCGAAATCGTTGGGCACGCGTTCGATGGATACCGTGCCCCCCAGCTCGGCTGTCGGATCGGCCTTCTGCGCTTCCTCGAGGCTGATCTCGGTGTTCGCATCATGCACTTCTTCTACTATCGTTTTTTCGCAGTAGATCTGCAAGTCACCGTCTTCCGGATCAATGGTCACCTGAACGACGGCCGTATTACTGGCGTAATTGCGCCGGTACGCGGACACCAGTGCATCTTCGACGGCTTTCAGGATCACGGTGCGCGGCAACTCTTTCTCCGCACAGATCTGGTTGACAGCCATAATCAGGTCGCTTTTCATACCTGGAATCTCTCCTGCGACAAAACCTTGCTTCTGGCGATGTGTATCAGGCCCTTACAACAAGAAAAGTGGGGGCGACCCCACTTCCCTGGCACACACGCTTCGTTCCACAACTGGGCTGAGTATAGCATAGATAGATTGGAATTGCAAGTCGGGAAATGTACAAATTAACGAAGTGCGACGTGATGTTGTGCGACGACCGCCTGCCCCGCCGGGCTGAGGACAAAGTCGACGAAAGCCTGCGTGGCGGGCGGTGTGGGCGCGGGGACGTAGAGGTAGAGAACGCGGCTCAGGTGGTACGCGCCGCCCCGCACGTTGGCCGCCGTTGGCCGGGCGCCTTCCACGTCTAAAGCACGCACCGTGTCTGTCAGGGCCGCGGCGGTGACGTAGCCGAGCGCGGCCGGGTGGGCGGCCACATAGCCGACGACGGCGGCGCTGCTGGGCATCACCAGGGCATTCAAGGTCACGCGCTCGCCGCCCACGGCCAGACTCTCGAAGGCGGCGCGTGTTCCCGATCCATCCTCCCGGCTGATAATCGCCGGCTCGAGCGTCGTCCCACCCACGCCGTCCCAGGTCAGCATCTCGCCTTGATAGATGGCTTTGATCTGCAGCAACGTTAGCCCGCGCACGGGATTGCTGGGGTGGACAATGATGGCGATCGCGTCGCGCGCAACCGGTACCGCTCGCAGCCCGCTCGGCACGCCGGCTTCCTTCGGATGCCAGGAGATGGCAGCCGCCTCCGCCTGGCCTGCCTGCAAGGCAACGAGGCCCGATGCCGAGTCTCCGGCCCTGATCTCGATCACAACGTTCGGGTGTCCGGCCTGGTAGCCCGCCGCCAGGTCGCCTAACACGGCTGTCATGCTCGTCGACCCGGCGATCCGCAAGGTCACCAATCCCTGTTGGGCGGCGCGCGCGCTCGAACAGGCCGAGGCCGTCGCCAGGCGGAGAGCCAGGGCCAGGGCAAGCAGGCAGGGCCACCGCGGCGCCGAGCGCGCCCGGCCCCTCTCTCTGGTGGCAGGTCCTTTCTCTCGCCTGGCCCAGCGTTGGAGCGCCATCAGGCCACAGGCCGCAATAGCGCGACGACAATGATCAGCGCCGCGAGCGCCCAGCGATAGTACACAAACAGGTTGGTCGAGTGGTTCTGCAAGTAGCGCAGCAGGAACCGGATACAGAAGTAGCCACTTATCGCCGCAGCTATGAAACCGATCGGGAAGTAGATCAGCTCGCTTTTCATGCCGGGGTCGATCTTGAGCTTCTGGTAGATCTCCAGCAGGCTTTTCGCACCGGCCCCGGCGATGATCGGCGCCGACAGTAGAAACGAGAAGCGTGCCGCCGTCTCACGTTTCAGGCCCATCGCCAACCCCGTCGTGATGGTGCTGCCCGAGCGGGAAACGCCGGGGAAAATCGCCACCGCCTGGGCCAGGCCGATCACAATCGCGTCCTTCAGCAACAGATTGCCCATCTGTCGCAGGTGCGTGGCCAGCCGATCGGCCAGGAAGAGCGCGGCGCCCAAAACGGCGATGATGACGGCCATCGCAATCATGGCCGATGGCTGGATGGGCTGGTTGGCTTCGTGGAACAGGGCCGTGATCTTGCTCTCGGCCAGGACCCCGACGATCGCGCCCGGGATACAGCCGATGACCAGCAGCCAGGCAAGGCGGCGGTCGGGATCGTCGCCGATTTGGCGCTGAGCTATGCTGGCAAACCAGGCTCGGATCAGGCGCACCCAGTCCTCGGCGAAGAACCAGATCACCGCTAGAAGTGTGCCGAGGTGCAGGGCCACGTCGAACGACAGGCTGGTAACAAACGGGTCTTTCCAGCCGAAGAGCCAGGGTACGATGATCAGGTGGGCCGAGCTCGAGATGGGGATATACTCGGTCAGCCCCTGAACGATGCCCAGGATGATCGCGCGCAGGACTTGGACGATATCCACGGTAGTCTCCTTGCTAGCGGCTTACCGCATGAGAAACTGATTGGCTGCCAATTCTTCGTTGCACGCGGGCGGCGTGCTGAGCATGGCGTACGGCCTGATCGGTCAGGTGATACTCGCTACGAAACTGCTGCCGGAAATCCGCAAAGGTCCCGGCAGTCACGTGTGCCCGAATCTGTTCTACGAGGCGCAGCACGAAGTGGACGTTATGGACGGTGGCCAGGTGCAAGCCCAGAATCTCGCCGGCTTTGAACAGGTGGCGCAGGTAGGCGCGGCTGAAGTTTTGGCAAGTGTAGCAGGTGCAGCCCGGCTCAACTGGCAACGGATCGGCCGCATACTGCGAGTTGCGCAGGTTCATGCGTCCGGTGTGCGTGAAGAGCCCACCATTACGCGCGACGCGCGTGGGCAGCACGCAGTCGAAGATGTCGATGCCCCGCGCGACGCCCTCGACAATATCCTCGGGTGCGCCGACGCCCATCAGATAGCGCGGCTTGCCGGTCGGGAGCTCCGGCACAGCCAGGTCCAGTATCTCGTACATTTGCTCCTTGGTCTCGCCCACGCTCAGCCCGCCCACCGCATAGCCCGGGAAGTCCATGGCGCGCAGCCTGCGCGCGCTCTCGACCCGCAGATCGGGGAAGATGCCGCCCTGCACGATCCCGAACAGCGCCTGGTCTGCGCGCCGGTGAGCCGCCTGGCAGCGGGCGGCCCAGGCGTGCGTTCTGGCCAGGGCCGCCTCATTATAGACGCGGTCCAGCGGGTCCGGGCACTCGTCAAGGCACATGATGATATCCGCGCCCAGGTCTTCCTGCGCGGCGATCGTGCTTTCGGGCGTGAAGCGGTGCAGGCTGCCGTCGATGTGCGAGCGGAAGGTGACGCCGTCCTGGTCGACTTTGCGCATTTGGGCCAGGCTGAAGACCTGGAAGCCGCCCGAGTCGGTGAGCATCGGGCCGGGCCAGCCCATGAAGCTGTGCAGGCCGCCAAACTCGGCGACCAGGTGGGTGCCCGGCCGCAAATACAGATGGTAAGTGTTGCTCAGCACTAAGCTGGCGCCCAGCTCGTGCAGGTCGCGCGGGGTCAGTGTCTTCACCGTCGCCTGCGTGCCGACCGGCGCGAAAACGGGAGTCTGAAGCTTGCCATGCGGCGTCTCGAAGACACCGGCACGGGCCGCGGTATTTGGGTCGGTAGCTGTGATCTGAAAAGCAAACATGTAGTGAAATAGGTTAGCACGCGGCCGGGTGTCTGTCAAAACCGGAGCCGTCCCAGGACTGGCGCGAGCCGACCTCAGGAGTCCGCGTCCAATCCTGCGCGCAACGGAACTTTTCCCGGCGGTCAAACGTTTATCCATGTGAGGCTGGCGCTCGACCCGGCGAGAGAAGCGCCCTGATGTTGCCGCGTGCCGCCGCAGACTGTATACTGGCTTCGATCCTTACTTTGATCTCGATCGTTCGCCTGGTGAACCGCCATCTGGTCAGTGTGCCGTGATCCTAGTCTTGGGCGATATTGCCGTCGACATCGTTAGCCACCTGCGCTCTCCGCTGCTGCGCGGCAGCGATGCTGCGGCGGAGGTGCGGCTGATGCCCGGCGGCTCCGGCGCTAATGTGGCCGTCTGGTTGGCCCGCGTGGGCGCGGCGGTGACGTTCGCCGGACGAGTAGGCGATGATGCGTTCGGACGCTGGCTGGCCGAGGATCTGCAACGCGAAGGGGTGGTTCCGGCGCTGGCGGTCGACCGGGCGCATGGCACGGCGGTGATCCAAGTGCTCGTCGAGCCCGGCGGCGAGCGCACGATGGTGCCGGATCGCGGCGCGAATGCGCATTGGGCCGAGGGGGATGTGGCAGAGGAGCTGATCGCCGGCGCCGAGCTTCTGCACGTGGTCGGCTATGTGCTCCTCGACAGCGGCAGCCGGGCCGGTGCGCTACAGGCGATGGAGTACGCCCGGGCGCATGGTGTGCCGATCAGCTTCGACCCGAGCTCACACGGTCCTTTGCAGCGGCTGGGAGCCGCCGGCTTCTGGTCACTGGTGGGTGACGTCTCTGTTCTGCTGCCCAATCGAGCCGAGGCCCAGGCGTTGACCGGCCAGAGCGAGGCTGAGGCAGCCCTGGAGTTGCTGCAAGCCCATGCGCCGGTCGTCGCAATCAAGCTCGACAGGGACGGCTGCCTGGCAGCCGCCGGCGACCAACGTTGGCGGCAGCCGGCGCCTCCGACCGCCGTCGCCAATGCGACCGGGGCCGGCGATGCCTTCGATGCCGCTTTTCTGGCCCGTTGGCTCGCTACCCGTGACCTGGCAGCCGCCTGCCAGGCGGGCGTCACGCTTGGTTCACATGCGGCCACCCTGCCAACCACGCGTTGACGGTTAGCATAGCGTCGGACTGCCGGCGCACGTCACAATCCATACATCCCACATTTTAGGAGGAAGTTCCCAATGAGGCGTTCATCTCGGTGGATCCTTCTGCTGACGCTGAGCACCCTGCTCGCGCTGGTCGCTCCGGCCTCGGCTTCTATTCACGCAGCACCCGCGGGGCGGCAAGCGACGGCCCCCACTGCTCCCCAGGCATTCTCCAGTGCGGAGATCGTCCTGATCGAGTCGACAGGCCGTATCCGGGTCGATTCGCGCTATCCCAATCCGGTCACCCGCTGGACCTCAGGCAGCGATGTGGGCTGGCAGAACATTGCGGCGGGCAACTTCGACGGTAACGCGCTCGGCTACCAGCAGATCGTCGCGGTGCGCGGCAGCGAGATTCAGGTTTTCGAACCCTTTCCCACGCCAACCGTGATCATGCACATGACCGCCCCCAACGGCTGGTTGTTCGACCTGCTGGCCGTCGGTGATTTTGACGGCGACGGCCTGAAAGAGATCGCCGCATCATACTACGAACCCGGCGGCGTCAACACCAACATCGCCATCTATCATTACGTCCCGAACAACCCGACCTGGACCTACAGGATCCTGGCGGGCTCCCCGTCGGGAGCCCGCTGGCAGGATATGCAGACAGGCAATATCAACGGCGACACAAACCAGGGCCGGCCGATCGATGACCTGCTGCTGGTCCGCCAACCCGGCCACCTGCTCAAGGCTTTCCTGGGCACCGTCACCCCCGGCGCCTTCACGGAACTGCCCGACAACACCCAATCCGGCTTCCCTTACCTCGCCATGGCGGTCGGCAAGATCCACACGGATGGCGGCGTGGCTGACGAGATAGTGACCAGCCGCAGCGTGCCGCTGGGCGCCACCCAGACCGTTCTGCTGTGGCGGCTGAGTGGCACGCAGCTTATCGACATAACGTCCCTGTCGACCCAATACAATCCGCCGTTTACGTCTATCTCCCTGGCGGACGTGAACGGCGACGGGCACAAAGAACTGCTCATGCTGCGCGATCCGCTCGCTAACAATACTGCGCTCAAGATCTTGGACCTGGCCAACTTGGCCGACCCCGGATTTGAGGCCGCGATCGGCTGTTCGGTGGGCTGCACCGTTGGCGCCTGGAGCACCGTGCGCGGCGGGGATATTGACGCGGATGGCATGGACGAGACGGTCGTGCTGCGCAGCGATCAGTACCGCATCTACGATGACGCCGCGCATGGCTATGCGCAGGCCGGCGCCGTCGGCGGGTCTTTCTTCATCAACACGGCGACTCCCAATGCGACCAGTCTCCTGGTGACGAACCTGGACGGCGGCGGCGGCAGTATTGCGCCGGTGTTGCTCGCCGACCCGAGCGTGATCGATCTCGGAAAGGTGGCTTTCGGCCAACAGTCGCCCGTCCAGGCTCTCAACATCACCAACGGCGGCGTGGGCAACGCGATCAACTGGACCGCCCAGGTCAAAGCCCTCTCCAGCGCCTGGCTGCACATCGACCGGACACTGGGGACGACCCCGTCGGCGATACGCGTCTGGGTCGATCCTGTGGCTGCCGGGCTGGGCGTGCACACGGGTGACATTCTCATCAGCACCAGCGATCCCAACGTGCCCATCGCCGTGCCGGATGTCCAGGTCAAGGTGACTGTCACCGATCCCGGTTTCCTGGTTACGCCTGCCAGTGTCGCGTTCTACCAGGTGAAGGTCGTCCCGCCATCGGTGCCGCCCACTCGAAGTGTCCAGATCATAAAGCCCTCGAGCGGGATCGTGAACTGGACTGCAGGCGCTCTGCCCGCTGCGGCGGCGCAAGAGATGCTGGCTAAACTGGCCGATGGCTCCGCCACGATGACAGACCAGGGCATCTCCATCAATGGTCAGATCATGGCTGCCCCCGCCTGGCTTAGCCTGAACCCTACGCAAGGGCAAGTGGGAGGCAGCACCACGGGCACGATCACGATCTCCGTTGACCCAGCTCAGGTCGCCAATACGCCAGGGGTGTACCGTGCGGTGATCGTGGTCCGCGCGGATCCAAGCCTGCCGAATCACTTGCAGGAGGTGGTCGTGACCTATATCCTGACCGACATCGCTCACCGCGGCTACCTGCCGCTGGCGGCTAAATAGTCTGGGCTTGAGCGGCGCATAGGCTCGCTCTACTCATCAAATGCGAAGTCCCTGCACGGCACGCCGTGCAGGGACTTCGTCTATCTCTGCCCGGCGTCAGCAGGCGGCGTTCGCTGACCCGGCCTGACGCCGGGCACGCTCGGTGTGGTTAGCGCGCGCCGGCCTGCCAGGCTTGCCAGACTGCCAGCAGCGCCCGGCTGACGTCGTCGCGGATGATCAGGTCGACCTGATCGTCTAGGGCAGTAGGGGTGCGGTTGATCATGATCAGGCGCGCGCCATGCCGGCGGGCCAACAAGGGCAGGTCCGCCGCGGGCATCACCTCTAACGACGTGCCGACTATCAGCATTACCTCGCAAGCCAGGGCTTCCTGTTGCGCTGCTCTGAGCACCTCATAGGGCAGTGGCTCGCCGAACAGGATCACGTCGGGTTTGAGCACAGCGCCGCATTCCGGGCAGCGCGGAGGGGCGCCGGCCAGCAGTTGCGGCCACAAGCTCTCGCTTGAGAACACCGTCCGGCAGGCCAGGCAGCTGGCCGTACGGATGTGGCCATGGAGCTCCAGCACGTGTTGGTTGCCCGCCCGCTGGTGCAGTGAGTCGATGTTCTGAGTGATAATGGCGGACAGACAGCGGCGGGCCTCCATCTCAGCCAGAACTCGATGGGCAGTGTTGGGTTGGGCAGTGACCATCGTCCGGAATAGGGGGCGGATCCAGGCATAGAAGTCTTCGGGGCGCTCGTGGAAGGCCCATAGCGAAGCCACTTCCAAGGGATCGCTCCGGCTCCACAATCCCGACTGGGGACTGCGAAAATCGGGGATGCCAGAGGGGGTGCTGATGCCGGCGCCCGTCAGGGCAACCGTATACGCCGAGCGCCACAGCAGCTCGCCGGCCTGTCGAATGGGTGAAGGCATAGTCCGCCCTCAAAGTGCGTACGTAGTTGAGCGACCGAAAAGCACTTTATCATAACTCTTATTTTGATGCAAAGACCGGTTGACATCTACCGATAAACCGTGTAATATAAATTGTGTGGTTTCCTCGAGGGTGCAAGCGCGGCATGTACTTTGCGGTCAGGCTTGCGCCTCTCAATGCACCGGGCAGTGGTAACCTTGACGGCGCGTCTGGTGGGGAGCGAATGAATGGTGACAAATGTGGCGCGGCACTGGGCGGCGCGAGTAATTGAGCCGATCGCGCGGTTCCTGGATAGCCTGGGTCTGACGCCGAACTCGGTTACCGTATTGGGCTTTCTCCTGACGGCCGCGGTCGCGCTGGTAGTTGGACGCGGCCAGTTCCGCCTGGCGGGCGTGCTGTTGATCGTCACGCTGGGCACGGATGCCATCGATGGCACGCTGGCGCGCCTGACGGGCGCCACCACTCGCTTCGGCGCTTTCCTCGATTCAACCCTCGACCGCTGGGCGGAAGTGTTGATTTACGGCGCGCTGGGCTGGTTCTATCTGAATGCCGGGCAGCAGACGGCCGTGCTGCTGGCTATGGCGGCGATGGCTGCCTCGCTGATGGTCAGCTACACTCGGGCGCGTGCCGAAGGGGTAGGATTGACTTGCAAGGACGGACTGCTCACACGTTTCGAGCGGCTCGTCATCCTGATCGGCGGACTGATCCTACAACAAACGATAGCCGCCTTGTGGATTATCACCGTACTGGCTTCCTTCACCGCACTACAACGCATCTGGGACACCTGGCGAGCGGACCAGGTGGCACGCTAAACTCCATCCGCGTCTCGATTCTCCCTGCGCGAGGCAGGTAATTTGCATGTTCGGCCTGAATTGGCTTAGCTGGGTGTTATCTTTTGCGACGTTCAGCGTCATCACCTATAACGATGACGCTGCGCGCCCAATGACGCCTGAGCAGCAAGCGCTGCTCCTTAGGGCCAGCCGATGCGACTCCGCAGCACTCACCGCTCTTTACGATCAGTACGTCGGCCGAATCTACACCTATATCTACCGCCGCGTCGGGGAGGTCGAGTTGGCAGAGGACTTGACCGGGCAGGTTTTCATGCGGATGTTGGAAGCGGTCCATGCGGGCCGGCCCTGGCAGACATCTTTCTCCGGCTGGCTTTACCGCATCGCGCATAACCTAGTGATCGACTATTACCGTCGCCGCGGGCGAGCAACCTTCGTCGACATCGATGAAGTGATCGCGCCCAGTCCCCACGGCCAGCCGCAGCTATCGGTGGAGGCGATGCTTGATTCCGAGCAGCTGAGGCAGGCGCTGCGCAAGGTGACTGAAGAGCAGGCGCAGGTTATTTCGCTGCGCTTTTTGGAGGATTTCAGTATTGCCGAGACCGCCGAGATCATGGGCAAGACAGAAGGGGCGATCAAGGCACTGCAGTACCGTGCAGTATCAGCATTACGGCGTGTGATGCAACCATGACGCCAAAGAACAGCCGCGTTCCGGCCGAATTGCTGGAAGAATGTTACCAGCGCCTCGTGGCAGGCGAGAGTATCGCTGCGTGTCTCCAGCGCTATCCTGCGTACGCGGCTCAGTTGTGGCAACAATTACAGGCGATTGCTTCGCTCAGGCAAGCGCGGTCAATGCCGGCGCGCAATCCGATCGTTGCCGCCCACGCCCGCGCTCAGTTTGTGGAGGCGGCGATGCAGTATCTTCTCAATAATTCGAGGTACAGTTCTGCCCTAACTGAAAAAGGCAGCGGGACACCTACTGCATCTTGTGTGTCCATATCGGACGTGTACAACAGTCGGTAGTGGCTGGCGCACACGTGATGATCATCGGAAGTGGTTTCCCCGATTTATTGAGAAGATACGTTAACCGGGGTTACCTGGTGGTGCCCATATCAGCTTCCGGGCTGTTGAGGTCTGGAAGCTGACTTTTGTTTCGGGTGACGTCAACGTCCCGGTCGCACCCAATGGCGCCCCTCGAACATTAGGCCGGCCTGCAACAACTCCTGACGGATGGTCTCGGCGCTGATCTCCTTAACGACGCCTTGTTTGATCAGTTGCAGCCGCAATCTCTGCAGTGACCAGGCGGCAAAGCCCAGCCCCAGGGCCTGAGGGTCGGCTGTGGCAAACCTGACGATGGCCTGGCGTTGTCCGCCTGCGAAAAGACGCGGGCGCCCGGGAGACCGGCGGGGATGAAGGCCGTCCAAGCCGAAGCGGTTAAAGCGATGGATCCATTTGCGAACGTTGATCGGATGCAGCCGCACGACCGATCCGATGTCTTGAACCCGTTGCTTCTGCGCTGACAGAAGCACAATCTTCGCGCGCCGCGTTATCTCCGGATCACTTGTGCTGCTGAGCATGTTCGTCAGTCGCTGTTGCTCGTCCGGTCTCAGGGTTCTGACGTACAGTGCCATGCGCTTCCTCCCACTCTATGTTCTGGGCTTTGCATCGCCGCCTGGTAAGTGCCTAGCGGCGTCTTCTCCCAATTATCGGACATTATTGGTTTCTTAAAGTAGGAGACGATGGCCAGGGGGAAAGGATACGGCGGGCGACAAAGAGAACGGATATATTTGTCATATGTTTCGCATAGTGAGACAAGGGCAGGGTTTTTGGCTCCCCGTTGGTTCGGTCGGTGCGATCTGGCTCGCTACACGAAGGGGCGTAATGGGCCTATAGGTCTGCGGGCTGGACAGGAGAGCGCCGGAGCAGGGCGTCCAGGCGCGCGAGCAGCTCGCGCGGATCGAAGGGCACCAGGACGTAGGCATCCGCCCCGGCCTGAAAGCCGCGCACGACTTCGTTGCGCGCCGCGCCGCGCAGCATGAGAATGATGGGGAGCTTATTGGCCAGGCGCGTTTGCGCGCAGATCTGGTATTGGTTGTCGCTCTTGGAGCCAACATCAAACAGCAGCAGCCGGTAGGGCCTGCCGGATAGGGGAAGTGGCCGGCGCGTGTTCGCCTCGACCAGGTCCACTTCGTAGCCGGCTCCCTTCAGAACAGGAACAACTTCCCGCCTGACCATCTGAATACTCTCAGAAATGCAGAGGAGAGGAGTTGTCTATGAGCCAAGGCTCACCGCTGCGCATGAAAATGAGTAGAATAGGGTGACGCTCCGGTGAGAAGTCGGATCATTACCTGGTGCCACGAGTCCGTGAGGAGTTTGGCTTGAGTGCCTGCAGGCACCGCTGACTGTTGCGCCCCGCGAGGGGAAAGCACGCAAGGGAGATTCTTTGAATATCAGGCACTCCGCTGGAGCGATCTCAGGCAAGCGGGGGTGAGCCATGCAGGTGGTGTATGAGCGTTGCTGCGGGATCGATGTCCACAAGCAGACGGTGGTGGCCTGTGCGATCGTGCCTGGGGCGGATGGGCAACCCGTGAAGGACACCCGGACCTTCGCAACCATGACCGAAGACCTGGAGGGATTGGCGGGCTGGTTGCAAGGGCTTGGGGTGACGCACGTCGCCATGGAAAGCACCGGGGTGTACTGGAAGCCGGTGTACAACCTGCTGGATGGGCGATTTTCCATCCTGGTGGTGAACGCCGAGCACATCAAGGCGTTGGCCGGGCGCAAGACTGACGTGCAGGATGCGGAGTGGATTGCGGACCTCTTGCGCCATGGGATGCTGAAGGGCAGCTTCATCCCTTCGCAGGTGTTGCGGGAGTTACGCGACCTGACGCGCTATCGCACGAAGCTGGGGGATGAGCACAAGAGCGAGGTCAATCGGGTGCAGAAGGTGTTGGAAGACGCCAACATCAAGCTGGCGAGTGTCGCCTCAGACGTGATGGGGGTCAGTGGGCGGGCGATGCTGGACCAGATCGTCGGGGGCCAGAGCGATCCAGCCATCCTGGCGGAGTTGGCCAAGGGACGCCTACGCGACAAACAGGAGCTGTTGCTGAAGGCGTTGAGCGGGCGAGTGCGGGCGCATCATCGCTTCATGCTGGCCCAGCACCTGAGCCACATCGACTTTCTGGACGAAGCCATTGCCCAGCTCGATCAGCAGATCCAGGAGCAGATGCGCCCTTTTGCGGCCGCCTTGGCGACATGGGATTCGCTGCAGGGGATCAACCAGCGGATCGCTGAGATCATTGTGGCCGAGATCGGGGCGGACCTGGTGCCTTTCGAGGATGCCGAGCACCTGGCCTCCTGGGCCGGCATGTGTCTCGGCAACAACGAAAGTGCGGGCAAACGCAAGAGCGGCAAGACCCGCAAAGGCAGTCCCTGGCTGCGCCGAGCGCTCGTCGAAGCCGCACACGGCGCAGCGCATACCAAGGGCAAGTACTTCCAGGGGCTTTACCGCCGCCTGGCCGCCCGACGAGGCACACAGCGGGCAGCGGTCGCCGTCGGGCACAGCTTATTGGTCACCGGTTACTACCTGATCACGCGCCAGACGAAGTACGAGGACCTGGGCGGCAACTACTTCGACGAGCGCGACCGCGAGGGCGTCAAGCGCCGCGCCGTCAAACGCTTGGAGAAGCTCGGCTACCGGGTCGACTTAGAGCCAATTGCCGCCCCAGCGGGGTAAGCAAGACATTTTCAAGGGAGTAACGTGGCTTTGGATGATTCCGCGGCCGCCAGGCCTGTAGCTGCCGTGGGTAAGCCTGCTCAGGACGAGGCGAGCGCCTCGTCCTGAGCAGGCAACATAGGAGCAGCGACTTCCTGCTCGAATCCTGCCATTGGATGCCCCTTCCCGCCTGATTGGAGACAAATTGCGTGGGACTCAGCATAGGAGCCCCTCGCCATCACTATACGCGAAGCCCCGCGCGCCGTCAACGGCTTAAGCTTACGATTTGCTGACGGAGCACTATTTGGTGTTTGGCGGACGTATGACCGCTGTCATAGACACTTGCGCTCTGTCATTGCTAAGCTAAGTGTATGATCTGTAATTAATTGCTGGCATAATCAACGTGGAGGTGGAAGATGAAGCGTATCCTACCCGTACCGAGCGATCTCGACATCGCTCAGGCCGTCGAGCTAAAGCCCATCCTGGAGGTCGCCGCAACAATCGGCCTCGGGCCGGATGATGTGGAGCTGTATGGCAAGCACAAGGCCAAGGTACACCTGGACGTGCTGGAGAAGTACCGCGACCGCCCACAGGGCAAGTACGTCAATGTGACGGCCATCACCCCCACGCCGTTGGGCGAGGGCAAAACGACTACCACCATCGGCCTGACGCAAGGACTGGGCGTGCTAGGGAAAACGGTAGTCGCTTGCATCCGCCAGCCCAGCCAGGGACCGACCTTCGGTATCAAGGGTGGCGCGGCCGGCGGTGGCTATAGCCAGGTCGTGCCGATGGAGGATTTCAACCTCCACCTGACGGGCGACATCCACGCCATCACCGCCGCGCACGACCTGATCGCGGCTGCGGTCGACGCTCGCATTTTCCACGAGCAGGACCAGTCACCGGAGCAGATGTTCGACCGCCTGTGCCCGCCCGACAAACAGGGCAAGCGCTCGTTCTCTCCCAGCATGCTCCGTCGGGTCAAGAAGCTGGGGATCGACAAGACCGACCCCGAAGCCCTCACCCTGGAAGAAAAGATTCGCTTCGCCTGCCTTGACATTGACCCCAAAAGCATCACCTGGAACCGCGTTATTGACATAAGCGATCGTATGCTGCGACGTATCGAGATCGGCCTGGGCCCCGACGAGAAGGGGCGCTCGCGCGTTACTGGCTACGATATTTCGGTTGCCTCGGAGCTCATGGCCATCCTTGCGCTGACGACGAGCCTGGCGGACATGCGGGAACGGATCGGCCGCGCCGTGGTCGGCACCAGCCGTGCCGGCGAAGCCGTGACGGTGGAGGACCTAGGCGTGGCTGGGGCCGCAACCGTCCTGATGAAGGACGCGATCATGCCCAACCTCATGCAGACTGTGGAAGGGCAGCCGGCCTTTGTTCATGCGGGGCCTTTTGCCAATATCGCTCACGGCAACAGTTCCATCCTGGCCGATCAGATCGCCCTCAAGCTGGCCGACTACGTGGTGACGGAGTCCGGCTTCGGCGCAGACATGGGCACCGAGAAGTTTATGGACATTAAGTGCCGCTATTCGGGGCTGGTGCCGAACGTGGTCGTGCTGGTGGCTACGGTGCGTGCCTTGAAGATGCACGGTGGCGGGCCCAGGGTGGTGGCAGGCAAGCCGTTGGACTTCGCGTACACACGCGAGAACCTTGAACTGCTGGATAATGGCATCGCGAATCTGCAGGCCCACATCGAGAACATGCGCAAGTATGGCGTTCCGGTGGTAGTGGCCATCAACCAATTCAAGGACGACACCCCGGCCGAAATCGAGCTGATCCGTCGCCGGGCGAAGGAAGCGGGCGCTGAAGACGCGCTGCTCTGCACGCACTGGGCAGACGGTGGGGACGGGGCGGTCGACCTGGCCAGGGCTGTCATCGCGGCCTGCGAAAAGCCGAGCCACTTCCAGTTCCTGTATCCCCTCGAGTGGAGCATCAAGGAAAAGATCGAGAAGATTGCTAAGGAGATCTATGGGGCAGGCAGCGTCACTTATACCCCTGAGGCCGAGGCTAAGATCGAGTTGTACACCAGGCTCGGTTTCGACAAGCTGCCCATCTGCATGGCGAAGACGCACCTGAGCCTGAGCCACGACCCGACCGTCAAGGGACGCCCGCAGGGCTATGTATTCCCGGTCCGCGACATCCGCGCCAGCGTCGGCGCCGGCTTCCTGTACCCGCTATGCGGCGAGATGCGCACGATGCCCGGCCTGCCCACCCGCCCGGTGTTCTACGACGTGGACCTCGATCTGGAGACGGGCAGGGTCGTCGGGTTATTCTAACACAATTCATACTTGTCAAGCTCCCGCATTTGAACTATAATATGCTTGCTTGCGAAAAGGCTTGATCTGAGGACCGGCACCCCAGGGGGTGCCGGTCGTCTTGGAATCTGGCTGTAAGCGCAGCCAAGAGAGGTTTTTGCAGGCACGGTCTTGGGGGGATTGCGACAATGCCGATTTACGAATACGAATGTGAGAACTGTGGTGTGCGTTTCGAGCGCTTGCAGCGCATGGTCGACGCGGCTCTGACCGATTGCCCGGAATGTGGCGGCCACGTACACCGCGTGATGCAGCCGGTGGGGGTGATTTTCAAGGGTTCCGGCTTTTACGTGACCGATAACCGGGGCAAGTCATCGACCGGGATGCCTCCGAAGAAAAAAGACGAGGAGGGCAAACCGTCGAACGCCTCTGGAAGCGAGAGCAGCACAGCGCCTGCGGCAAGCACGGCGCCCGAGAGCAGTTCGCCGTCCGCGAACAGCAGCTCGTCCGGGGCGGGCAACAGCGCGCCCTCTAAGGGCGGCTCGAAGGACGGCAAGGCCGGCTGAGAACGCCCCATTTGACAGCGTAAATGATATTACGCCCCGTGCCGAATACGCGACAGGGGGCGTATTCTTTGGAGGAGCTATACTATGGGAGATGGGAGCATGGGCGCGACGACGCATTCCGGCCGGTACCGCCGGCCTCTTTCGTTGTACGATGCCTACGTATTCGACCTCGACGGTACGGTTTACCTGGGAGATGCCCTGCTGCCCACCGCCGGGGAGACGATTGTCACTCTGCGGAACCTGGGCCGGCGCACGGTGTTCCTGTCTAACAATCCCACCCACAGTCGGGCCGACTATGCGGCCAAACTGACGCGCCTCGGCCTGCCGACCTCTTCAGCCGACGTCATCAACTCGACGGTCGTCATGGTGGACTTCCTGAAGCGCCTGTACGCGCGGTCGGACTCCGGCGCGCCCCGGCTGTTCGTGGTGGGGGAGGAGCCGTTGATGGTAGAGTTGGGGGCGGCCGGCTTCGAGCTGTGCGAAGACCCTGGCCGGGTGGACGCAGTCATCGCCAGCTTCGATCGCACTTTTGTCTATCGTAAGCTGCAGATTGCCTTTGACGCCATCCGGGCCGGCGCCCGGTTTTTTGCCACCAATGCCGATCGCTTCTGCCCGGTGCCCGGCGGAGGCGAGCCCGACGCCGCCGCCATCATCGCGGCCATCGAAGCCTGCACGGGGGCCAGGGTGGAAGCGGTTGTCGGTAAGCCTTCCCGGCACATGATCCAGGCGATTCTGGCCTTGCTCGACCTGCCGGCCGAGAGGTGTATCATCACCGGCGATCGGCTGGAAACAGATGTTCAGATGGGCCTGTCTTCGGGCATGGCCGCCGCCCTGACTCTCACAGGCGCCACTGGCGAAGCGTCGCTGGCCTCTTCGCCCATCCAGCCGACCTACGTATTGCGGCAGCTTGCCGACCTGCTGCCTGTCGAATAAGCCTGTCGCGGGCGAAAAGAAACCAGGTTTCCGCCAAGAAAACCTGGTGCCAGGTCAGGAGCGTGCTTCCGACCCGTCCTCAGCGCACAACCTGTACGGGGACCGTCGCCGAGGTGATGTAGTTCCCGTCTGGTTTCACCAGGACGACCCGCAGCGCATACGGGCCGGGGCCCAGCGAGCCCGCCTGCCAGGTCTCCAGCACGCCCGCGTCAACCGGGGCGCTATGTCCAGTACCCATCGTGATCCAGGTGCCAGGGTTGTACCCGGAGCCGAACTCCACCTTGTAGTAAGCGATGTCACTTTGGCTGAACTGGGCCCTGCCGATGATGTTCACGCTGCCCTGCACGACGCTGCCGCTTGAGGGGAATGTAATGGCTGCCCCGGCCGGCACAGCGCGCTGCGCGAGCAACGTCGGATCGACCGCCGCGCTCTGGCCTGCGCGCACCGCGCCTGCCAGCGGCACCGGCGGATCGACCGCCGCGCTCTGGCCTGCGCGCACCGCGCCCGCCAGCGGCACCGGCGGCGCCAGGAAGTCGGCGACCGTGCCCGTGGCGCAGGAAGGCGGTTCAGTCGGGATGCCGCTGGCCGCGGCCCAACGCCAGATGCTCTGCGCCTCGGTCAGGTTGTTATGCGGCACGCGGATCACAGCCATCGGCCGGCCACCCTGGTCCGTGACGCATTGGCCGCGACCCGATGAGCTCAATTGCACAAGCGCCACGGCCGGATCGGCCGGTATGCCGGCCGGCCCCGCACCCCCGGCCGCGGTCGACGACGCTGCCGGTGTTGCCTGTGTTGCCGGTGCCACAAGTCCGGCAGCCGCCAGGGGCGCGACGGGTACGCCTGGTAAGAAGATACGCGCCGCCACGGTGGGCGTCACACCGTCGGGGCCGATTATGATTGAC
>JADGQF010000278.1 GCA_017882045.1 Anaerolineales bacterium
TCCGCCAGAGCAAGGCCAGGCGGGACCTGCCACTGGTGTTCGTGGGCGGCGAGCCGGAAAAGGTGGCCCAGATCCGCGCGCTGCTGCCGGACGCGGTCTACACCGAGTGGGAGGCGATCGCCAAAACGCTGCCCGAAGCCATCGCCCATCCGCCGGAAAACCCGGTCGCGCTCGACTCAGTCTTCGCCACCTACGCCGGTAAGCCGCTGGCCGAGAAACTCGGTATCCGGCCTGGCGCGGCGGCCGGGCTGGTGCGCCCACCGGCAGGCTTCGTCGAGCAGTTGGGCCAATTACCCGCCGGCACGCGCTTGAGCGAGGCGCCCGTGCCTGACCCGGCTTTCGACGTGACCGTCTGGTTCGTGCGCTCGACCATCGAGCTCGAGGCGGAGATCAACAAGATGGCCGCAGCCTTGAAGCGCGGCTCGCTGTGGATCGCCTGGCAAAAGACCCCACGCGCCCGCTCCGGCGGGCAGAGCGCGCGCGGGCCGGGCAGCGTCCCCGGCCAGCAGCACGTGCGCAACCTGGGTCTGGCCGCC
Organism: Anaerolineales bacterium; assembly: GCA_017882045.1. Lineage (GTDB taxonomy): Bacteria > Chloroflexota > Anaerolineae > CG2-30-64-16 > CG2-30-64-16 > JADGQF01. Next base: position 537 of record JADGQF010000278.1, read on the forward strand.
GGCCTGGTGGACTACAAGGTCTGTTCGATCGACGAGACGTGGACCGCGCTGTGTTTTACGCGGCGGGGGACCAAGGGGTAAAGCCCCCCATCCGCCTATCCGCTCGTATCCGTTGCGCCGGGGTTCCTCCCCCTACTCTTTGCGCGCCGCGCCGCGCCAGGTGCGCGTGCCGAGGGGCTTCTCGGCGGCCAGGCGGGCGGCTGCCTTGGGGATCTCGTCCCGGTACTGCGGCAGCCATTGCGCCTGGGCGACGAGCATTTCATCGGTCATCTGGCTGATCTCGCACGGGTCGCAGACGGCGCCCACCAGCGGGTCCAGCATCATGGCTTGCTTGAGCAAGTTGGCGTCGCCGCGCAGCGCGGCTTCCACCGCCAGACGTTGCACGCTGATCGAGGCGTTGCAGACCGCCGCGGGACCCAGCGGCAGGTCGCCGACGCGCGGGATGCTGATGCCGTTGTGGTCGACGTAGCCCGGCACTTCGACGATGGCGTCGGCGGGCAGGTTGCCGATGGCGCCGTTGTTGACGACGTTGAAATGGCCGCGGTAGACCCGCCCGGTCTCCAAGCCCTCGATGATCCAGCTACCGTGTTCGTGCGAGCGCTTCTCGTAGCTATAGACCGTCGGCTCGGCGGTCAGCATCTTGGGCGCCTCGGTGACGAACCAGTCGCGCGCCTCGGTGCACTCGCGCAGGTATCCTCCCGTCTCGCCGTTGATCCAGACCGACATATCGATCCAGCTCGGGATGTCCTGCGGGCGCTTACGGTACCAGGGCACGTACTCGGAGAGATGACCGTTGGACTCGGTGGAGTAGTAGCCGAAACGGCGCAGCATGTCGATGCGCACCTTCTCGGTGCGGCTGAAGACCGGGTGCTGCTCGAAACCCGTCAACAGGCGGCCCGTCCAGTCCTCGCCCTGGTAACGCACCTGCACGTACCAGGTCTGGTGGTTGATGCCGGCACAGATTATGTCTACGTCTTTGGTAGTGACCTTGATGCAGGTCGGGTCAGCCGGCGCCTTGCCCTCGTTAACCAATAGCTCGATCACGCTGCAGATCTGCTCCCAGCCGCCGTAGACACCGTGGCACAGGCCGACGGTATTGACCCGGCCGTATTGGTTGGCCACCCAAGTGTTCATGGCGTTGGGGTTGGCGTAGTTGAGGAACAGGCAATCGGGCGCGGCGACTTCGCGGATGTCCCGGCAGAAGTCGAGGATCTGCGGGATGTTGCGCTGCCCATACATGATGCCACCCGCGCAGAGGGTGTCGCCGACGCACTGGTCGACCCCGTATTTCAGCGGGATGTCGACGTCCAGCGCGAACGCCTCCAGCCCGCCGATGCGCGTGGCGTTGATAACGTAATCGGCCCCGCTGATGGCCGCGCGGCGGTCGAGGGTCGAGTGGACCCTGGTAGGCAGGTGGTTGGCCTCGACGTCGCGCCGGACAAGCAGCGCGACGAGATCGAGGTACTGTTGGTTGATGTCCATCAGAGCCAACTCGACGTCCGCCAGCTCGGGAACGGACAGGATATCCTGGATGAGTCTGCGGGAGAAGGTGACGCTCCCCGCGCCGATGACGGCGACTTTGATTGGCATTGGCATCCTCCTTGGGGAAATATCGAGGGCGATCGGCGGACGCGATCCGCTCAGTGTGACGGGAGCAGTATACACCCAAAAGGGTAAAACGCTTTAGAGGAAGTATAATGTACGGGAATTCCAAATGTAGACCCGTTGCCCTACCGGTCCGGCAGCGAGGGGCCAAGGTGCGCCGTAGGCAAGCCCCGCCAGGGGCCGAGGCCACCCGGCTAAGTGAGCAAGCCGGCCGAGGCCGTCTACGGATGGCGCTGCGCGGTCGTCTTTCGCCCCGTTCACGGGGGTTTCGTCGCCTAGCCGGGTGGCCTCGGCCTCCGGCGGACCTGGGCATGGCAGATCTTGGCCCTCCCAGGCGGACCATGCGCGTCGCCGGCGCCCGGCGCAGTGCGACCGGCCTCCATTTGGAATCCCTGCCATGGATCACCGTCGGGCCGGAGGCAACCGGCAACGCTGAGGTCGAGATCAAGGACTTCGTCGGCGGGCTTTATGCCGTAAGCGGCTGCACTCTCCCGAACATCACCGAGGTCTGGCACCGGCTAGTGATCTGGGGAGAGGACAGCCGCTATATGTTGACGGCCGAAGGATGCCTCGAGGAATGCCTGGATGCGCCCGCTGAGGGCGCCGACCCTGCCGCAATGCACTTCGACCTGTACCTGGCGATCGCCGAGCGATAAAAAACGTTTCTCTTTTGCTTCACTCCCCCAGGTTCTCGATCTTCACCGGCTCGACCGGCTCGGCCAGCGCCAAGCCGAAGACCTTCGAATAGAAGTACAGTTCCGCCTCCAGGGCGCGCTGGATGTTCTCGGCTTTACGGAAGCCGTGCTGCTCGCCGGGAAAGGGCAGGTAAGCCACGGGGATGCCCTTGGCCTTGAGGGCGGCGAACATGCTCTCAGCCTGGGCAGGCGGCACCACCCGGTCCTCCAGGCCCTGCAGCAAGATGACCGGCGTGGCGAGCCGGTCGACGTGGTGGATCGGCGAGCGCGCCTGGTAGACGGCGCGCGCGGCCGGGTAGGGGCCGACCAGACGATCGAGATAGTGGGATTCGAACTTGTGCGTGTCGGTGACCATCGTCTCCAGGTCGCCGATGCCAAAGTGGCTGGCGCCGGCCCGGAACACGTCGCGGAACGTCAACGCGGCCAGGGTGGTGTAGCCGCCCGCGCTGCCCCCGCGGATCGCCAGCCGGTTCCGATCCACCAGTCCTTGCTCGGCCAGGTACAGCGCCCCGTTAACGCAGTCGTCCACATCCACGATGCCCCACTGGCCGTCCAACCGGGCGCGGTAGTCCCGCCCGTAGCCGGTGCTGCCGCCGTAGTTGACATCCAGCACCGCAAAACCCCGGCTGGTCCAGAACTGGAGCCCCAGGCGCAGCGCCGCGTCACTGCCGGCGGTGGGGCCGCCATGGCTGAGCACCAGGAGGGGCGGCAGCTCGTTCGGCGGGGCCAGGGTGTCGCGATTCTTGGGTGGGTAGAAGAAAGCATGCGCGGTCCGCTCGCCGGTGGTGGGAAAGTCAATATCCTGCGCGACCGAGATGTAGCCCCTGTCCACCTGCAGGTTGCTGCTTGAACGCAACACAGCGATGTGCTGCGTCGCCAGGTCTACCTGGACCAGCGCCTCAGGTTCGCCGCTGGAACCGGCCAGGCAATAAACCCGACCGGGCGCCACGGCCGGAGAGTGCAGGGAGACAAAGGGTAGGTCCAGCGGCTGCATAGTCGCCAGCGTGGCGCCTGCAGCGGACGGCCCGCCGCGTGTGGCGGACGGCCCGCTGCCAGGCGTCAGAACGCTCATCGTCCAGACATTGCGCTCGTTGTAGAGGCAGACAAGGCGTTCGGCCGACTCGAAGCCATAGGTGGACATGCCGAACACCCATTGCGGCAGACCGAACTCGGCGGCCATCGGGAAGATGGCTTCATCGCCGTCATCCGTCAGGCAATACAGGTTCCACCAGCCCGTGCGGTCGGAAACGAAGTAGAGGTTGCCGTCGGGCGACCATTCTGGCTGGAAGATGGACTCAGGCGGCCTGCCGGCCTCTGAGCTGCCGACTACTGGTCGGGCGTCCACCAGCCCACCGTCCCGATCGAGCCCCGCCAGCCACAATTCGGTGCCGTCCCATGGCATGTTCGGGTGGTTCCAACACAGCCACGCCAGGCGGGAACCGTCGGGGCTGAGGCGCGGGTTTGAGAAGAAGTCGTGTGCAGGAGGCTGCAAGTCGAGGGTCGCCCGGCTTGCGCCGCCCCCCTCCTCAGGACCGGCGGTCGTCCCGCCCAACGGCAACGCGGCCAGGGTGTTGATCACCTCGCCCTCTGGCGTATGCTCCTCGCGCACGCCGATCAGCCGGTTGCGGCGGCGGTCGAACACGAAATCGGCGTAGCGCATATCCACGCCGGGCGGGGTGAGGGGTTCCGGCGCGGCGCCGGGCGCCTGGCGGTAGACGCGCTGGTCGGCGAAGTTGGCGAAGTAGACGACGCCGTCCACGACAGTATAGGCGCCGCCGCCGTACTCGTGGACGCGCGTGCGGACGTTGAAGCCGCTCGGCGTTATGTCAACCGTGTGACCGCCGGCGTCCCGGCGCACGATGACGTTGCGCCCGCCCTCGGTGGGGCGCCCTTCGAGCCAATAGACATCGTCGCCCTCCAGCACGATCTCAGCCAAGCCAATGCTGCCGCCCACGAGCAGCCCGGCGGTGATCGGTGATTTCCAGGCCCCGTAAGGGGCAAGCGTCGGTTCGGCCATGCCTCACGACCTCCATAACATAGCAAACAGGTATCAGGTATTAAGAACTCTAGTCCTTGAGCAGCTTGTCCAGGTGCGCATCGAGCTCGGGCGCGACGGTGCTGTCGATGCGCCCAGACAGCCGGATAACGGTGCAACGTTTCATCTCGACGGTGGTGATTTCCATGGGCCACGCTCCTACTGCTTTTGAGAAGCGCCAGCGTGTCGACAAGCGCATCATATCATCTTCTTTTTCGCAGCGCAATTGACTTTTCTATGCCGTTGGGTTAGTCTGGGCAGAAAGACCATCAGGCTGAGGAAGTTTGAGCAAGGAGGGCCGGGGTGAAAGCGGCGATTGTCGAGAGGCCGGGAGTGCTAACGGTGCGCGAGGTGCCGACGCCGGAAATGGGCGAGTATGATGGTTTATGCGAGATGCTGTACGGCGCCACTTGCTCGGGAACGGATAATCACGTGCTGGCCGGGCGGGCGGCCTGGACGACCGTCAACTATCCGACTGTGCTGGGTCACGAAAGCATCGGCCGGGTGATCAAGCTGGGCGCGAAGGTGCGTTATTTGAAGCTGGGCGACCTGGTGACGCGGGTCGGCACGCGCCCGGCCGGCGGAATCAGCATCAACTGGGGCGGGTTTGCCGAGTACGGGCTGGCCACGGACCACCGGGCCATGCGCGAGGACGGTCTGCCGCGTGCCGCCTGGGACCGCCTGCGCATCAACCAGACCCTGCCGCCCGGCACAGACCCCGCCGCGGCGACGATGATGATCACCTGGCGCGAGACCCTCAGCTACGTGACGCGCATCGGCATCGGGCCGGGCGCGCGGGTGCTGGTGATGGGCTCGGGCGGCAACGGACTGGCCTTCCTGTCGCACGCCGCCAACCTGGGCGCGACCTGCGTCGTTATGCTGGGCAACGCCGAACGCGCGGACCTGGCGCGCCGCGCGGGGGCAACTGGCTACGTCGACTACCGCCGGCCG
>JADGQF010000279.1 GCA_017882045.1 Anaerolineales bacterium
GCCATCGAGGTGTTTGCCACCAACCTGCGCAACCTGCTCCTCCAGCCGCCGGTGCGCGAGCGCTGCGTGATGGGCATCGACCCGGGTTTCCGCACCGGCTCCAAGGTGGCGACGGTGGACCCGACCGGCAAGCTGCTGCACACCGTCACAATCTACCCTCACCCCCCGCAGAACGAGCGCGAGAAGTCGCTCAAGATCCTGGCGGGATTGGTGGAGGCGGACAAGATCAACGTGATCGCCATCGGCAACGGTACGGCCAGCCGGGAGACAGAGGCGCTGGTCGCCGAGCTGATGCAGGAGAGACTTGCTCCGTCCGGGAAATCCGCTTCCTCCGAGAAGAGGGCTTCTTCCGAGAAGCCCCGTTCCCGCCTGGCCTACGTGATGGTCAGCGAGGCCGGGGCCTCCGTCTACTCCGCCTCCGACCTGGCGCGCGCGGAGTTCCCCGATCTGGACGTGTCCATGCGCGGGGCCGTTTCGATCGCCCGCCGCCTGCAAGACCCGCTGGCCGAGCTGGTCAAGATCGACGCCAAGAGCATCGGCATCGGGCTGTACCAGCACGACGTCGACCAGAAGAAGCTCGAGGAGAGCCTCGACGCGGTCGTGGAATCGGTGGTCAATTACGTGGGAGTGGACGTCAACACCGCCTCCGCGGCGCTGTTAGCCTATGTGGCCGGCATCAGCAAGAAGGTGGCCCAGGCCATCGTCGATCACCGCAACGCCAACGGGCCGTTCGAGTCGCGCGCCGGGCTGAAGAAAGTCAAAGGCCTGGGGCCGAAGGCTTATGAGCAGGCGGCGGGCTTTCTGCGCGTGCCCGGCGGAGCCAACCCGCTGGACAATACCATCATCCATCCCGAATCCTATGCGACTGCCAATGCCCTGCTCGACCTGGCCGGCCTGAACCTGCGCATGAACGATTTGCCCAATCGCATGCAGGCGTTCCGCGATGCTCACGACATTGCCGAGGTCGCCGGGATGCTGGGGGTCGGCTTGCCGACCCTGACCGACATCGTCGAGGCCCTCGTCCGTCCGGGGCGCGATCCGCGCGAGGATTTGCCGGCTCCCGTCCTGCGCCAGGACGTCCTCAAGTTGGAGGACCTCCACGAAGGCATGACGCTCAAAGGCACCGTCAGAAACGTGGTCGACTTCGGCGCCTTCGTAGATATCGGCGTCAAGCAGGACGGGCTGGTGCACGTCAGCAAGATGGCGAAGCGCTATGTGTCCAACCCGCACGAGGTAGTCCACGTCGGCGACGTTATCGACGTGAAGGTGACGAAGGTGGACAAGGAGCGCGGCAGGATCGAGCTCAGCATGCTGCTCTAGCTATAGCTAGGCAACCCGGAGTGCCCCCGCCCCGTCAGAATGAAATCGCCGTTTCTCAAGGTCCTGGCCGGCCGCGCCCCTCACTCGACCGATCGGGCCTCGTAGACCTGGGACATTTCGACGGTTGCTTCGGGTGCAACCAACAGCACATTGTCGCGGATGTCGTCCAGGTGTTCTCGGATCAGCGAAAGGACAATTCCGGCCGGCGCGTAGACGGTGAACAGTACGCGCTGCGTGGCAGGCGAGATGGCCGTGCGCCGGTCGGGGCCATAGATGATGCTGGAAATTACATCCTGTCCATCGCGCATGTACATGTCGCCGGCAGTCAACGCCTGCTCCTTGCCGCTCAAGGTCACATAACTCTCATGGCCGGTGGCGATGTCCACCGTCACCGGCAGATCCAACGCCGCTACGTCGTGGCCTGCGGTGAGAAGCTGGTTTTTCAGTTCGGCCATGAACATGGCTTCGACGAGGGCAGCCGCCCGCGGCAATGGCTGGCCCTTCAGGGCCACGGATTCCAATTGTAGCAGCACATGATAGGTTTTACGGAAGCGGGCGTAGTAGGCATTGTAGGACTGCATGGTAGACAGCGCGCTCATAGCCTTGCGGTCCTGCCCCGCCCAGCGAGCGCGCAAGGCTTGCTCCAGCGCTTCCTTGCGCTGATCGAGGGCGATGTGGTGCTCGGGATTGGTCACGTCCCGCAAGGCCAGCGCGCCCACGGCTGCGCCCGGATAGGCGCTTTCCCACGCCTCTGAAACCTGAAACATGCGCACCTCTCGTTCCGGCACCTCCGGCTCTCAGCCGGGCAACTTCTTCGCCCGGAGCAAGCGACACGGCCAAGGTTATGGCGCGGGTGTGAGTGCCGAAGATGAAGTATAGCATGCAAATAGGTCTTCAACTCGTGCCGTAGGTGGCACCCGATCGCTAACACATCGTAGGGCGACATCGCCGGAGGGTGCCGGATCCCGATCACCCGTTGCGAAGCGTCAACTGGCAGTCCTACGGCGACGATAGCCAACTCTTAACAGCACGATCCCGATTACGAGGGTCACCAGGCCCAGCACGGCATAGCCAATGTGCCCGCCCATCATCCCACCCTTCAGGACGTTCGTGCCCTGTAGGATCCACAGCACCCCAAGTGCAGCGAAAATCACCCCCAGAATATACAACAACCACTTCGTACTGGCCTCCCGGCAAGCAGCCGCAGACGCAATGCATGAACACGCAGGGCAATCTCGGCAATAGAACTGCCCTGCGTACTCAGGAGAACGGCAGCCGATTGCTGCCTGTTGAGAATTATCGCGCTGCATTGGCCAGTTGGGAAGGGACCATGGCCGCGAATCTCAACGGACTTAAGTCCTGGGCCGAGAGTCCCACCCGCCATGGACCTTAGTCCAGTCTCCTGGTAGATGGTGGTGCAACCTGCAAATGCAGCACCTTCTCCGATACCGCTTCTGTAACATCGTACAGAACCGAGTATAATGTTCATGCTGGCAGCGCGCTGTCCTCTGTGCTGCGATATGTATATATGTAATAGGACTGACATGGAGGACGTGCAGCGCATTGTGGAGCGGACAGGTGTAGCCAATGGATGTAGTAGAGCGGTTGATCGGCGATTTGCGGCTGGATGGGCGCGTGATCGATGTGCGGATCGGCGCGCTGTGGACGGCCGTCGCAGTGGAGACCGAGCGGGGGCTACGCGCTGGGCTGGCCTCCACACAGACCGCGCATGACCTGGAGCATGGCCGGCCATTGGTGCGCGAGGCCGGGCATCTGCTCGGCAAGCGAGCCGGCGACCTGGCGCGCCTCGCGTTGTCTGGCTCCGGCGCCACCCTGACCGAGCGTAGCCTCGGCTTCGCCGCGCTCAATGCCCTGCTCGATGTCGACATCGCGGCCTGCGCCGAGTGCAACGCCGAAGAGATTATCGTCGAGCGCGGCACGGGGAGGAACGTCGCGATCGTGGGCCACTTTCCCTTCGTGCCGCGCGTGCGCGCCGTCGCCGGCGCCTGCTGGGTACTGGAGCTCGAGCCACAGGCTGGCGACTTGCCCGCTGCGCGTGCCCCGGAGGTGCTGCCCGCGGCCGACGTGGTGGCCATCACCGGGCAAACCCTGGTGAACGGCACGTTCGAGGGCCTGACTGCGCTCTGCCGCCCGGAGGCGTATGTGGTGGTCCTGGGTCCGACCACGCCCCTGTCGCGCGTGTTGTTCGATTACGGGGTCGATGCCGTTTCCGGCACCGACGTGGTTGACGTGGCCGCGGTCTTGCTGGCGGCAGGCCAGGGGGCGAACTTCAAGCAGATGCCCGGCCGGCGCCTGATCACCATCCTGGCGGACAGGTAAGCCGTGAAGCTGCCCTTCGACCACTTCGATCTGATCGCCGGCTGGTACGACCGTTTGTTGCACTCGGCGGCCGACGACGGGCTGCGGGACGCGCTGGCCGCGCAGCCCGGAGGGTGGCTGCTGGATGTGGGCGGGGGGACGGGCGCGCTCTCGGCGCCGCTGGCAGCCGCAGGTGTGCGCGTGGCCGTCTGCGATCTCTCGCGGGGCATGGCCCGCCAGGCGCACGCTAAGGGCCTGCGCGCGCTGCTGGGCAGCGTCGCGCGCCTGCCCTTCGCGGACGGCAGCGTCGAGCGGCTGCTGGTGGTCGACGCGTTCCATCATTTCACGCGCCCTTCGCCGACGGTCCAGGTGCAGGCCGCCTTCGAGCTGCTGCGCGTGCTGCAGCCCGGCGGGCGGCTCGTCATCCAGGAGATGGACATCCGCCGGCCGGGGGTCAAGGCGCTGGCGCTGGGTGAGAAGCTGCTGCTGATGGGCAGCCGCTTCTTGACGCCTGCCCAACTGGTGACCCTGTTTGAAGCCGCCGGCGCACGCATGCTGGCCCAGCAGCCCAGCGGGTCGGCGGTGATCTTCGTCTTCACCCGCTAGCCCGCTGCGCCGAGGACTTACCCCTCACATCACTATCAGGTTATCCAGCAGGCCCAGGCGCTCCAGCGCATCATGCGAGTGCTCGTGCACCAGGTAGTTGGGGTCCTGCAGCCCGCGGAAGAGCGCGCCGATCGCCTGCCCGCGCGGCGAGCGGATGTCCAGGCCGAAGCCGGGCTTGCCGCCCACCAGCGCGATCCGGCGTAGGGCGGCGGCCGCGCGCACGCGCACCCCGTCCGGTGGGCCTCCATCCCGTGGATCGCGCATCGCCTCCACCAACGCCGGAACTGCTGCTTCCCCGATCATTGCCAGGGCGTCGGACGCGCAATCGCGCACCCAACCGTTCGGGTCCGCCAGCCGCCCGATCAGCTCCGGCACGGCCGCCTCGAACCGTAGCTCCCCCAGACCCAGCGCCGCCGCGCATTGGACGGCCGCGTCGCGATCCGCCAGCTTCTCGACGAGCAATGGGGCCGCCTGTGTGCTGGCGATCAGCGCCAGCGTCCGCACCGCCCACCAGCGCCGGTCGTCGTCGGCGTCGGCCAGCAGCGGACGCAACGCGGGCAAGAGCCTATGCTGGCCCGCGCAGGCCCGCGCGCTCTCTTCGGCTTTCTCGTCGTCGCCGGACGCCACCGCGTCCAGCAACGTCTGGATCGGGTCAGGCTGGCTCATGCGAGCAGGATCTCCTCTAACCTTGCAAGCGATAAATCATCCGGCAGACGGATGAGGTGGGCGGGGCAGCCTGCCCGGCAGTCGCCGTTGCCGAACCCGGCGACCGGCGCCTGCGCCGTGGGCAGGGCCAGCAAGCGTCGCGTCCACACGCATTCGACCCGCTCGCTGCCTGCGAGCCGCTCGCCACCCGCGACCGCGCAAACGTGCACGAGTGGCAGCACCGCCGTCACGTAATCGATGTGCCAGTGCATGCTTTTGTCCGGCCGGGCGTGGCGGGCCAGACGCGCCGAGAGACCGCCCGGTCCCTGCGCGCTCCCGACGTAGGCGTAGCGTCCGGCCGGCAGAGTGAACCGTCCCAGCCGCCCGACGTTGACCTCCGTCGGGGCGAGGGCCTGCAGGATCAGCACGTAGGTGCCGGGCGAGACCGGCCAGGCTCTGTTCATTAGCACGCAACTATCCGGTTGACATTCTGCTGCTGCGGCGCGATAGTCGCTCGCAGAGCAGAAAGGAAGAACGACAATGCCGATCACCGCACCAGACTTCGCCCCCACAGACCAGAAGATGCCCGTGCTTTTCATCGGCCATGGCAACCCCATGAATGCCATCGAAGATAGCGTCTACAGCCGGGCCTGGATAGAGGCCGGGCAGTCTCTCCCCCGGCCCCAGGCCATCCTCTGCGTTTCGGCGCATTGGGAGACCGCCGGGACGAAAACCAGCGCCATGGATAAACCGCGCACGATCCACGATTTCGGCGGTTTCCCACCCGAGCTCTACGCTCAGCAATATCCCGCGCCGGGCTCGCCGGCCCTCGCGCGCCTGGTGCAGGAGACGATCGCAGATGTGAAAGTCGAGCTCGACACGACCTGGGGCCTGGACCATGGAGCCTGGTCGGTCTTGATACGTCTCTATCC
>JADGQF010000077.1 GCA_017882045.1 Anaerolineales bacterium
GTAGATCACGACGCACCTCTCGCTCCTGGTCTGGCCGATCCACGATCCGCCCATCGGCAATGTGAACCGGGCGCGCGGCGCGTGCCGCCAGATCGCGGTCGTGGGTCACCAGCAAGATCGTTTTACCCTCGTCCACCAGGGCCTGAAATATCTCGAACATGGCGCCCGCGGTCTTTGAGTCCAGGTTCCCGGTCGGCTCATCGGCAGCCAGCAACATCGGATCGTTGGCCAGGGCGCGAGCGATCGCCACGCGCTGGCGCTGTCCGCCCGAAACCGCCGCGGGCACTTTGTCGGCGTGCTCGGCGATTCCGACCCGCTCCAACAGGTAAAGCGCCCGCGCGCGACGCTCGCGCGGCGATCGGTAAACGTTCGCAAAGTCCATCGGCATCATCACGTTCTGGACACAGGTGAGCATGGGCAACAACCGGAAGAACTGGAGGATGACGCCCACGTACCGCCCGCGCCAGGCGGCGATCTGATCCTCGCTCATGCCGTGGATGGCGTTCGACCCGACGCAGATCTCACCCGACGTAGGGCGATCGATGCCTGTCACCATATTGATCAGCGTGGATTTGCCCGCGCCCGACTTGCCGACCACTGCCACGAATTCTCCCTGCCGAATCTGCAAATCGATCCCGCGCAGGGCCAGGGCGTCGCCGGCAGGCGTCCGATAGGCCTTGCGCACTTCCTTCAGGTGAACCAGGGCTCCGTTCTCATTCATACGCCAGCACTTCCCGTACCGTCAGGCGGACGGCCGCGCGCGCCGGACCCAGGCTGGCGACGGCCGCGATCGCTAGCAGGATAAAAAACCAGATGCCGGCCGCAGCGAACGAATACTGATAGCGCAGCGGTATCTTGATGAGCGCCAGCCCGAGCTCGCGGCTGAAGATAGGGCTGGTAAAGAACGAGAGGGCCGTCCCGACGGCCCAGCTGATGACCGCCATCGCGATCCCCTCCGCCAACACGATCTGGCGCACCGAGACGTTCGAAGCGCCGATGGCACGCAGGATGCCCACTTCACGCACGCGTTCCATCATGTTGATGCTCATGGTGGTGGCCAGCCCCAGGCCGCCGACGGCCGCCAGCAGCAACGCCATCAGGATCAGGAACGTCACCACGACCGTGAACAATAGCACATTCTCCTGCTGGGTGACCTCCGCGGTCTCGGTGCCGTTTACCTTGAGCCCCGCGGCCTCGAAATGGTCATAGAGCCGGGCGGCCAGCAAATGCTGCGCAGCGGCATCGTGCTGCGCGGTGCGTACCTGCACGTACATGCCCTGGCCGGGCGCGCGCGTGGCGTAGGCGAAATCGTCACGGCTCACGTAGACGGCCGGCCCCCGGGACTCGGTGCTGACGATGCCGACCACGTGCCAGGTCGCCTTGCGGCCGTTGATGTCGAGCACCAGGTCGCTGCCCACGCGCAGGTCGCGTTCGTCGTCTACCAGGTCCGAGTTCACCACCACCGGATTGGGCTGCGCGCCCGGTGTGGGCGCCAAAGCACGCGCCGATGCGCGCGCCGACGCGCGCGCCACGCCAGCCTCTGGCCCTGCCGCTGCCGAGCCGGCCGGCAGCGGCAGGCCGGCGACCAGCTCGGGATCCATGAACGTCGTACCGGCGGGCACGGCCACGACGTTGAAGACGTTGCTCTTGCTGTCATCCGGGCGCACGCGCGTCGCACGGCCAGAGGACCAGATCTCGACATCGACGACCCCCGGCACCTCACGAGCGGCCTGTTCCAGGCGCGCGACCAGCTCAGGCTGCTTCATCTCCACCGACACATCGTAGCGGTGGAAGCGCATGAAGGAAGCCAGCGTCGCTGTCACCGATGCGCGGACGCTGAGCACCGACACAAACAACGCCGTGCCAAAGATCAGCACGACCAGGGTCTGCGCCAGTCGTCCCTTGTGTCGCAGCGTGTTGCGGATCGCGAGAAGGAGCGGGCGCTGGATCGAGAGCGCCTTCTGAAGGCGGGCCAGCCCTCGCTCGAACAGGCTGTGCCCATAGACGCCGCCGCCCAGGCCGATGTCGGTCAAGGCGCGTTGGGTGGTGACGCTCGTACCACGGATCACCGGCGCCAGCCCGGCCCCCAGGGGTAACAGAAGCCCGACCGCAACCTGGATGACCAGCAGCGGGACGGGTATGCTGTAGCTGAGGGGCATGACGTTGAGCAGCTTCTCGACCATGTCGGTCATCAACAGGCGGGCGGTCAACGCGGCGAGAGGCAGCGCGACGGCCACCGCGAGCAGACCATAGATCAGTACCGTAGCCAGGTAAAGGCGCATGATTTGCCAGCGCCGGGCGCCGATGAGCTTCATCACGCCAATCTGCGGGATCTGTTGCGTGATGAGCGCGGAGATGGCGTTGATCACCAGGAGGCCCGATAGCACCAGGATCACCAGGCCAAAGCCGGTCAGGATCAGCACGATGCTGTCGATAAAGGGATCGGCCACTGCGCGCGTGATCACTTTCCGACTGAGGATAGTTCGTCCCGACTCTTTCAGGCGGTCTTCGACCTGGCTGAGCGCGGCGAGGATGTGCCTCTCATCATGCGCCGGCTCGGTCACGCGGATGCGTAGCTCCGCCCATGTCTCCGGGTAGCCCAGCCCCTGCAGCGTTTCCAGGGTCACGTAACCGACGGCCACGCCAGACAGGGCCGGGGCGAACTGTTCGGGGTCGTGGACGCCGCCTACGACCTTGAGCGTCCTGGTTGCGTCGTTATTCAACTCAACGCTGAGTTCCTGACCGATCTGCGTCCCCAGGTCCTCGAACGACCGCTGTTCGAGGACTACCTCTCCGCGGCCCGGCGGGTAGGCGCCCGCCAGGGGGGTGATGGCATCGACCCGCATGTTGGCGAAGTCGGGGACCACGATGAGAACCAGGTCCTGCGGGACGCCCGTTCCACGGTAGACTCGTCCCTGGACGAGCGTGCGCCCTTCGGCAGCAGCTACCATCGGCAGACGGGCGATGCTGTCCGCGAGGTCCTCCTGAAATGGCGCGGTGTACACGATGGCAGAGGCCACTTGCGCGCTCGTCTGATCGCGGCGGTACTCGCGGACCAGGATCTCGCGCGTGTTCAGGACTACTCCGACGGCGAACACTCCGACCGCGATGGCCAGCGCCACGATCAGAGTGCGCACTCGGTGTTCCCACAGGTCGATCAGCACTTTCTGCCAGGGTGTCGTAAGCATTTCGGAACAGACCAGCCGGGTACAGAATGATTCGGGCCCGCGCGCGCGGCAAAGCCGCCGCCTGAGGCCGACAGACTATACTATATAGGCTGAACCGTCACGCCGGGTAGTGTCACCTGTCATTCGCACTGTCATATGACAGTGGACGGCGGTGATGTGATATACTCGGGGCATGAGAGAGACCACCCCCGAGCCCGGTTTCTTGCAGGCTTACCGCCTGTTCATCGTGATCCGTCTACTTTTCTGGATGGAAGTCGGGCCGGTGCTGATCCTCATTCAGCTGGCAGGGAACTCAGAGCTGACACTCGAGCAAGTGTCGCAGCAGAGCCTGGTCCAGAAGCTGAGCTTTCGCAACACCGGGCCGTTGCTGTTGGTCGAGATGTTGCTGCTGGCTCTCCTGCTGTGGCCCCAGGCTCAACAGCGGCTCGGGCGCTGGTTTGTCCTGCTGACCCTGGCCCTGGGGCTTCTGCCTTTGCTGGTGGGCTACTACCGGTGGCCAGTGGAGAACCCGCTGCAGTCTCCCTTCAGCATGTTCTTCTTCGTCACGGCCATGCTGATTGCCTGGGAATACCAGCACCGGTATGTCTTCGTGTACGTGTTCGCGCTGTCAGTTTTCGAGGCGTTGGTGTCGCCGTGGCCGGCCAATGTCATATGGACCGTGCCTGTGGGCTGGCTGGTGCTCCAGGGGGTGATGATGCTCCTGGTCGGCCACGTCACGGCGACCCTGGTCTCGGTCCAGCGCGAGCAGCGCTCGGCCCTGGCCCGGGCTTATCAGCGCCAGGCCGCGGCCAACGAGCAGCTGCAGCAGTATGCCGCCACCTTCGAGGAGCTGGCCATCAGCGGGGAACGCAACCGGCTGGCGCGCGAGCTTCACGACACTCTTGCCCATTCGCTGAGCGCAGCGGCCGTCCAGCTGGAAGCGGTCCGCTCACTGTGGAGCACGCAGCCCGACAGGGCGCGACGTATCCTGGACCAGGCCGACGACACGGTCCGCACCGGGCTGGCCGAAGCGCGGCGGGCGCTCCAGGCGCTGCGTGCCTCACCGCTCCAGGATCTGGGACTGATCCTGGCCGTACGGGACCTGGCCGAGTCGGCGGCGCAGCGATCGGGCGCCGAGCTGGAGCTGCACCTGCCGGACGAGCTCCAGGAATACCCGTCTCTCAGCGTCGAGCAGGGTGTCTACCGCATCGCGCAGGAGGCCCTGGAGAACGTCGTCCGCCACGCGTGCGCCCGCTCGCTCCACGTCCGGCTGGAGGAAACTGAGGGCGAGATCAGGCTGACGGTTGAGGACGATGGCTTGGGCATTCATGTCGAGGCGGTACCGCCGCCGCGCGACGAGGCGGGCGATCATCTTGGGATTCGCGGCATGCGGGAGCGCGCCCACCTGATCGGCGGCCAGCTCGAGATCAGTAGCCCGGCCGGGCAAGGCACCCGAGTCCGGCTCATTGTTCACTTCACGAGGAAAGCTGATGGTGCGAGTCTTGATCTGTGACGACCAGACGGTAGTGCGGGAAGGGCTGGCCGCGATCCTGAGTACGGACGAGGAGATCGAAGTCGTGGGGCTGGCGGCCAACGGCGAAGAAGCGGTCGCCTTGGCGAACGAACGGCGGCCGGATGTGGTACTGATGGACCTGAAAATGCCGGTGATGAACGGGGTCCAGGCCACCCGGCGCTTACGTAGCCAGCAGTTGACGGTGCGCGTCTTGATACTGACCACCTATGCCGAAGATGCGTGGGTTTTCGAAGCGATCAGGGCCGGCGCAGCCGGCTACCTCCTGAAGGATACGCGACGCGACGACCTGCTGGCGGCGATCAAGGGCACGGCGGCAGGCAAGTCATTTGTGGATCCGGCCATCGCCGGGAAGCTGATGGAGCAGGTGGCCGCGGCGCCCGCGCCGGCGGGGCAGGTCCAGGCCGAGACGCTCAGCGAGCGCGAGCTGGAGGTGCTGCGCCTGATTGCGCTCGGCTACAGTAATCCCGAGATTGCTCAACGCCTCCACCTGTCAGCCGGCACGGTACGCAACTACGTGAGCGCGATCCTGCAGAAGCTTGGGGTTGAGGACCGCACCCAGGCGGCAGTGGTCGCCTACCAGTGGGGGTTGTTGATTGGCGAAGATAATGATCTAAAATAACACAATTTAATCATAAAAACCAGTTGACGGCAGGCCCAGTTGCCTGAATACTCGTCGACAGTGCCATCCTTTGCCAGGAGGTGCAACGCAATGTGTCTCGCTGCGACAGGTCGGCAACCAGGAGGTAAGTTCGCATGCCCGACAGCGTCATTTCGCGTGGCTTTTCAGGCAAACGGCGCGCGCCGGAGTCCGCAGAGCGCGTGCCGCCCGGCCAGTATGTCACCTACGACTTCCCGGTCTTCTCGGCCGGCCCGACCCCCCGCTCCCCATTGGCGGATTGGACGTTCCGCGTCGAGGGCCTGGTAGGCGAGCCGGTTAGCTGGACGTGGGACGAGTTCCTGCGCCTGCCGGTGCAGAGTTACGTGGCCGACATCCACTGCGTCACGAAGTGGAGCAAGCTCGACACCCGCTGGGAAGGGGTGGGCGTCGACCGGCTGCTGGAGAGCGTCGCCAACACCCTGGCCGAGCTCGGCATCCGCTCGGAGCGCATCCGCACGGAGCGCTTCGGCCCCACCGGCGCGACCGGCTGAGGCGGGGGGGCACTATGCGCGAGGATAAGGCGGTGGACGAGATGGACCCGAATGGCTGGCCCGGCCAGGCGCTCATGCTCGACGCCAACGCCGCCGCCGGCATCCTGTACGACGTTTTCAGCGCCGAGATGACTGCCAGCCCGACCGAGTGCGCCCACTGTGGCCGCGAGGGCGAGGTCGGCACGCTGCTGGCCTTCATGCAAGGCCCCGGCATCATTTTGCGCTGCCCGGCCTGCGAGAATGTCGTCCTGCGGGTGGTACGCACTCCCGGCGCGATCTTTCTGGATGCGCGCGGTGCGGCGTACTTGTGTTTGCGACGCGGCTGAGGGGTGGTCCGGGCGGTTGAAACCGCTCCAATGGGCTGCTACGTCGATCTGCATCGACTTCGCCGGCCATGCGCATGTCCCCGGCGGGGTTGAATTGCGCTAATATTGCGCGCTTTTCTGCCCCGTCGCCGCCGGTGCTAAAATGGCGGGATGCCGGCATTCTGGGAGGGTGTCCTGGCCGGGTACGGCATTGCCGTACCGGTGGGGGCGATTGCGGTCTTGATCGTCGATATGGGGCTGCGGCGCGGCTTCCGCCCGGCGTTCATGGCCGGCGCCGGGGCGGCCTCGGCTGATTTCCTGTATGCGAGCCTGGCTGCGCTGGCCGGCGGCGCGCTGGCTGCCCGCATCTACGCACAGTTCCTCGGGTTGACGCTGCTCAATCCCCTGACGGTCGCCTATTTCGCCGCGCTGATCCTCGGACGCGGGGCCGGCAGCGAGGTCGGCGGCGCGGCCACACCCGTCGAGCGCGTGGCTTTCGTGGCCGGCGCTGCTCGCGGCGCTTGGCGCGCTGGCGCACCGCCGGCTGTCGCCCGCCTGTCGCACCGCCCTCAGCGTGGCAGGCAACCTGGTCGTGCTGGGCCTGGGCGTCAGGCTGTTCTTTCTGCTGTCCCTGCTTAAATGAAAGCCGGAGGATCGACCGGGGGTTGTCCCCGGCCGGTCCTCCGGATCGGTTGGCAGCCGTCAACGGAGCAAAACTGAATTATGCTCTCTCAGCGCGGCTCCGCTTCCGCAGGTACGCGCCGGCCAGGGCCAGGGCCGCGCCCGCTGCGGCCAGCGGCCAGGTAGACGGCGCGCCGCCGGTGGTGGGCAGCGTGCTGGGCGCGGCGGTGGTCGCGCCGGCCGCACCGGCCGTCGTCGCCTGCACCGTGATCGTGCCCGTCATGCCCATGTTGTCGTGCAACAAGCACAGGTAGGTGTAAGTCCCGGGCTTATCGAAGACCAACGTGTAAGTCTTGGGCCCGGGCGTCGGGTCCTGCTTGCCGTTGATCAGACCCGAGTTGGTGTAGCCCGTTCCGCCGTAGGTCGATGCGCCTGCTGGGGCCAGGACCTGCGGGTTGAACACCAGCTTTGGGGGACCGCTCTGCTGCGGTTCGGTTATGATCAGGTCGGGTTCCTTGGCGCCGGACAGAAAGGTCGCTGTGTGCGGCGTGGCGCCGTTGTTTGCCTGCCACTCCACCGTGTCGCCGGCCTTGATGGTCAGGTTGTTCGGCACGAACTGCATGTAGTCGACCATGTTCGCGCTGTAGCCCATGTTCACGACGTGGACCGTGGTGCCGTTGGGTCCGGGCCGCGTGGCCTGCGCCTGGGCCGCCTGGGCCTTCATGCCCAGCGCCATCTGCTGGTCGGCCGCGATCTGCGCCTTGGCGTCCGCATCGATCTGGGCCTGGGTCTTGGGGTAGGCCGTGCCCTTCGGCTGGACGATGACCTTGCCCTTCATCCCCACATGGACCAGACAAACGTAGTCATAGCTGCCGGCCTTGCTGAAGGCCAGCTTGAACTCGGTGGGGTTCGGCGGCGCATTACGCTGCAGCAGGCCGGAGTTGGCATACTGGGTCCCGTCGAAGTTGGCCGTAGGGGTGGCGAAGGCGACCTGCGGGTTAAACAGCAGACGCTGGCTGTTTCCGCCCTCCGGCATGATAAAGGCGGGCGCTTGCTGTCCGGGCGTCAGGAAGCTGACGGTGTGGAACTCGGTCGAGTTGATCTTCCACACGATGGTGTCACCCTCGTTGACGGTGATCGTGTCGGGGTAGTATTTCATGATCTGCCAGGCGCCGGCCGGACCCGAAGCCAGCTGTTGAATGCCGGCCTCTGTGCCAACCAGCACGGTAAAGGTCTGAGGTCCGCCCGACTGGGCGGCCGGAGCCGCGAGGGCCGCGGGTAAGCTGGCCGAGAACAGGGCCAGGACGATCAGCATGACGGGAACAAGACGCGACAGTGGTTTCATCTTTCCTCTCCAACGGTTGTCGTTGGTCGAACAGGGGGTGGGGCGCATGGGCTGGCATGACGGTTCCCTCACCGCGGATCTTAGCTATATAGCAACGTGAGTGAAGTACCTCACTTTGAGGAAAAGGAAATGTTCTGTCAATTACTATGGACGTGTGCCATTGCACCAGAAGACCAAACTCCACAGTCCGCAGACCAAGGTGCTGCTGTCAGTACTCCGAATGGGCAGCTCACGTCATCGATCAGCTCGATAGCGGGACGCCAAGCTGGGCCAACATGCCGGGTACACCCCCGCCTGGAGGCACCCGCGCCACCATCTGGCTGATCTGGTTCCCGCGGACGGTTATCGTGAGGTGTTCTCCCGGCAGGGAAAACTGCTTGCCGGTGGCCGGCAGGTCAGGCATACCCGGCATCAAACCGGGCAGGGTGCGGGTTTGCGTGCCGGTGATGCTGATGCTGATCTGGACGGTGTCGCCCTCGACCGTGAAGTCGCGAGCGTGGAAATTCCAGTCAGGCGAGGCCCCTACAAGCGCGCGCATGAGGTCCAGGTACTTCTCTCGGTTCAGCGGTTGGGGTACCGGACCGCTAAAGATCATGTCCTCCGTGTAGGACGATGCTTTGATGGCACCTTTCTCGATGTCTGTCATGGCGTTCTTGACGATTTCCAACTTGTCCATGTCACGCTCCTGTTCGGATGTTTTGTCTTGTTGTCGAACCGTTACGTCCAGAGGATACCCCCACTCGGTGTGCGCTTTCCAGGCCGAAAGCTACTCACTTCTTGCTCACTCCTCACAGCTCCGGCACCAGGCCTATTTCTCACAGCAGACCGGCAGCGGGGCTTGTAGCCCAGCTTGCCACTTTCCCAAAGTTGCAGTTTCGAGCCGTTTTCAACGAATCCGGGTTCTGATTGCACAACTGTTACGCTCGACTTATCATATTTATATGATACATTTGTTTAGATAGTATGGAAAAGGGGAGGGCCGGGATGTAGGGGCACCTACAATAGGCCGGCACGGCGCGGGGCGCGCTGACGGCGCCCCAGGCGAACAAGCTCCGGTACCAGTGGAACGGAGTTTGCCGCCGGCCGCCGGCGCCGGCTCTAATGATTGCGCACCGAGCTGGCCGGCATTGCGGGGCGCAAATGAGAGGGGTGGTGCGTGATGAGACGGGTGACAGCCGATGAGCGATGAGACGGGGTCTCAGGCGCTGGGTGGGGGTCCAGCCGGCTGGGTGCGGGGGCGCTCTTCTTGAGGAGCGGACCGGCGTCGAAAGGGCGAACGGTCGACTCTGCGCTCAGCTACTTTTACTGTCATGTGATCCCTCTTGTTGTCAGGTAGATTTACATAATGGATAACGTTGACGTCGTTGACGTTGACGTCGAAGACGTACGAGGTAGCCAAACCCGAGGGCAAAGTGGGAGAGGAGACGACCGGTCGCAGCCAGTGCGGCGGGTGTCCAGAGGTGTGCGGGTGAACGCTGGGACGACAGGGGGGAGTACCCCCAAGTCCAGCAGCATCAAAAGCGCAGCCCTGCCTTCTCTGCACGATCGGATAGCTACCGGCCGGATCAACCGGCGGGTGTGCGTTTTGACCCGGCACTCAAATACGCCAAAGCAGGGCCTGATCGCGCCTGCGAGGGGCTGCGAGGGCGGTTGACAACCGGCCGGCAGTGTGATACAAGCAAAACGCAACTGTTCAACGAGAGTGAGAGGCTGGGGCAGGGAGGTAGTAATGGTCAAAGTGATCGCGTTGCTCAAGCGCAAACCGGGCATCAGCCGAGAGGAGTTCGCGCGCCGCTGGCGCGAAGACCACATCCGGCTGTCCTCGCAACTGCCCGACTTGCGGGGCTACCGCATCAACATCGCCGGCGATTATCAACCTGCCGGGATGGGCGCAGAACCGCTTTACGACGGCACCGCCGAGCTGTGGTGGGACAGCTTTGAAGCGATGGACGCCGCGTTCGCGAGCGAGATCGGGCGAGTGGCCGGAGCGGATGCGGACGACTTCTGTGAACTGCGCATCCACATTTATGCCGAGGAGCACATCGTAGTTCCCGGACCGTAAAGCAGGCATGGCGCACGGACGTCGGAACGTCAGGGCAGGAACGTCAAGAGGAGCGAGGTAGCGCGATGTCAGGACAGCCGCCAAGGATATGCGTCGTCGGGAGCTCCAATATCGACCTCATCTCGAAGGTGCCCCGCTTGCCGAAGCTGGGGGAGACCATGATCGGTCATTCCTTCCACCTGGGCTATGGAGGCAAGGGGGCCAACCAGGCCGTGATGGCCGCGAAGCTGGGAGCGCAGGTGACAATGGTGACCAGGCTGGGCCGCGACGTGTTTGGTGAGGGAACGCTACGTAACTATCGCGAGCAGGGGATCGACACATCCCACGTGCTGTTTGACGAGTCGCTTTTCTCCGGCGTGGCGCCGATCTTTGTCGACGACAGCGCGCACAACTTCATCGTGATCGTGCCCGGGGCCAACATGGGCCTGTCGCCTGCCGATGCCCAGGCGGCCCGCGCGCTGATTACTGCGGCGGACATCCTGATCTGCCAGTTGGAGATACCCATCGAAACGACCTTTGAAGCCCTGCGCATCGCGAAGGCCGGCGGGGTGCGCACGATCCTCAATCCTGCTCCGGCCGCTCCTCTGCCCGACGAATTGCTGCGGCTGGCCGACATCTGCGCGCCGAACGAGACCGAGACGGAACTGCTAACGGGCTTGCCTGCCGGCAGCCCGCAGGAGGCCGAGGCCGCCGCGCGGCGGCTGCTGGAGCGCGGCCCAGGCGCCGTGATTCTGACGCTGGGCGAGCGTGGCGCGCTGCTGGTGGATAGGGACGGTGTGGCAGAGCATGTGCCGGCGGTGCCCGTCGAGCCGGTGGACCCCACCGGGGCGGGAGATGCCTTTATCGGCAGCCTGGCGGTCTTCCTCGGCGAAGGTTGGCCATTGCGCGACGCGCTGCGACGGGCCAATGCGGTCGCCGCTCTATCGGTCACCCGGATCGGGACGCAAATTTCCTTCCCTCAACGCGCCGCCGCCGACGCATTCCTGGCCCAGCACGGCCTGTAGGCGGATCACTTGATGGCGCCCACCACGAGCCCACGCGTGATATAGCGTTCGACCAGCAGGGCGACCAGTATCATCGGCGCGACGGCCATGAGCGACAGCGCGGACAGGTACCACCACTGCGGCCCGTATGACTGCGTGCCCTCGCCGGCGATATACATGGGTAGGGTAGAGGCCCGGCTGAAGGTGAGCATCAGCGCAAACAGGTAGTCGTTCCAGGCAAACATCATACAGAACAGGAAGGTTGCCACCAGCCCCGGCGCTGCCAGGGGCAGCACGACCATGCGGAAGGCTCCCAGACGCGATGCGCCGTCAATCAGCGCGCTCTCCTCCAGGTCGGGCGGCAGCCCGGCAAAGAAATCGCGCAAGATCCAGACGGCAAAGGGCAGGTTGAAGACGGTATAGGCCAGGATCATCCCGGCGTAGGTGTCGACCAAGCCCACGAAACGAAACATGATGAGGTAGGGTAGGACCACGACCACGGGCGGGAGCATGCGCTGGGAGATGATCCAGAAAGCGATCTGCTGGTTGCGCCATCTGAGCCCGCGCACGAGGTAGCGGAAGCGTGCCAGCCCGTACCCGGCCATGGCCCCAATGAAGACGGCCAATGCCGCGCTGCTGAGCGCCTCGATGGCGCTGTTGGTCCAGCTACGGATCACCGCTTCGTGGGCCGGGCCGGTCAGCAGGAAACGCCAGGCATCCAGGGTGGGCTTGAAGTCGATCCACGGGAAGTACTTCGGTCCCTGGAACACGGCGATGGGCTGCTTGAACGACGTGATCAGCAGCCAGTAGAGCGGGAACAGGCACACGAAAGCCCAGCCAAACAGCATGGCATAGGTCATAATGCCTTTGATGAGGCGGCTCCGCCGGATCGTCAGTTGCACGGGACACCTCGCTATTGGGATGCTTCGACGCCACGGCGGGTGGCAGCAAGAAACAGAAGACAGAAGATGGTTACCATGATGAGCAAACTGTAGGCCATCGCCGACGCGTAGCCCAGGCGGCCATAGGTGAGCGCGGCCAGGTAGGTGTACCAGGTCACCGACTCGGTCGAGGTGCCCGGTCCGCCGCCGGTCATGACCGCGACGATGTCGAACAGCTTGAAGGCTTCCAGGGCCCGGATGAGGATCACGGTGACCGAGGTGGGCAGCAAGAGCGGGAAGGTGATGTGGCGGAAGGTCTGCCAGGCGTTGGCGCCGTCGACCGTTGCCGCCTCGAATACCTCGGGGGGCAGGGACTGCAGTCCGGCGAGCAGAACGATGATGAGGAACGGTACCCACTCCCAGGTGTCGACCAGGATCAGTGAGGGCAAAGCCAGGGTCGAATTGCTCGTCCACGGGATGGCCGGACCGCCCAGGTGCGTGATGATGTCGTTCACCGGGCCCTGCGTCTCGTTGAACAGCATGCGGCCCAGGTAACCCACCGCCGCGGGGGTTAGCATCATGGGCAGCAGGAACACGACGCGGAAGAAGCGCCGGAAGCGGATCTCGCGATTCAGCAGCAGCGCGATCCCCAGGCCGAGCGTATACTGAAGGGCGGCTCCCCCCACGACGAAGGATAGAGTGACGCGCGCGGTGTTCCAGAAGCGCTTATCCTGCATCAGCTGGATGAAATTGTTCAGCCCGGCGAACTGAATCCCTCCTTGCAGTCGGCTCAGATCCCAATTGACAAAACTGAGGCCAAGCGAGAACAGCAGCGGGAAAATCGATAACAGCAGGATCAGGATGACGGCCGGCAGCAGGAACACGTACTTGCTGGGATCCCGGGTGATGCCACCCGTATCCTCCTCGGTTGAGGGGCGCCGGGAGATCGGCCTGGCGGGCCGGTCCGTTTCGCTCACTGCCATATAATCCCCCATAGTCTATAACAAGACGGCCGGAAGGCGCCCGTGCTGGATCCCCACCGTGGGATCCAGCACGGGCGCCGCCGGCCTCGGCGGCTCACGTCAGGCGCCGATTCGCATCCTTATGGCGTCGGCAGTCCCAACATTTGCTGGTAGAGTTTCTTCTGCTGGTCGCGGCCGATGCGGTCCGTTATCTGGTTCCACTGTTGAGCCACCGCATCCAGGGCGGCCTTCGAAGTGATCTGGCCGGCCACGGCCTGGGCCAGTTGCCCGTCGAGGGCGTCGAAGTACTCGGCAGCGCCCGTGATGCGCAAGTCGATCACGGTGTTGGGGCTGCCGATGATCTGGCGGATGGCACCCACGTACTCTGTGGTCTCTGGCTGGGTCATCCCCAGCTTGGTCCAGGGCGGGAGGTTGTTCATGTCGCTGAAGTAGTGCGGGTTCACCCCGGTTCCCGGCTCCACGCTGAGGCGCAAGGACATGTTGTAGTTGCCCATGAAGGCGGCGAAGTCCTCGGCGCACTTCTGGTTCTTGCTGCTGCTGGTCACGCCCTGGATCCAGCCACCGAAGGCCAGGTAAGGCGCCTGGTTGAACTGGTTAACCCACTTGTTTTGCTTGGTGTCCCAGTATTGCTCGACGCCGGGTTCCAGGCCGGAACCCCATTTGCCGACGATCGCGGAAGCCTTCGGGTCGGAGGAGAGGGGCCCCACGTCACCCCAGTCAATGGCCAGGACGACTTTGCCGGCGGGGAAGTTGGAGCGGATGTCGCCGACATCCCAGTTCACCACCCCCGGCGGGCCCACCTTGACCAGCGAGGTATACAGGTCGAGAGCCTTGACGAAGCCCTCGTTGTTGATGCGTGGCTGCATGGTAACGGGATCGAAGAAATAGGCCGGGTCGCCCGGCGCCTTGGAGAAGGAGGCGGCGATCCCGAGGAAGGTCCAGTAGGACTGAGCGTGCGGCTTGAAGGCCGTGCCGGCCCCGTACATCGTCTGGCCGTTGATGGTCTGGCCGTTAAAGAACTCGGCGATGTCGTGGTATTGCGTCCAAGTCTTGGGCGGCGCAGGCAGTTCGTAGCCGTACTTGGCCTTGAAGGCGGTCATCTGGGCCGGATCGGTGAGCAGATCGCGACGGTAATACATCATGTGTGCGTCGCCGTCGTAGGGGATGCCGTAGATCTTGCCGCCCCACGACAGGATGCGGTCACGGTAGGTCGGGATGAGGTACTTGTAACCGATCTGGTCCTGAAGGGTCTGCGGGACCTCAATCACCCAACCGGACCCCATGATGTCGCCTGCCCAGTCGGAAGCGTAGACGAGGATGTCGAACGGATTGGCCCCCGACACGAAGGCGGTGCGGATCTTCTGGAAGAGGTCGCCGAAGGCGAAGGTCTGAACCTCAACGCTGCCGCCGGTTTTCTGTCCCCACTGTGCTGCGTACTCTTGCAGGGGCCCGGCGATCTGCGGCCCGGTCTGGGTGACCGCCACCAGCTTGACACCCTTGCAGGAGGCGGTGCCGATGTTGTTGGGGAACAGGTTGTTCGGATCAGACTGGAAATTCGCGATGTCGGGAGACACGGTGGGCACCGCGGCAACCGTAGTCGTCGTGGCGGTCGTGGTCGTCAGCGCGGTCGTGGTCGTCGGGGCAGTCGTCGTCGTCAGGGCGGCGGTGGCTGCCGGGGCAGTCGTCGTCGTCACGGCGGCGGTGGCTGGCGGAGCGGTGGCTGCGGGAGCGGTGGTCGCGGGCGCCGACGTCGCCAGGGACGGGGCGGTCGTGGGAGGAGCGGGGGCCACTGGGGCCGCAGTCGGGGCCGGCGCCGTCGTGCAGCCGGCCAGGAACACGATCATGACGAGGACACTGAGGACTCTCCATACTGTCTGTTTCATAGCTTTCCTCCGAGTCAAAGTGCCATCTGCCCAAACGCTCGGCTGCGTCGGGCAAGGACGCGGATTTACGCAGATTTGCTCAGACAGCCCATAGCTTAACGCTCCTTTCGTACTGCCAATCTGGTTTGACAACGCCCACGCCCTGGCGCGGGCCCGTGGTCGCCGGCGCCCCACATCGAAAGCCTGCGCAGCCAGTCATTGTGTATTCGAATATTGCTACATAAATAGCTAAATACACACTGATTCTACTACTGGTATCCGTGACTGTCAATAGGTTTCGGGAGCAGTATGTGCCCACCACAAGCCCATTTGCCCCTGCGCGTGAACCGCGTTAGAATAGCCGGGTTTTCCCGACTGAACCTCCGACCGACGACCGCTGCCGCTCGCCTGTCATGCGTACGGAACGGCCTGTCCGCATCTTTCCCCGCATCAGAGTGCTCCATTCGGTCCGCCTGACCGGTCAGCTCCGGGTAACGATCGACCAACCTTGCAGAGCTGGAGGAACATCATGAGCATCCGACTGTCCGACGGGCGCGTGATCCCCATGGAAATGCACAAGGTGCGTATCGTCCAGAAGGTCACCCTTCCCCCGATGGCCTATCGCCTGAACGCGATCGCCGAAGCCGGCTATAACACCTTCCTGTTGCCGACCCGCCACATTTTCCTGGACATGCTGACCGACAGCGGCACCAACGCCATGAGTGATAATCAGTTGGGCGCGATGATGGTGTCGGATGACGCTTACGCCGGATCGGAGAGCTTCACCCGGCTGGCCGCGGCGGTCAAGGACGTGCTGGGGTTCGAGCTGTGCATGCCCGTGCACCAGGGCCGGGCGGCGGAGCATCTGCTGGCCAAGGTCTTCGTCAAGCCGGGCTCGGTGGTGGCCATGAACTATCATTTCACCACCTCGCGCGCACACATCGAGCTGGCCGGCGGCACAGTCCTGGAGCTGCTCACGGATGAAGGCTTGCGGACCGCCAGCCGGGAGCCGTTCAAGGGCAATATGGACCTCGACAAGCTGTCGGCGGCCATCGGACAATACGGAGAGCGCATTGCCTACATCCGCATGGAGGCCACCACGAACCTGGTGGGCGGCCAGCCGTTCTCCATGGACAACCTACGGGGCGTCAAGGAGATCGCCAGCGCGCACAACATCCCGTTGGTGTTCGACGCCAGCTTGATCTCCGAAAATGCCTTCCTGATCAAGGAGCGCGAGCCCGCCTACCGCGACTGTTCCATCGGCGAGATTATTCGCGAGCAGATGGGCTATGTGGACATCGTGTACCTGTCGGGGCGCAAGAGCGCGGCGGCGCGCGGCGGGCTGATCGCCACCGATAACCGGAGCTACTTCAACCGGCTGTTGGAATGGCTGCCCGTGTACGAAGGCTTTGCCACTTACGGGGGGATGTCGACCAAAGAGATCGAGGCCATGGCGGTCGGCCTGCGCGAGATGTGCGAGACGGACGTCGCCGGCAGTGCGATCCAGTTTATCAAGTATTTCGTCGATCGCCTGGAGGCGAACGGCGTGCCGGTGGTGACGCCGGCCGGCGGGCTGGCCTGCCATGTGGATGCCAAACGGTTCCTGCCCCACCTTCCGCAAGTGCAGTATCCGGCCGGGGCGCTGGCCGCCGCCATCTACCTGGCGTCCGGCATCCGCAGCATGGAACGGGGCACGATCTCGACCGACCGCGATCAGCAGGGCAACGAGGTGCTGGCCGACCTCGAGCTGGCGCGCCTGGCGGTGCCGCGCCGCGTCTACACCATGTCACACATCGAGTACGCGGTGGACCGGATCACGTGGCTGCACCGCTGGCGCGCGCAGGTGGGTGGGCTGCAGTTCGTGGAGGAGCCGCCGGTGTTGCGCTTCTTCTTCGGGCGCCTGGCGCCCGTGGGCGATTGGCCGCAGCGGCTGGCGGAGGCGTTTGTCAAGGAGTTCGGGGCCGAGTGCTGAAGCGCGGGGCGCGATTCGGCGGAGTGCCTGAGGCCGGCTGACCGCATTGCTGATCGCCGGCGGCAGCCTGGCGGTAGTCCAGGCGGTCATGTTCGGCGGCATTCTTCTGAGGCCAAGATAAATGAGTGACATTCAAGATATGACTTCATCTGTCCACATCGCGCGATGGTCCGATTGCTCGGTCGCATGGTT